>DASTGH010000001.1:0-14000 GCA_035719345.1 Anaeromyxobacteraceae bacterium
GTGCACGCGCTCGACGCCGCCCGAGAGCGCCTCCAGGATGGAGTGCGCCTTGATCTTCATGCCGCCGGTGATCGAGCCGGCCGCGAGGCGGCGGCGCAGGTCGTCGGCGGTCACCTGCCGGACCAGCTCGCCGTCGGGCGACGACTCCAGGATCCCCGGGACGTCGGTGAGGTAGATGAGCTTCTTCGCGCCCAGCGCCGCCGCCACGTGGGCGGCCACGTCGTCGGCGTTGATGCTGAGGCTCTTCCCGTCCCCGGAGAGGCCGATGGGCGAGATGACGGGGACGTAGTCCTTGTCGAGCAGCATGCGCAGGAACTCGGCGTTGACGCGCGACACCTCGCCCACCGAGCCCAGGTCGCGGCCGCTCTCGTGGACGAGCCGCTTCGCCTCGAGGAGCCGCCCGTCCTTCCCGGAGAGCCCGACCGCGCCCGCGTCGCGCGCGTTGAGGAGCGCCACCAGCTCCTGGTTCACCTTGCCGGTGAGCACCATCTCCACCACCGGCAGCGAGGCCGCGTCGGTGACGCGCAGCCCGTCGACGAACTCGCTGCGCTCCCCGAGCCGCTCCAGCGTCTTGTTGATCTCGAGCGCCCCGCCGTGGACCACCACCGGCTTCAGGCCCACGCGCTTGAGGAGCATGACGTCCTCGGCGAAGGCCTCCTTGAGGCTGTCCTTCACCATGGCCGCGCCGCCGTACTTGAGGACGGCCACCTGCCCGGAGAAGGCGGCGATGTACTTGAGCGCCTCGACCAGGAGCGTGCGCTTGAAGGCGGGGCTGTAGTTCGCGACCCGCTCGTCCTTGGCCAGCATGCCGTCCGGCTGCTGCACGATCATCGACTGGTAGTCGGCGTTGATCCGCACGTACTCGTAGGAGAGGTCGCACCCCCAGGCGGTGGCGCGCGCCTCGCCGTCGGCGAGCTCCACGAGCACGTCGACCCGCGGCTCGCGCAGGCGCGCCCGCAGCGCCTCGCGGTCGAGTTCGAGCGGCGAGCCGCCCTCGAAGACGGCCACGCCCTGCATCGAGACCCTGGCCTGGAACGGGTCGATGGGCCAGCCGCGCGAGCCGGCGCGCGCGCCGACCGTGGCCAGGATGCGCCCCCAGTTCGGATCGGCGCCGAAGAGCGCCGCCTTGACGAGCGGCGAGCCGGCGACGGCGGTGGCGCAGTCGCGCGCCGCCTCCTCCGAGGGCGCGCCCGTCACCACCACCTCGACCATGCGCGTGGCGCCCTCGCCGTCGGCGGCCACGGCGCGCGCCAGCTCGCCGCACAGGTCGGCCAGCGCGTTCTCGAAGGTGGTGAGGTCGTCGCCCGGGTCGGCGATGCGCGGGTTCCCGGCGAGGCCGTTGGCGAGCGCCAGCACGCAGTCGTTGGTGGAGGTGTCGCCGTCCACGTTCACCATGTTGAAGGTGCGGGAGACGGCGCGGCCGAGCGCGTCCTGCAGCACGCGCGGGGTCACCGCCGCGTCGGTGGCGACCACGCACAGCACCGTGGCGAGCTGGGGGGCGAGCATGCCCGAGCCCTTGCAGATGGCGGCCAGCGTCGCCGTCTTCCCGCCCAGCGTCACCTCGCGCCAGGAGAGCTTGGGGCGCGTGTCGGTGGTGATGATGGCCTCGGCGGCGTTCTCGGCGTGGTCGCCGAGCGCGGCGACGAGCGCGGGGAGCGCGTCGAGCACCTTGCCCACCGGCAGCCGCTGGCCGATGACGCCGGTCGAGGCGGTGAGCACCGCGCGCTTCTGCACGCCGAGCGCCTGCGCCACCGCGCCGCGCAGCGCCTGGACGTCCTCCAGGCCCTTCGGCCCGGTGAGCGCGTTGGCGTTGGCCGAGTTCACCAGCACGGCCCGCATGCCCTCGGCGGGCACGCGCGGCCGGGCGTCCTGCACCGGCGCGGCGGCGGCGCGGTTGCGGGTGAAGACGCCGGCGGCGGCGGCCGGGACGTCCGAGACCACGAGCGCGACGTCGCGGCGCTGCGGTTTCAGGCCCGCGGCGGCGCCGGCGAAGCGAAACCCCCTCGGGATGCGCACGGGAGGCTCCTAGCCGCCGAGGAGGTCGAGGCCGAGCGCCTCGTCCCAGCCGAGGGCGGCGTTCGCCGCCTGCACCGCCTGGCCGGCGGCGCCCTTCACCAGGTTGTCGATGGCCGAGACGACCACCGCGGCGCCGGCGCGCGCGTCCACGGCCACGCCCACGTGGGCGAGGTTCGTCCGGACGACGTCCTTCACCGCGACCTTCTCCGGCGCGAGCACGCGCACGAAGGGCTCCCCGGCGTAGGCGGCCTCGAGTGCCCGCGCCACCTCGCCGGCGGCGGCGCCGGGCGCGAGCCGCAGCGTGCAGGTGGCGAGGATGCCGCGGCGGATGGGGACGAGGTGCGGCGCGAAGGAGATGGGGCCGCAGCGCCCGGCAAACCGCGCCACCGTCTGCTCGATCTCGGGCACGTGCTGGTGCTTCGCCAGGCGATAGGCGCGCAGGTCCTCGTCGATCTCGCAGAAGCTGTAGTCCTCGGTCGCCTTGCGCCCCGCGCCGGTGACGCCGCTCATGGCGGCGACCGCGATCCCGTCGGCGAGGACGAGGCCGGAGCGGACGAGCGGCGCGAGCGCCAGCGCCGTGGCGGTGGCGTAGCAGCCGGGGTTCGTCACGAGCCGGGCGCCGCGCAGCTTCTCGCGCGCCAGCTCGGGGAGGCCGTAGCGCGCCTCGGCGAGGAGCGCCGGGGCGGGGTGCTCGAAGCCGTACCAGCGCGGGAACAGGCCCGGGTCCTCGAGGCGGAAGGCGCCGGAGAGGTCGACCACCTTCACGCCGCGCGCCAGGAGCTTCGGGGCGAGGTCGGCGGAGACCTCGGCCGGGGTCGCGAGGAACGCCAGCTCGGCGTCGACCGCGGCCGCGTCGGCGAGCGCGCCGTAGCGCAACGCCGCGAGCGGCGCGGGAAGCGGGAGGCGGCTGCCCGCCGGCTCGCCCGACCAGCGGTCGGAGAGGAGCGCCACCGGCCGCAGCCGCGGGTGCCGCGCCAGGTACCTGGTCAGCTCCAGGCCGGTGTAGCCGGACGCGCCCACCACCGCGGTCGAGAGGGCATTCATGCGCCGTGCATGAATATGCAAACGGGGGGCGCAGGTCAACGCGCGTTTCGGGGTGAGGGAGGGACCATCACCCCGACCGTCGCGCGCGTCCCCGCGCCCTCCGTGGCGCCGGGCGCGTCCGGCGCCGTCGCCTCGCGCCCGGGAGCTACCTGTTCCGGGCCTCCACCACCTTGGCGATGTTCCGCCCGTTCTTCTGCTCGTACGTCGCCTTCACCGGGGTCCCCTCCTTCAGCTCGGCCACCGAGGACTGCTGGCAGTCGAGGAGGACCGGGGTGGACGGCTCCACCCACAGCTTCACCCCGTTGACCTCGATCCCCCGCGCCGTCCTGCTCGAGTCGATCTGCGTGATCTGGCCCTCGACGCGCTGCATCTGGCCCTGGCCCTGGACGGCCTCGGCGCCGCTCCCGCTCCCGGTGCCCCCCGGCGTCCCCACGGCGCTCGACGGGGGCAGCGACTTCTCGGCCTGCGCCAGCGCGGAGGCCGGGCAGTCGATCGTCTGCCTCATGTCCGAGCTGCTGCCGGACTGTGACGGCGTCGCCGCGGCCTGTGCCGACGCGCCGGCGGCCGTACCTGCGGCCGCGCCCGACGGCGGGGTGGCGCTCGAGGACGCGGCGTCGTTCGACGACGGGCTGGTGCTGGAGGCGGTGGCGCCGGTCGACGATGGCGTGGTGGTCGACGACGTGGTGCTGGACGACGAGGTGGTGCTGGACGGCGAGGTGGTGCTGGACGACGTGCTGCCGGACGGCGCGTAGCTCCCCGAGTCGTGCGCGCAGCCGACGACGAGCGCGGCCGCGGACGCGGCGAGCGCGAAAACCGTTCTCTTCATGGCGATCTCCCCCTTCACCGCCAGGGTAAGCAGCGGCGGCCCGCCGTCGCCTGCACGGCGCTCCCGCGGGCTCTCTCCCCAGAAGCGAGCGGGCGACCCGGTGAGCCACCGGCGTCGCCCGCGTGCCTCGCAACGAGTGCCCAGGAGAGGACTCGAACCTCCACGGCCTTGCGACCGCCAGACCCTGAATCTGGTGCGTCTACCAATTCCGCCACCTGGGCGAAGGGCGGGTCTTCTTATGACGCTGCGGAAGGGGTGTCAACCGACGTCGATCGAACGTGGCTTCGCCCCCCGAGAGTCCACCATCGCTCTCGGCGAGACGTCCTACAAGACGTCCCGCCATGCTCGCCGCGCTCCTCGCCCTCGCCCTGGCCGCTCCCGTCCCGTCCTCGCGGCACTTCCCCTCCCTGCAGGGCGGCGACACGCTCGGCGCCGGATCGTCCGTGGCGGCCTTCTCGGCCGGCTTCACCATGGTGTCGGCCGGCTGGGCCCAGGCGCTCTCCGACGGCGCCGACGCCGGCGCGCTGCTCGAGTTCGACGTCGCCTCGACGGAGCTCGTCGTCGGCGGCCTCTACCGGCAGATCGCGTGGCGCTCCGGCGACCTCGCCGTCTCCTGGCGGGCCAAGGGTGGCTTCTACGCCGACTTCGGGAGCACCTGGGTCCACGACGCGAACCAGAGCGACGCCGGCGTGCGCGCCACGCCCGGCCTCGCCGCCTCCACGCAGACCGGGCGCGGCCTGCTCTCGCTCGGGGTCGACGTGCCCTTCACCTTCACCTTCTCCCGCGGCGGCGGCTTCGCCCTCGGCGTGCTCGGGGCGATCTCCTTCGAGACGCCGCTGTGGGGCGATCTGTCCGCGGGCGCGCGCGTCGGCGGCGGCGCGCTCTGGTCGTACTCCGGCGCGCCGTTCGCGAGCGACTCGCCGCGGGCACTGGTCGACATCGCGGCGCTCCTGACGTACCGGATCTTCTAGGCTGGGCTACGGGCTGCAGGCTACGGGCTACAGGGCCCCCGAAGCCTGAAGCCTGCAGCCTCTTCCCCACCTGCCCGCGCCCGCACCCACCTCGGGTCTCCGCCGCAGCGGCCGCCGGACCCGGGTGCCGATCCCACCGGGCCGGAGCGCTGCGAGCACGCGATCCCACCGGGCACGCCGCTTGAAAAGCTGGCGCACCATGTGCCCCGCCGAACCCATGAAGCAGGGCCGTCCCGAGCCCGACCTCGACGCCGCCATCGTCGACCTCGTCTCCCGCGGCGCCGTGAAGGTCCCGCCGTACCCCGCCGTCGCCATGCGCGTGAACGAGCTCGTGCGGCGCGACGACTTCGGCCTGGACGAGCTCTCGAAGCTCGTCGCCTCCGACCAGGCGCTCACCGCGGACACGCTCCGCGCCGCGAACTCGGCGTTCTACAGCCGGGGGACGCCGGTCGCGTCCCTCTCCGGCGCCATCTCGCGCATCGGCGCGAAGGAGGTCGTGCGCCTCGCGCTCGCCTCCGGGCTCGGCACGCACGCGCGCGCCCCCGGCCCGCTGGCCGCGCTCAAGCGGCGCGTCTGGCTCGAGGCGCTCGGCTCCGCGGCGCTGGCGCAGGAGCTGGCCAAGGGCCGCAACCTGTCGCCGGAGGAGGCGTTCGTCTGCGGCCTCCTCCACGACTTCGGCAAGATGATCGGGATCGCCTGCGTCGAGGAGATCGTGCGCGCGCACCCGGGCTTCCGGCCGCGCCCGCTGGAGGAGTGGGTGGGGGTGGTGGAGCGCTATCACGTCGAGCTCGGGCTCGTGCTCGCGGCGCAGTGGGAGCTCCCCGCCGTCGTCTCCGACGTCGTGTCCCGCCATCACTCGGAGGACGCCGCCGGCGCGGTCGAGCCGCGCCTGGTCGAGCTCGTCGCCGCGACCGACGAGGTGGTGGCGCTCATCTCCGGGCGCACCTGGGTCTCGCGCGAGGACCTCGGCGCCATCTCCGCGCTCGGGGCGGCCGAGTGCGAGCTCGTCTTCCGCGTGCTGGAGCGCCTCCCGGCGTTCATCGCCTCCTTCGAGGGGGCGGGGCCGGCGCCGGCGGACGAGCCGAGCCTCATCGAGCCGGAGTCGGCCGACCACTTCCTCACCGGCCCGACGCCGGTCGAGTTCGCCGTCACGGTGGTCGCGAACCGCGAGACGCGGAGCTACCGCGCGATGGCCATCGCCCCCACGAACCTCATGGTGACCGGGCCGAAGCCGCTCCCCGAGAACGTCCTCATGGAGCTGAAGCTGGCGTCGACGCCACCCCTCACCTGCTGGGCGACGGCCAAGCTCTCCTGGCCCGAGGGCGGCGGCCACGCCGTCCTCCTCCAGCCGTTCGCCCTCAACGGCACGGCGCAGGCGGCGTGGAAGGAGCTCGTCCGCAAGACGACGTCGGACGCCGCAGGCGAGGTCGCGCCGGACGAGGCTGCAGCCCAGCCTGCGCCGCCGCCGCCGCCGCCCGGCGCGGCGCCGGGCCGGGACCGGGCCGAGCTACGCCAGGCGGCCCACGCTGATCGAGGGCACCGTCCCGGCTGAGCTGGACAGGGCGGCGCCCTGAAGGTCGTTTGCGCGGGACACCCCGAACGGTGCTGTCACGTTCCCGGATCCAGCCGTGTCGTGTCGTGTGTGACGTAGTGACGCACGACGCCGGCGAAGGGGACGAGGGCACCGCATGTCTCGAGCATTCCCAGGTGCGGCGGCCGCCGCGCGCGGCCCCGTCATGATGGTGGGCTGCGACGAGCAGGCGGCCGCGGCCATGCGGGACGCGCTCGAGAGCGTCGATGTGCCCGCTGTGTCGGCGCGCGACGCCCGCGCCGCCCTCGACCTGCTCCGCGCCGAGCGGCCGTGCGCCATCGTCTGCGACCAGCGGCTGCCGGGCATCTCCGGGCTCGCGTTCCTGGCGCGCCTCAGCGTCGACCGGCTGCTGGGGAGCATCCCGGCGATGGTGGTCGGCCTGGGCGAGCAGCCGCGCACCGTGCCGCCCAACGTCAAGGCGTGGCTGGCGAAGCCTTACGGGATCGAGCAGGCCTGCATCGTCGTCCTGGGTCTGCTCGTCGGCTGACCGCAGGCCTCGCCGCGGCCGCCCGCCTCACCAGCGCGCGAGGCAGGCCACCGCCGCGGCGCACGTCTTGTCGACCGCGCGCATGCGCTTCAGCATCTCCTCGGCGCCGACCACCGCCGTCACCCGCGACTCCGCCGGCAGCTCGCGCCCGTGGGCGTCGATGAAGATGACGGTCGGCTGACCGAGGATGGCGTACTTCTCGAAGGCGGCGTTGACGAGCGCCTCGACCTTCGGGTCCGCCATCTTGTCGGCCGAGTTGTCCATCTTGATGGTGATGAAGCGCTTCGCCTCCTCCTGCACGCGCGGGTCGGACCAGGCGGTATGGTCCAGCTCCTTGCAGGCGGCGCACCAGTCGCCCCAGAAGTCGATGACGACGGGCTTGCCCTCGGCGCGGGCGAGGGCGAGGCCCTCGACCTCCTGGTTCACGAGCCAGGCGAGGCTCTCGCCGCCGGCCGAGGCCGACGACCGCGCCGTGGCGACGCCGCTGGCGTAGAAGATCCCGAGCACCGTCATGGCCACGCCGGCCGCCTTCGCCAGCTTGTGCGCCGGCGAGCCGCCGAAGCCGCCGGAGAGGGCGCCGGCCAAAACGCCGAGCGCGGCGACCGCCGCGGCTGCCCATGCCGCCGCCGGCGCCGGAGAGAAGACGGAGCGGACCGCGGGGAAGAGGTCCTTGAGGTAGGCGAGGGCCATGGCAAGGAGCGCCACGCCGAAGACGCTCTTCACCGCGTCCATCCACGGGCCGCTCTTGGGCAGCGAGACCGAGAACGCGCCCAGCACGAAGAAGAGCAGCCCGATCCCGAGGGCGTACGTGAACATGATGCCGACGCCGTACGCGACCGACCCCTTCGTCGCCACGAAGGCGAGGGCGGCGGCGAGCACGGGCCCGGTGCAGGGCGCGGCGATGAGGCCCGCGACCAGGCCCATGCCGAGCGCCCCCGCGTAGCCGGCGCCCCCCACCGAGGAGAGCCGGGCCTGGAGGGACGAGGGGAGCTGCAGCTCGAATGCCCCGAACATGGAGGCAGCCATGGCCACGAACACGGCGGCGACGAGCGCCAGCACCCAGGGGTTCTGCATCACCGTCCCGAACGCCTTCCCGGTGAGCGCGGCCGTGGCGCCGAGCGCGGAGTAGGTGACGGCGATCCCGAGGACGTACAGGGCCGAGAGCACGACCGCCTGGGCGCGCGACCGCGACTGCTTCGCGCCAAAGATCGAGACGGTGATCGGGATGAGCGGGTAGACGCACGGGGTGAGGCTGGTGAGGACGCCGCCGCCGAAGGCGATGGCGAAGGCGACCACCGATCCGCTCGCCAGCGACGCGGAAAGGCCGAGGTCGCTCGAGGCGCCGGTCGCACCGCTGGCGGTCAGGTGAGGCAGGGCGAGCACGGCCGCGAACGCGACCGCCGCCAGGATGAACCTCGTCGAGAGCCTCATGCCGGGAAGAACTCCTGGTGTTGAAAAAACATAGCGGCGCCGACCGCTTGGCGCTCGAGGCGCTTGACCGCTCGCGCCAGGTCTCTATACTCGACCCTGGCCGTCCACGTTTCGTGGACCCTGGGCCTCCACCTCTGACTCCTAGAGACCGGCGCGCGCGATGAAGATTCCCATCTACATGGATTACCACGCGACGACGCCGCTCGACCCGCGCGTGCTCGAGACCATGCTCCCGTATTTCCGGGAAGATTTCGGAAACGCCGCCTCGAAGAGCCACGCCTTCGGGTGGCGCGCGGAAGAGGCGGTCGAAGCGGGGCGGGCGCAGATCGGAAAGCTCATCGGCGCCTCGCCGAAGGAGATCGTCTTCACGAGCGGGGCGACCGAGTCCGACAACCTGGCGGTGAAGGGGGCCGCGCACTTCTACGCCGAGAAGGGCCGCCACCTCGTGACGCTGAAGACCGAGCACAAGGCGGTCCTCGACGCGATGCACCGCCTGGAGCGCGAGGGCTTCGAGGTGACGTTCCTGCCGGTGGGCAAGGACGGGCGGGTGGACCCGGACGACGTCCGCAAGGCCATCCGCCCCGACACGGTCCTCGTCTCGGTGATGCACGGCAACAACGAGGTGGGGGTGCTGCAGCCCATCGAGGAGATCGGCCGGATCACCCGCGAGAAGGGCGTGGCCTTCCACTGCGACGCGGTGCAGACGGTGGGCAAGGTGCCGTTCGACGTGGAGAAGCTGAACGTCGACCTCGTCTCCATCTCGGCGCACAAGATGTACGGGCCGAAGGGCGTCGGGGCGCTCTACGTCCGGCGCAAGCCGCGGGTCCGCCTCATCGCCGAGCTGGACGGCGGCGGCCACGAGCGCGGCTACCGCTCCGGGACGCTCAACGTGCCGGGCATCGTCGGGCTGGGCAAGGCCTGCGAGCTGGCGGGCGCCGAGATGGCCGCGGAGTCGGCGCGCGTGCTGGCGCTCCGCGAGAAGCTGCGCCGCGGCCTCGAGCGCGGGCTCGACCTCGTCACCGTGAACGGCTCGCTCGACCACCGGCTGCCCGGCAACCTCAACGTTTCCTTCGCCTACGTCGAGGGCGAGGCGCTCATGATGGCGGTGAAGGACGTGGCCGTCTCCTCGGGGTCGGCCTGCACCTCCGCCTCCCTCGAGCCCTCCTACGTGCTCAGGGCGATGGGCGTCTCCGACGACCTCGCCCACTCGTCGATCCGCTTCGGCCTGGGGCGGTTCACGACCGAGGAGGAGGTCGACTACGTCGTCGACCTGTTCCTGACGAAGGTGAAGAAGCTGCGCGACATGTCCCCGCTCTACGAGATGGCGAAGGACGGCGTGGACCTGTCGCAGGTGGAGTGGACGAACGCGCACTGACGCGCGTGCGCACGAGAAGAGCCCGGAGAGGCCCGATGTCGTACTCGAGCAAGGTCATCGATCACACCGAGAACCCGCGCAACGTCGGGTCGCTCGACAAGGACGCGGCCGACGTCGGCACCGGCCTCGTCGGCGCGCCGGCCTGCGGCGACGTCATGAAGCTGCAGATCCGCGTGAACGAGCAGGGCGTGATCGAGGACGCCAAGTTCAAGACGTTCGGCTGCGGCTCGGCCATCGCCTCCTCCTCCCTCGTCACCGAGTGGGTGAAGGGGCGGACGGTCGAGGAGGCGCTCGCCATCAAGAACACCGACGTGGCGCAGGAGCTGAACCTGCCACCGGTGAAGATCCACTGCTCGGTGCTGGCCGAGGACGCGATCAAGGCGGCCATCGCCGATTACCAGAAGAAGCGCGGCGTCGCGCCCACCGTGCAGGCGAACACCGTCAAGGGCGACCGCCAGGAGCTCGTCTCGAAGGGCGTGCTCAAGGCCGGGCTGTAGGAGCGAGAAGACATGTCGACCATCACCATCAGCGAACCCGCCGCCCAGCAGATCCGGGCGCTCGCCGCCCAGAAGGGCACCCCGGAGGGCGGCCTGCGCGTGGGCGTGAAGGGCGGCGGCTGCTCGGGCCTCTCCTACGTCGTGGACTGGGCTCCGGCGCCGGCGCGCTTCGACGAGGTGCTCGACCTCGGCGGCGCGCGCGTCTTCGTCGACCCGAAGAGCGCTCGCTTCCTCGCCGGAACCACGCTCGACTACCAGCGCACGCTCATGCAGAGCGGGTTCGTGTTCCGGAACCCGAACGTGAAGAGCGCCTGCGGCTGCGGCGAGTCGTTCACCATCTGATGTCAAGCTGCTGGAGCTGCGCGGCCGCGGCTCCGGCCGACGAGCTGTTCTGCCCCTCCTGCGGCGCGCTCCAGCCGGCGCCGGCGGGAGGGGACCACTTCGCCGCGCTCGGGCTGCCGCGCTCGTACGCGCTCGACCCGGCGGAGCTCGAGCGCCACTTCCGCGACCGCTCGCGCCTGCTCCACCCCGACCGCTTCGCCCGCAAGACCCCGCGCGAGCGGCGGCTCTCGCTGGAGCGCTCGACGCGGCTCAACGACGCTTACCGCACCCTGCGGGAACCGCGCGCCCGCGCCGCATATCTGTTGAAGCTCCTCGGCCGCGATCCCCAGGCCGAGGCGCGCACGCTGCACGACCCGGAGTTCCTGGAGGAGCAGCTGGCGGCGCGCGAGGAGCTGGCGGAGGCGCGCGCCGAGGGCGACGCGCGGCGCCTGGCGCTGCTCGCCACCGGCGCCCGCGACCGCCTGCGCGCGCTGGAGGAGGAGGTGGCGTGCGCGCTCGGGCCGGCGGCGCCCGGGCCGGAGGCGCTCGACACCGCGGTGCGCGCGCTCGTCCGCGCCCGCTACTACGAGAACGTGGCGTCGGAGGCGGAGGGTTCGCCCCGCACCCACGGATAGGACCGCGCATGGCCCGCGCCATCGGCATCGACCTCGGCACCACCAACTCGCTCGTGGCGTTCGTCGACGATCGCAACCGCCCGCGCGTGCTCGAGGTGGACGAGGGGCGGCCCCTCCTCCCCAGCGCCGTCCACTACGGGATGGACGGCTCCATCGAGGTGGGCGCCGCCGCCAAGCGGCGCGCGCCGGAGCGCCCGGTCGACACCATCCTCTCCGTGAAGCGGTTCATGGGTCGCGGCCCGGGCGACATCCGCCCCGAGGACCGGGGCATCTACCACTTCGACGAGACCGGCTCGCTGGTGAAGCTGGCGGTGAACCACGGCAAGCGCATGGTCACGCCGATGGAGGTCTCGGCCGAGATCCTGCGCGTGCTGAAGCGGCGCGCGGCCGAGGCGCTGGGTGGACCCCCCGGGGGCTGCGTCATCACCGTCCCCGCCTACTTCGACGACGCGCAGCGCCAGGCGACCAAGGACGCCGGCCGGCTCGCCGGGCTGGAGGTGCTCCGGCTCGTGAACGAGCCGACCGCGGCGGCGCTGGCCTACGGCCTCGACAAGCGCTCGCAGGGCATCTTCGCCGTGTACGACCTGGGCGGCGGCACGTTCGACGTCTCCATCCTGAAGCTCACCGACGGCGTCTTCGAGGTGCTCTCGACCGGCGGCGACACGCACCTCGGCGGCGACGACTTCGACCGGGCGGTGGCGGAGCGGCTCCTCTCGGAGAGCCGGCTCGCGGCGACGCCGTCGGTGCTGCGCGGCGCGGTGGCGGCGGCCCAGCGCGTGCGCGAGGCGCTCACCTACCAGGACGCGGTCGAGGCCGACGTGGAGCTGGCCGGCGGGCGCAGCGTCCACGCGAAGCTCGGGCGGGAGGAGCTGGAGGCGCTCATCCGCCCCATCGTCGAGCGCACCGCCGCGCCCTGCCGGCAGGCGCTGCGCGACGCGGGGCTGGAGGGGAGGAAGGTGGACGGCGTGGTGCTGGTGGGCGGCGCCACCCGGACGCCGCTCGTGCGCCGCCACGTGCGCGAGCTCTTCGGGCAGGAGCCGCTCACCGACCTCGATCCGGACACGGTGGTGGCGCTCGGCGCGGCGGTCCAGGCCGATGCGCTCGACCGGGGGGGGCGCGACGACGTCCTGCTCCTCGACGTCATCCCGCTCTCGCTCGGCGTGGAGATGATGGGGGGCGTGGTCGAGAAGATCGTGCTCAGGAACTCGACCATCCCGGCGTCCGCCACCCAGCAGTTCACCACCTACGCCGACGGGCAGACCGGGATGGTGGTGCACGTCGTCCAGGGGGAGCGCGAGCTGGCGCGCGACTGCCGCTCGCTGGCGCGCTTCACGCTGAAGGGCATCCCGCCCATGCCCGCCGGGCTGGCGCGGATGGAGATCACCTACGCCGTGGACGCGGACGGCATCCTGCAGGTGTCGGCGAAGGAGCTGACCACCGGGATCGAGCAGAAGATCCAGGTGAAGGCGACCTACGGCCTCACCGACGAGGAGGTCGAGCGGATGCTGGTGGAGAGCTTCGAGCACGCCGGCGACGACGTGGCGGAGCGCTTCCTGGCCGAGTGGCGGGTGGAGGGCGACCGGCTCGCGTCGGGGCTGGAGAGCGCCTTCGCGCTCGACGGCGAACTGCTCTCGACCGAGGAGCGGGCGCGCATCGACGGGCGCATCGCCGGCCTGCGCGAGGCGATGAAGGGCGAGGACTACCTCGCCATCAAGGCCTGGATCGAGTCGACCGACGCCGCCTCGAAGGAGTTCGCCGAGCGGCGCATGAACAAGCACATCGCGCGCGCCATGGCCGGCCACCACATGGACGAGTTCGCCGGGCTGGCGCGCCCGCCGGAGGAGTAGCGGTGCCCCGGGTGACGTTCCTGCCCGCCGGCGCCAGCGCCGAGGTGCGCCGCGGCAGCTCGCTGCTCGAGGCGGCGGAAGCGGCGGGCGTGGAGCTCCCGCACAACTGCGGCGGCGTCTGCGCCTGCACCACCTGCCACGTGTGGGTGGAGTCGGGCGGCGCGAGCCTGTCGGAGCTGCAGGATCGCGAGGACGACAAGCTGTCCGAGGCCGAGGGCCTCTCGCCGCGCTCCCGCCTCGGCTGCCAGGCCTGCGTCGGGGACGAGGACGTGGTGGTCCGGATCCCGGGGAACCGGATCGCGTCGTAGGCGAGGAGGATTGCAATGAGGCGCGCGCTCAAGTGGACGGACGCCCGCGAGATCGCGATCGCCCTCGCCGACGCCCACCCCGGCGTGAAGCCGCTCGCGGTCCGCTTCACCGACCTCCACGCCTGGATCTGCGCGCTCCCCGGCTTCGCCGACGACCCGCAGGCCTCGACCGAGAAGAACCTCGAGGCGATCCAGATGGCGTGGCTGGACGAGGTGGAGGAGTGAGGCGGGGCGAGGACGGGTGATGGGGTCGGGGTTGGGGCCGAGGTCGAGGTCGAGGTCGAGGTCGAGGTCGAGGTCGAGGTCGAGGTCGGGGACTAGGACGCGGACGGGGACGGGGACGGGGACGGGGACGGGCTCGAGCTGACGTGGCGGGTCTTGGAGGTCGGCGGCTGATCCCCCTCTCCCGCGGCAGCGGGAGAGGGTAGGGGTGAGGGCCCACCCGAGTGGCCCCGCGCCCGGGCCGCGGACCACGCGGCCGCGCCAAGGACCATCCCGAGATCACAGGCCGCGTGGTCTCGCGGGTTTGCGCCTGGCGCGGCGGCTGCTCCGGGCGCCCGACATGATCGCGCGCGCCCTGCTCCTCGCCGCCCTGGCGACCGCGTCGTCCGCGCCGAGACCTCCCGCCGCCGCGCTCGCGCAGGCGTCCGC
>DASTGH010000002.1:0-9347 GCA_035719345.1 Anaeromyxobacteraceae bacterium
CCTCCCCGGCGCCTTCGCCGTCGCCGAGACCGGCGCGGTCTGGCTCGACGGCGCGTCCCTCCCGCACCGCGGGATCTTCGTGATCACCCAGCACCTCGCCCTGGTGGTGCCGGCGAGCGAGATCGTGAACGACATGCACGAGGCCTACGCCCACCTCCGGTTCGACGGGCCCGGGTTCGGGCTCTTCATCGCGGGGCCGTCGAAGACCGCCGACATCGAGCAGGCGCTCGTCATCGGCGCGCAGGGGGCGCGCAGCTGCACCGTCCTGCTGGTGGGGTGAAGTCGGGCGCCCGGTCAGGCGCGCAGCGCCGCCGCCAGCGCCCGCTCGCGCGCGCGTCCGGCGTAGCCATCCGGCGGCGCCGTCGGCGTGTGCGCCAGGAAGCTCGCGACGATGCGCCCCAGGTACGCGTCGAGCGGGAGGTGGCGGAACCCCAGCTCCTCGCGGGCGCGCGACGGGTCCACGAACGACATCCAGCGCGTGCTGAACGGCGACACGTCGCGCGGCGCGAGGCCGGCGGCGCCGAGCGCGTCCTCGGCCACCGGCGCGAGGTCGGCGCGGGCGCCGAGGTGGGCGGCGAGGCGCTGCACCAGCTCGGCCAGGCTGGGCGCCTCCTCCTGGGCGAGGTTGAACGCGCGGCCGAACGTCTCCGGCCTCCCGAGCAGGCCGGCGACGAAGCGCGCCACCTCGCCGGCGTAGACGTGGCGCGTCGGAGCCGAGCCGCCGCCGGGGAGCAGGATGGGGCCACCGTCGACGAGCCGCCACAGGTAGCCCTCGATGCGGCGGAAGTAGTCGCGCTCGCCGTTCACCATGGGGATGCGGACGCGGGTGGCCGGGAAGCGGAGGCGGTCGAACGCCTCGGCGAGCGCGTCCTCGCAGGCGCGCTTGCCCATGCCGTACTCCCACTCCGCCAGGTCGGGGCTGCCGTCGGGCGGGCGCGCCATGACCGGGCCGTCGTAGTCCTCCTCGCGCGCCGGGCGGAGGGCGGCGGCGCCGCGCTCGCGGACCAGGTACACCTGGCCCGTCGAGATCATGACGTGGTGGCCCACGCGGCCGCCCAGCGCCTCGACCGCCCCGCGCCCGTCGTCGCCGGTGAAGGCGGCGAGGTCGACGCAGGCGTCGAAGTCGCGGCCGCGCAGGACCTCGCGAAACGCGGGCGTCGTCCGGTCGGCCCGGAGCCGCTCCACCCGGTCGCCGAGCGCGTCCGGCTGCCTCCCGCGCGTGAGCACGGTGACGCGGTGGCCGCCGGCGAGGAGCCGCCAGGCGAGGAGCGGGCCCACGAAGCGGGTGCCGCCGACGAGGAGCACGTGCATCGCGCCAACATACACGGGCGCGGGGGGCTCCGCGGCGAGCGTGCCCCGCGGCACGCCGCCCTCACCCCCACGGCATGACCGGAATCACGAGCCCTCTCCCGCAGCGATGCGGGAGAGGGCCACCGCTGCCGGTCGCCTCGACGGAGACCGGCAGCGCGCCTAGCGGCGGTTCACCGGCGCCGACCTCTGGCCGCCGTTCGAGGACCGGCACGTGAACGTGCCCGGGTTCGGCGGGACGGGGCCGGGGACGACCACGACCGCGAACTTGCCGGTCGTGTCGACGGGCGCGCTGCCGATGAGCGTGCCGGTGGTGCCCGTGCCGATCCAGCAGGTCACCGTCGTCTGCGTGAGCTGGGCCCCGAACACGTTCGTCGATCCGACGATGTTCCAGGAGCTCTTCGAGACGGTGAAGTCGGTCTTGGAGTAGCTCAGGGTCTCGGCGCTGCCGGAGACGGTCACCGACTCCGTCGCCACGTTCGAGGCCTGGCCGGCGTTGTTCGACACCGTGTAGCCGAACGCGTCCAGCCCCACGTAGCCGGCCGCGGGCTGGTAGGTGATGGTGCCGTCCGCGTGGGGCGTGGCCGTGCCGTGCGCCGGCGGAGCCGCGATGGCGATCGTGGCCGGGTCGAGGGTCGTCCCGGTCGCGGCCCGGTCGTTGGCGAGCACGTTCACGGTGCGCGCCGTGCCCTGGGCCTGCGCCCAGTTGTCGGGGTTCGCCGTGGGCGGCTGCGCGACGAAGGTGACGTCGAGGTTCACCATGGCGACGTTGGAGTAGCCGCCGGTCGCGTCCTGGACCACGTACTGGAAGCTGTCGGCGCCCGAGGAGCTCGCCGCCGGCGTGTAGGTCACGTCACCCGGCACCGCCGCGCTCGGCGCGAGCGTGCCGTGGGCGGGAGCCGCCACCACCACGATCCCCGCGACGCCCGCGGGGGCCGAATCGTTCGCCGTGACGCTGCCGGTGAGCGACGAGTTCGCCGCCACGGTGAACGCGTCCGGCACCGCGACCGGCGGGTTCGGCACGCCGAACGGCGCCCCGGGCAGGACGATCAGGCCGGCGGTGGCGCTGCCGCCCGCCGCGGAGATGACGCTGACGTGGAGGGGAGGGTTGGCCGCCGTCGCGAGCACGGTGCCGTACGCCCCGGCCGACATGGGCCCGCCGAGCGGTCCCTGGACGGCCAGAGCCGGGGGCGGCGAGGTCGCGTCGCTCGAGGTCGCGGCGACACTGAGCGCGCGGGTGAGGCCGTCGAAGGTGGCGGACGTGATGGTCACGACGTCGGTGAGGGCGGCGGTCACGGTGGTCGGCGGTGCGTCGCTCACGTTGGTCACGGCGATGCCGGCGGGGAGCGGCACCGTCGAGGGCGTCTCCAGGTGGGCGTAGAAGTTGCCGCCCGCGTCGCCCTTCATCGCGACGGTGGGGAGGTCGGTGCCGGTCAGGACGAGCTGCGCGCCCGGCGTCGACCTGGCGAAGACGTCGATCATGTTGAGGCGACGGACCGGGTCGCGGGAGTAGCTCGAGCGCAGCACGCGCAGCGGGCTGGCGATGGGCAGGAGGTACTTCTGGCCGAGGACGTTGGCGAGCGGCGTCTGGATGAAGTCGTTGCCGACGCCGTCCAGGTTCGATCCGACCGGGCCCTCGATGCGCACGTAGTTCGTGCCGAAGGGGCTGCCGGTGAAGGTGTGGGGGTAGTTCGGGTCGCCGAGGAACTGCTCCGTCTGCCCGGCGCCGTTGACGACCGACAGCGTCTCGCCGGGGCTCACCGTGTCCCACTGCAGGAACGGGCCGATGCGGCCGTCGAGGGCGAGGTCGAAGTTCCCGGGTGCGGGGGCCCAGTCGGCGGTGAAGAACACCGCGCGCGGCCCGGGCTGGACGTCGGGGAAGATCTCGACGCCGAACGGGTGGACGACCTTGTAGGTGCCGGGGACCTGGACGGTCATCACCACGCGGATGCGCGCGAAGACGACCTCCTGGCCCCTCTGCGGGGTCGGCGAGAGGTAGGACGCCTCGAGCGCGTTCTGCACGCGGGCGGAGAAGGCGCCCGCTTTGATGGTGACGTCGAGGTCGTTGTAGAAGATCTCGGGGCCGACGTTCCCCGCGAAGCCCGCCGGGTCGGGCGGGAGCGGGAAGCACATCGGGGCCCCGCCGGCGGCGGCGTTGGGCGACGGCGTCTGCGACCTGCAGCCCTGGATCGCCAGGCCGTTCAGGTCGCGGTACCAGGTCGGCCAGCTGAGGACCGGATCGGACGGTCCGTGATCGAGGAGCGCCGCGCGAGGAGTTGCCGCGGCGAGAGCGAGACCGATGGCGGCGCCGAGCCGGGCGACGCGCAGAGCATGCGACATGAGCCGTTCCCCTCCGATGAGGTCGGCCCGGAGCTTCATTCACCAGACGTGAACGAGCGCCGGAAGCCGACGAGCGACCGACAGGGTGCACACCCTGGGCGGGGCTTGCCTGTCGCGCACGCAGGGTACGGCCCGGGCACGCCGGGCGCTCCGGCGCGGGACACGGACCCCCCGTCGCAACACTCACCGAGAAGGCGACGCCCCGCCGACGATGTCGGCGGAGCGTCGCGAAGCTCCAGGTTCCGGATCCTGGATCACATGTAGCGGTACGCGCCGCCCAGCGCGACGTAGCTGCCGTCGCGGTTCGTGACCACCACGCTCGTCGGACCGCTCCGGCCCGGCGGGACGATGACGGTGACGGCGTTGGAGGACTGGCTCGTCACGCGCGCCGGCACGTTGCCGACGAGCACCTGCACCGCGCCGAAGCCCGAGCCGGTGATGAGGAGCTCTTCGCCGCCGTCGGCCGAGCCCGCCTCCGGGGAGACGCGGGCAATCGCCGGCTTCGCCGGCGTGCCGTCCGGCTGCGCGACCGCGGGGGGAGGCGTCCGGGAGAAGGCGTCGACCTCGCCGGCGGTCGCCGGCGCGGGCCCCGAGGGCGCGGGCGTCGAGGGCGCGTAGCCGTAGCGCGCGTCGCCCGCCGCCGCGTACGCCGCGGCCGCCGCCTGGTCGAGGGCGACGGGCGCCGCGTTCTCCGGCCGGTGGCAGGGGTTCGAGGGCTGGGCGGCGGGCGCGAGGCTCGTCGGCGCCGACATCTCGCTCGCCGGGAGCGGCCGGGAACCGGCGCCGGGGACGTAGCGGCCCGTGGTGGCGTCGTACGTCCCGCCGTCGCAGCCGATGAGGCCGCCGCAGAGGGCCGCCGTCATCGCCAGGAGCTTGAGGTTGCCGCCGAGAGCCTTGGAGCCGTTCATGTCGCTGTCCCCTCGCCGGGCCGCCGCCCGGATACGAGGGAGACCCCCCGCCCCGGACGTCGCGTGCCAGCTCAATCAGGGCTCCCGCGACCATGGGACTTCGTCGCGCGCGCCGCCGGCGTTCCGGGTAGCATGCGCGCCCCGTGCGCCTGCTCCGCGACCTCTCCGCCTCGGCCGTCGTCGCCGGCTTCGTCACCGTCCTCGTCGGCTACACCAGCTCGGCCGTGATCGTCTTCCAGGCGGCGCGCGCCGTGGGCGCCGGGCCGGCCGAGGTCGCCTCCTGGATGTGGGCGCTCGGGATCGGCATGGGGCTCACCTGCGTCGGCCTGTCGCTCCGCTACCGCGTCCCGATCGTCACCGCCTGGTCCACCCCGGGGGCGGCGCTGCTCGCCACCAGCGCGATCGGGCTCGGGCTGCCAGCGGCCACCGGCGCGTTCCTCGTCTCCGCGGCGCTCATGGTGCTCGTCGGCGCCACCGGCTGGTTCGAGCGCGGGATGAGCCGGATCCCGGTGCCCCTCGCCTCCGGCATGCTGGCCGGCGTGCTCCTCCGCTTCGGCCTCGACGTCTTCACCTCGATGCGGACGGAGCTCGGGCTCGCGCTCGCCATGTTCGGCGCATACCTCCTCGGCCGGCGGCTCTGGCCGCGCTGGTCGGTGGTGGGCGTGCTCGCCGTCGGCATCGCCATCGCGGCGTGGCAGGGAAAGCTCCACCTCGCCGGCGTGCGGCTGGAGCTGGCCCGGCCGGTCCTCACCGCCCCCACCTTCACCCTGGGCGCGCTCTTCGGCGTCGCCATCCCGCTCTTCGTCGTCACCATGGCGTCCCAGAACGTGCCGGGGGTGGCGGTGCTGCGCGCCTCCGGCTACGCGGACACGCCCATCTCGCCCATCGTCACCTGGACCGGCGTCACCACGCTCGTCCTGGCCCCGTTCGGCGGGTACGCCTACAACCTGGCCGCCATCACCGCCGCCATCTGCATGGGGCGCGAGGCGCACGAGGACCCTCGCCGCCGCTACGTCGCCTCGGTGGCGGCGGGCGTGTTCTACGCCGTGCTCGGGGTGTTCGCGGCGACGGTCGGCGCGCTCCTCGCCGCCTTCCCGCGCGAGCTCGTCACCACCGTCGCCGGACTGGCGCTGCTCGGCGCCATCGGCAACGGGCTGGCGGCCGCGCTGCGCGAGGAGGGGCAGCGCGAGCCCGCGCTCATCACCTTCCTCGTCACGGCCTCGGGCGTGACGCTCCTCGGCGTGGGCGCGGCGTTCTGGGGCCTCGTCGCGGGCGCGCTCGCGCTCCTCGTCGCGCGGCGCGCCTGACGAGCCGCCTTCACGCCGTCGTCGCCTCGCGCGACGCCAGCGGCGCGATGGGGCGCGACGAGACGCGCACGAAGCGGGCGAGGAGCGCCGCGCCGACCGCGGAGAGGCCGGCGCAGAGCCCCCACCACAGCCCGGTGACGCCGCCGCCGGCGAGGAGGCCGAGGGCGATCGCCAGCGGGAAGCCGACCAGCCAGTGGCCGACCATGTTGGCGGCGAAGGTGAAGCGTGTGTCGCCGGCCCCGCGCAGCGCGCCGGCGCCCACCGCCTGCGTCCCGTCGGACACCTGGAAGACGGCCGCGACCACGAGCAGCGGCGCGGCGGCGGCGACGACCCGGGGGTCGTCGCTCATGAGCCGGGCGAGCGCCCCGGGCGCGGCGAGGAAGGTCACCCCGCACAGCGCCATGAAGCCCGCGCCGGCGGCGAAGGCGACGAAGCCGGCGCGGCGCGCGGCGGCCGTGTCACCGCGCCCCACCGCCCAGCCGACGCGCACCGAGGCCGCCTGCCCCACGCCCACCGCCACCGTGAAGGTGAGGCTGGCGAGCGCGATGGCGATCTGGTGCGCGCCCATCTCGGCCGGCCCGAGGCGGCCGGCGAGGAAGCCGACCAGCGCGAAGATCCCGACCTCCGCCCCCATGTGCAGCCCGACCGGCAGGCCCACGCGCGCGGCCAGGCGGAGGTCGTCGGCGCGCGGCCGGCGCTCGCCGGGCGCGAGGGCGCCGACGCGCTCCCTCGACGCCGCCCACGCCAGGATGGCCACCTGCAGGAAGGTGACGACGGTGGTGGAGAGGCCCGCGCCGGCGGCGCCCATCGCCGGCACGGCCCGGAGCGGGCCGGTCCACGCCGGCAGGCCCGCGCCGCCGAACACCAGGAGCAGATCGAGCGCCAGGTTCCCGAGGTTCGCGGCCGCCACCGCCAGGACGAGCACGCGCACGCGCCCGAGGGATTGAAGATACGCGCGCGCGCCGAAGAAGAAGAGGAAGGCGGGGAGCCCCGGGAGGCGGGCCCACAGGAAGCCCGAGGCCTGCCGCGCGACCTCGGGCCCGATGCCGAGCGGCACGAGCGCGAGCGGGATCGGTGCGAGGACGGCCACCAGCAGCGCGCCCACGCCGAGCGCCATCCAGGCGCCCTGCCACAGCCAGCGGCGCGCGCCGCGGCGGTCGCCTGCCCCGAGCGCCTGGGCCGTGAGCGGCTCGAGCCCCATCATGAGCCCCATCCCGAACACGGCGACGGCGAAGTAGAGCGCGTTCCCGAGCCCGGTGCCGGCGAGCGCCTCCGCCCCGGCGCGCCCGGTGACGGCGGTGTCCACGAGCCCCATGAGCGCCTGCCCGGCGGTGGCGGCCGAGAGGGGCGCGGCGAGGCGCGCGAGCGAGGCGAGCTCCTCGCGGATCGGGTGGCGGCGGGACACGGGCCGGGCAATCTAACCCGCTGGCGCGGCGCCGTCAGCGCGCGCCCTCGCGGACACCGTGCCCCTGCCCCACGCGCTGCGCGCCCTGCGCCACCGGGACCTGCGGCTCTTCTTCGCGGGGCAGGCGGTCTCCCTCTGCGGCAGCTGGATGCAGTCGGTGGCGCAGGGCTGGCTCGTCTACCGGCTGACGCGCTCCTCGGAGCTGCTCGGGCTCGTCGGCTTCCTCTCGCAGATCCCGGTCTTCCTCCTCGGCATCTGGGCCGGGTCGCTCGCCGACCGGCTGCCGCGGCGGCGCATCATCCTCGCCACGCAGGTGAACGCGCTGGCGCAGGCGGCGCTCCTCGCGGTGCTCACGCTCAGCGGGACGGTCCAGGCCTGGATGCTGCTCCCCCTCTCCGCGCTCCTCGGCCTCTCCTACGCCTTCGAGATCCCGGCGCGCCAGTCGCTGCTCGGCGAGCTCGCCGGCGAGGACATGCCGAACGCGCTCGCGCTCAACTCCACGGTGGTGAACGGCGCGCGGGTGGTCGGCCCGGCGCTCGCCGGATGGATGGTGGCGGCGGTGGGGGAGGGCGTCTGCTTCGCGATCAACGCCGCCAGCTTCGCGGGGACGATCTGGGCGGTCGCGGTCATGCGGCTCCCGCCGCAGCGCCGCCACGAGGGGAGCCGGCGGCGCCACCTGCTCGACGGGCTCGCCTACGCCGGCCGGACCGCGCACGTGCGGGCACTGCTGGCGCTGCTGGCCGCGTCGAGCTTCTTCGCGCTCCCCTACGCCACCCTCATGCCGGTGCTCGCCAAGGACGTGCTCGGCGGCGACGCGCGCCTTCTCGGGACGCTCCAGGCGGCGGCGGGCGCCGGCGCGCTGGCGGGGGGCATCTCGCTCATGCGCCGGACGCAGGGGCTGCGCGGGCTCGGGCGGCGCGTGGCGGTGGGCGCGACGCTGCTCGGCTGCGGGGTGGCGGGCGTGGCGCTCTCGCGGAGCGCGAGCCTCTCCTGCGCCTGCCTGGCGGTGGCCGGGTTCGGGTATCTCACCCAGACCGCGGGCACGATGACGCTCCTGCAAGGCCTCGCGCCGGAGGAGATGCGCGGGCGGGTCATGGGGCTCTTCTCGACGCTGTTCGTGGGGACGACGCCGTTCGGCGCCCTCGCCGGAGGGGTGGCGGCGGCGAGGGTGGGGGTGACGACGGTGCTCCTCGCCGGCGGAGCGGCCGTCGCGCTCGCCAGCGCCGCCTTCCACCTGGCGCTGCCGTCGCTGCGGCGGACGGTGCTGGCGCAGCATCCCCAGCTGTTCCCGCCGACGCCGCCGGTGGCGTGAGGCAGGGTCCAGGTCCCGGGTCCGAGGACGGGAACGGGGACGGGGACGGGGACGGGGACGGGGTGCCGGCCCGGATCTTGGAGGTCGGCGGCGGATCCCCCTCCCCCGCGTCGGGCGGGGGAGGGCCGGGGAGAGGGCAGGGGACCACGGCTCGGGCTCCGGCCTGGGATCCGCGAGCACGCCTCGCGCCGCCTCCGGCGGCAGTCGGCGTGCAGGCTCCGTGTCGCCCTTCGCGCCGTGGTGGGCGTGGTACATGGCGGCGCCCTTCCTTCAGGCCGTGCGAAAGGAAGGTCGCCGCCATGTACGAGACCCACTCCCTCCCTCACCACAACCTGCTCGCGTACGGTGTCGCCGTGGAGATGCTCCAGGCCGTTCGCGCGTGCTCCATCCGCGACGCCACGCTCCGCGATCAGGCGCTCCGGTCCGCCAAGAGCGCGTGCCTCAACTGCGCGGAGGGCGCGGGTCGCACGTCCCGCGGCGAGAAGGCGCGGGCCTTCTCGGTGGCGCGGGCGGAAGCAGCGGAGGCCGCGGCCGCGGTCGAGATCGCCGCCGCCTGCGGCGACGCCGGAGCGGCGCCGGCCGGCGAGGTCATCCGCCTCGCCAGCCGGCTCAGCCGGATGCTCTACCCGCTGGCGCGGACGCGATAGCGGTCAGCGCATGAGCCTTCGCAACATCCGCCTCACGCGGAGCGCGAGGGCCATGGCGCGCTCGCCGACGGTTGCGGACAGCACCCCAATCGCGACCGCGAGATCCACGGCTGCCGCGAC
>DASTGH010000003.1:0-5015 GCA_035719345.1 Anaeromyxobacteraceae bacterium
GACTGGTCGAAGAGAACGCCGCCGCGCTCAACGGCACGGCCGGCGATCCGCGAAGCTTCGACCGGCTCGACGCCCTGCTCGACGCACAGGCGTATCGGCTCGCCTTCTGGCGGGTCGCCGCCGACGACATCAACTACCGCCGCTTCTTCGACATCAACGACCTCGCGGCGCTGCGGCAGGAGAACGAGGCGACGTTCGAGGCCACGCACCGGCTCGTCGTCGCGCTGGTGAAGGACGGGTCCGTGGACGCGCTTCGGATCGACCACCCCGACGGCCTCTACGATCCGAATGACTACTTCCGCCGGCTGCAGGCGGCGGCGCTCGCCGAGCACGGTCGCGCGCTCTCGGCGGCGCGCGGCGCGCCGCTGGCCGAGGCGGAGGTGGCGGCCCTGCGCCTGCGCGTGGCCCGGGGCGTCGACGGCGGCGAGCTGCCGCCCCGCCCGCTCTTCGTGGTGGCGGAGAAGATCCTCTCCTCCCGGGAGCGGATGCCCGAGAGCTGGGCCATCGACGGCACCACCGGCTACGAGTTCCTGGCCGCCGCGAGCGGGCTCTTCGTCGACGCCGCGGCCGAGGCGAGCTTCACCAAGGGCTACGCGCGGTTCACCGGGCTGCGCGACCGCTTCGCCGACGTCGCCTACGTGAAGAAGCGCGTCATCACCGACTCGTCCATGGCGAGCGAGGTGAACGTGCTCGCGCAGCGGCTCAACCGGATCTCGGAGACGAACCGGCGCACCCGCGACTTCACGCTGAACGAGCTCCGGCGGGCGCTGGTCGAGTTCGTGGCCTCGTTCCCCGTCTACCGGACCTACGTCACGCCGCGCGGCGACGTGGACGACCGCGACCGCCGCTACGTCGAGGACACGCTCCGCCGCGCGCGGCGACGCAGCCCCACCACCGACCCTTCGCTCTACGAGTTCCTGCGCAGCGTGCTCCTCCTCGAGTACCCGGAGGGCCTCACCGAGGCGGAGCGGCGCGAGTGGCTCGAGTTCACGCTCAAGCTGCAGCAGGTGACCGGGCCGGTGACGGCCAAGGCGCTCGAGGACACCGCCTTCTACGTCTACGACCGGCTGGTCGCGCTCAACGAGGTGGGCGGCGACCCGCGCGAGTTCGGCACCTCGCCGGCGGCGTTCCACGAGCTCAACGCGCAGCGCCGCGAACGCTGGCCCGGGTCGCTGGCGGCGACCAGCACCCACGACACGAAGCGCAGCGAGGACGTGCGCCTGCGCATCGCGGCGCTCTCCGAGGTGCCGAGGGAGTGGCGGGCGCTGGCGGTGCGCTGGGCGCGCATGAACGACCCCCACCGCACGCCGGTGGGCGACGGCGCGCACATGCCCGACCGGAACGACGAGCTCCTGCTCTACCAGACGCTCGTCGGTACCCTGCCCGACCCCCCGCCGCGGCCCGGCGGCGACGCGTGGAAGGCCTGGGCGGCGCGGGTCGAGGCGTACATGCAGAAGGCGATGCGCGAGGCGAAGGTCCGCACCTCCTGGACGAACGTCGACGCGGAGTACGAGGCAGCCACCGCGCGCTTCGCGGGCGGCGTCCTCGCCTCCGTGGACTTCCTCGCCTCGTTCGTGCCCTTCGCCCGCAGGATCGCCGCCGCCGGGCGGCTCTCGTCGCTCTCGCTCACCGCGCTCAAGCTGTGCGCCCCCGGCCCGTGCGACGTGTACCAGGGGTGCGAGCTGTGGGACCTGTCGCTCGTCGACCCCGACAACCGGCGGCCGGTGGACTTCGAGCTGCGCTGGCGGCTGCTCGATCAGCTGCGGCGGCGGGTGGCGGAGGGGCCGGCGGAGCGCGCGGCGCTGGCGCGCGAGGTGGCGCGTCCGGAGGCGCTGCCCGACGGGCGCGCCAAGCTCCTCCTGCTGCGCGAGGGGTTGCGCCTGCGGCGCGCCCGTCCCGAGCTCTTCCTCGAGGGCGACTACCAGCCGCTCGCGGCCGAGGGCCGCCACGCCGACGGCGTGGTCGCGTTCGCGCGACGCCACGGGCGCGGCGCCCTGGTCTGCGTCGCGCCGCGGCTCACGCTCGGCCTCCTCGACGCCGCCGGCGGCGGGCCCATCGCCTGGGAGGGCCGCCTGGCGCTCCCCGCCGGCTTCCCGCGGGATCTGAGGGACGTCGTCACCGGCGCGCGGCGGACCGGGCCTGCGCTCGATCTCGCCGATGTCCTCGGCATGTTTCCGGTCGCGATCCTGGTGACGAGCGAGCCGACCTGATCCGGGTCGAGGTGGAGGTCGTTCCGGCGCGGGCGACGCCGGCCCGTTACGCACACGGTCCATGCCCTCCCGCGTCTACCTCGTCCGCCACGCCAAGGCCGAGAAGGAGCCGCCGGAGGGCGAGCGCGGCGACGCGGCGCGGCGCCTGACGCCGCACGGGCGAGCGCTCTTCTTCGCCCTGGCGCGCACCCTCGTGCCCGACCTCGGCGTGACCCGCGTCCTCTCGAGCCCGTTCGCGCGCGCCCGCGAGACGGCCGAGATCGTGGCCGCCCTGGCGCGGGCGCCGCTCGACGAGGAGCCGCTCCTCGCCTCGGGCGCGTCCACCGGCCGGGCGCTGCTCGAGCTGGCGCGGCGCGCGGGAGCCGGCGCCGCCCTCGTCGGCCACAACCCCGAGCTGGCCGAAGCCGTGGCGCTCGCCGCCGGCGCCGAGCAGAAGGTGAGGCCCGGCACCGTCGCCGCCCTCGACCTCTCGCCGCGCGGAGGGGTCAGCCTCGCCTGGCTCGAGGCGCCGGGCGAGGAGGGCTAGGGCGCGCCGCCGCGCTTGATCTCGGGGAGCGCCCGCGAGAATGTTCCCCGCCCACCCGGAGGAGGTCGCCGTGATCCCTGCCAGCGCCGAGCTCACCACGAAGTGCGTGAACACCATCCGCATGCTGGCCGCCGACGCGGTCCAGCAGGCGAACAGCGGCCACCCCGGCCTGCCCATGGGCGCCGCCGACATGGCGTTCGCGCTCTTCACCCGCCACCTGCGCTTCGATCCGAAGGACCCGCGCTGGCTCGGCCGCGACCGCTTCATCCTCTCGGCGGGTCACGGGTCGATGCTCCTCTACTCGATGCTGCACCTGGCGGGCTACGACCTCGGGATCGACGACCTGAAGCAGTTCCGACAGCTCCACTCGCGGACGCCCGGCCACCCGGAGTTCCACTTCACGCCCGGGGTCGAGGTGACGAGCGGCCCGCTCGGCCAGGGCGTCGGCAACGCCGTCGGGTTCGCGCTCGGCCAGGCCATGCTGTCCGCCCGCCTGGGCCCCGGCAACCCGCTCGAGGACCACTTCGTCTACTGCATCGCCAGCGACGGCGACCTCATGGAGGGCATCTCGCACGAGGCGGCCAGCTTCGCCGGCCACAACCGGCTCGGCAGCCTGGTCGTGCTCTACGACGACAACCTGGTGAGCCTCGACGGCCCGACCAGCATGAGCTTCAGCGAGGACGTGAACGCCCGCTTCACCGCCTACGGGTGGCACGTCCAGGCGGTCCAGGACGGCCGCGACCAGGAGGCCATCTCGCGCGCGATCGACGCCGCCAAGGCCGATCCCCGCCCCAGCCTCATCCGCGTGCGCACGATCATCGGCTACGGCGCGCCGAACCGCGCGGGGAAGTCGGTGGTGCACGGGCAGGCGCTGGGCGAGGAGGAGCTCGCCGCCACGAAGAAGAACCTGGGCTGGCCGGAGAGCCCGCGCTTCCTCGTGCCCGACGACGTGCGCGCCTTCTGGGCCGAGGTCCAGGGCGAGAAGCGCCGGGCGCGCGACGCGTGGGAGGGGCGCGCCAAGGCCTGGCGCGCTGCGAACGCCGAGAAGGCGGCGCTGCTCGACGCGCACGTCGAGCGCCGGGTGCCCGCCGATCTGCGCGCGAAGCTCCTCGACGGCGCCGACGTGGTCGACGCCACCCGCAAGCTCTCCAACGCCGCCATCCAGAAGGCCGCCGCCCTCGTGCCGTCGCTGGTGGGCGGCGCGGCCGACCTCTCCGAGTCGAACCTGACCGACGTGAAGGGCGCCGGGCTCCTCGACCGCGATCACTACGCCGCGCGCAACATCCGCTATGGCGTGCGCGAGCACGCCATGGGCTCCATCGCCAACGGGCTCGCCTACGACGGGCTCTTCATCCCGTTCTCGGGGACGTTCCTCATCTTCTCCGACTACATGCGCCCGCCGGTGCGGCTGGCCGCGCTCTCCGGCCTGCAGTCGATCTACGTCTGGACGCACGACTCCGTCTTCCTCGGCGAGGACGGCCCGACCCACCAGCCCATCGAGCAGCTCACCGCGCTGCGCGCGATCCCCAAGCTGCACGTGGTGCGCCCGGCGGACGGGCTGGAGACGGCCGCCGCCTGGGCGCACGCGCTCGAGCGCCGCGACGGGCCGACGGCCATCGTGCTCACCCGGCAGAAGGTGCAGAAGCTGGCGCGGAGCCATCCGTCGACCGACGACCTCTTCCGCGGCGGCTACGTCGTGCACGAGGACCCGGCGGCGCAGGTCACGATCATCGCCACCGGCTCGGAGGTGGGGACCGCCCAGGGGGCGCTCCCCCTGCTCGCGGCGCGCGGCATCGCCGCGCGGCTCGTCTCCGTGCCGTGCCTCGCCTGCTTCGAGGCGCAGCCCGCCGCCTATCGCGAGCAGGTCGTCCCGCGCGGCCACCGCGTCGCCGCCGTCGAGGCAGCCCGCGGTCTCGAGTGGTGGAAGCTCGTCGGGCGCGACGGCCTCGTCATCGGCATCGACCGCTTCGGCGCGAGCGCGCCGGAGAAGGCGATCGCCGAGGAGTTCGGCTTCACGCCGGCGAAGGTCGCGGAGCGGGTCGCGACCTGGCTCCGCGGCTGAGCGCCGACGGGCGCCGGTCGAGGGTGCGCGCGCCTGCGCACCCCACCGACATCGGCTCCGGAAAATGCATCGGCTCCGTTCCGCGGCCCCTTCGGGTCGCGACACGGAGCCGAGGGGCCTCTCGCGCCAGGGCGCGAGCTAGCGGACCATGCCGGGCACCGCCGCCGCGGCCTGCGGCTGGACCGGTGCCACCGGGCGCGGCTCGAGGCGCTCGCCC
>DASTGH010000004.1:0-6557 GCA_035719345.1 Anaeromyxobacteraceae bacterium
CATCTCCGCCGTCAGGGCGAAGGTGACCTCGCGCAGGTCGGCCGGTCCCTCGTCGTGGAGGAGCGCCACCGCCTCCTTCACCTCGAGCGCGTTCCCCACCTCGCGCCCGAGCGGCTGGTCCATGCCGGTGAGGAGCGCCACCACGCGCTTGCCCATGGCCCGCCCGATCCCCGCGAGCGCGCGCGCCAGCCGCTCCGCGTCCTCCATCCGCTTCATGAAGGCGCCCGAGCCCACCTTCACGTCGAGCACGAGCGCGTCGATCCCCTCGGCGAGCTTCTTCGACATGATCGAGGATGCGATGAGGGGGATGGACTCGACCGTGCCGGTCACGTCGCGCAGCGCGTAGAGCTTGCGGTCGGCCGGCGCGAGGCGGTCCGTCTGGCCGATGAGGCAGGCGCCGGTGCGCGCCAGCACCTCGCGGAAGCGCTCCACCGAGAGGCGCGTCTGGAACCCGGGGATGGCCTCCAGCTTGTCGAGCGTGCCGCCGGTGTGGCCGAGGCCTCGCCCCGAGATCATGGGGACGACGACGCCGCAGGCCGCGGCGATGGGCGCGAGCGCCAGCGAGACCTTGTCGCCGACGCCGCCGGTCGAGTGCTTGTCGACCTTCACCCCGGGGAGATCGGAGAGATCGAGCACGTCTCCCGACCGCAGCATGGCGTCGGTGAGGGCGCCCGTCTCCTCGTCGCTCATCCCGCGGAAGAGGACGGCCATGCAGAACGCCGCCATCTGGTAGTCGGGAACGTCGCCGCGCACGTACGCGGCGACGAGCGTGCGGATCTCCGACGGCGGCAGCGCGCGGCCGTCCCGCTTCGCCTTGATGAGCTCGGCCGGTAGCACGCGGCGTCCCTCCCCGCCCGAGGTAGCACGCGGCTCGCGCCGCTCGCAAGGCCGGCGGCGGGGCCACCGTCACCCCACCGCGAGGGCGTAGCGCGCGGCGCGCGCGAAGGCGGCCCCGTCCTCGGGCAGGTCGGGGTAGTGCCCGATGAACACCTGGCGGTGGCCGGCCGGGCGCCGCGCGGCGGCGTCGATGGCGTTGTGCCAGGCGAGGCGGGCGCGCTCGCGATCGCCGAGCGCCTCGTGGCAGCGCCCTGCGAAGTAGTGCGCCACGGCCAGGTCGGGGTCGAGGAAGAGGGCGCGCCCGAGCTCCTCGGCCGCCCGCCCCGGCTCCCCCACCCCGAGGAGGTGAATCCCGTAGAAGAGGTGCGCCTCGGCGGAGAGCGGCTCCTGCTCCACGGACGCGCGGTAGCACGGCCCCGCCCGCTCCGGCGCGCGGAGCACGTCGTGCAGGTGCGCGAGCGTGAGACGTACGCCGAGGTCGTCGCTCCCTTCCCGGAGGTGTGCCTCGAGGCGGTCGCGCGCCGCGACGAAGCGCCCGGCCGCCACGAGCTGGACCGCGAGATCGAGCACCTCCTGGGCCGAGAGGCGCGGGCGCGGCGACGGCAGCGGGGTGAGCGCGGCCGCGATTCCCTCGGGGGGCCGGACGGCGGCGTGCGCCACCCGCCCCGGCGCGTAGCGCGGCAAGGCGGGCGCCGGGGTACGGCCGGGCGCGAGCGCGTGCTCCGGCCGGCGGTAGAGGAACGCCCCCGCCACCTCGGTCAGCTCGAACCCGTCGAACAGGCGGAAGAGCGACTCCGAGTAGCCGAGGAAGAGCCAGCCACCCGGCGCGAGCGCCTCGAGGAAGCGCGCCAGGACCGCCTTCACGGTGGGGACGTCGAAGTAGATGATGACGTTGCGGCAGAAGATGACGTCCCAGGCGCCGGTGCGCGGCCGCGGGTAGCGCGCCGAGGCCAGGTTGTGCACCGCGGTGGCGGCGAGGTGGGCGCGCAGCGCCGGCGCGACGCGGAACGCCTGGCCCTCCTGGCGGAACCAGCGCTCCACGAGTGGCGGCGGGACCTCGCGCAGCCGCCGGGCCGCGAACAGCCCCTCGGCCGCGGCGGCCACCGCCTCCGGGTTCACGTCGGTCGCGAGGAGCTCGAGCTCGCCCGGCCGGGCGCCCGCCTCCGCGGCGGTCATGGCGATGGACCAGGGCTCCTCGCCGGTGGCGCAGCCGGCGGACCAGATCGAGATGGCCCGCCCTTCGCCCCGGCCCCGCCCCAGCAGGTCGGGCACGAGCGCGGCCAGGGCCGCGAACTGCTTCTCGTCGCGGAAGAAGCTCGTCTTCCCCACGGTGACGAGCGGCAGGAGCCGCCGCAGCTCCTCGTCGCCGACGGCGCCGCCGCCCCGGAGCAGCGCCAGGTATCCGTCGGGCGGCACCGGCGGAGGCACCTGGTGCTCGAAGCGCGCCGCCAGCGCCAGCCGCAGCGCCGGGAGCCCCTCCGCCCGCACGTGCAGCCCCACGCGCTCGCGCAGCAGCGCGGCGACGCCGGCCAGGTCCTCGGGCGGGAGCGCGATCACCGCACCTCCTCGAGGAGCGCCGCCGCGATCTCCCCGAGCGGCAGGACGCGCTCCGCGGCCCCGAGCTCGATGGCGGCGCGCGGCATGCCGAAGACGGCGCTCGTCGCCTCGTCCTGGACGACCGTGAGCGCGCCGGCGTCGCGCAGCGCCAGGAGCCCATCGGCGCCATCGCGGCCCATGCCGGTGAGGAGCACCCCGCAGGCGCGCGGGCCGTAGGCCTCGGCGGCGGACCTGAAGAGCGGCGTCACCGAGGGCCGGAAGGTGTCGAGCGGCGGCGCGTCGGAGAGCCGCGCCACCCCCGGCCGCTGGACCACGAGGTGGCGGCCGGAGGGGGCGAGCAGCACGCGGCCCGGCCGGAGCAGCTCGCCGTCGCGCGCGGTCGCGACGTCGAGCCGCGACTCCTGCGCCAGCCACCCGGCGAGCCCGTCGGTGAAGCCCTCGGCGATGTGCTGCACCACGGCGATGGGCGCGGGGAACTCGGGCGGCAGCGCCTTCAGGACGGTCGCCAGCGCGCGCGGGCCGCCGAGCGAGGCGCCGATCACGACCAGCTCGCGCCGGGCCGCCGCCCGCGGCGCCGGCGTGGGCGCCGCGTCGCGCACGCCGCGCGGGTGCCGGATGACGCGGATCCCGGAGATGAGCCGCAGGCGCGCCCGGAGCTGCGCCCCGAACGCCTCCAGACCCTCGCGCGGGCCGGGCTTGGCGAGCAGGTCGAGCGCGCCCAGCGAGAGCGCGCGGAAGCCGACCGCCTCCACCGGGTTGGCGGTGAGCACCAGGATGGGCGTGGGCGTCTCGGCCATGACCCGCGCGATGGCGGCGAAGCCGTCGGCGGCCGGCATGTCGAGGTCGACGGTGAGGACGTCCGGCCGGAGCTCGCGGGCGAGCGCCGCCGCCTCCAGCCCCCTGCCGGCGATGGCCACCACCTCGAAGCCGGGGTCGGCGGCGATGAGCCCGGTGAGCGCATCGCGGAACGGGGACGACGCCTCCGCCACCAGCACGCGCACGGCGCGCGGCGCGCTCACCGCTCCGCTCCGCACAGGCGATCGAGCGTGGCTCGCAGGACCTCGGGGTCGAGCTCCCCCTTCACCAGCCAGGCGTCGGCGCCCGCCTCGGCGCCGCGCCGCCGCTCCTCGGGCGCCGCCAGCGAGGACAGCACCAGCACCGGCAGGCGGGCGAGGCGCGGAGAGGCGCGCACGCGCCGGGTGAGGCCGATGCCGTCGAGCACCGGCATCTGCACGTCCGTGGCGAGCACGTCGAAGCGGCCGGCGGCGAGCGTCCGCCACGCCTCCTCGCCATCGCAGGCCTCCTCCACCTCGTGGCCCAGGGCGCGCAGGAGCGCCGCCTCCGTCTCGCGCGCGATGGCGCTGTCGTCGACGAGCAGCACGCGCAGGCGGCGCGGGCCGGAGGCGGAGGGGATCGCCGCCGGCTCCTGGTTGCGCGCCGCGCGCACGATGGCGGCGGTGGAGAGGAGCAGCGCCACCCGGCCGTCCTCGAGCGCGGCGCCTCCGGAGACGAAGCGCGCGCCGTCCAGGAACGCGCCGCAGCGCTTCACCGCCACCTCGCGCTCGCCGTGGAGGCCGTCCACCAGGACCGCGGCGCCGTCGGCGCCGTGCGCCAGGAAGGCCGCGAGCGGGCGGGAGGCGCGCGGCCCGCCGTTGAGCCCGAGGAGCGGGCCGAGGGCGACGAGCGGGACGAGCCGGTCGCGGTGGCGGACGGCGCGCACGCCCGCGACGTCGGTCACCGCGGCGGGGTCGACGCGGCCCACGCCCTCCACGTCGGCGGCGGGCAGGCCGTAGACGTCGTCGTCGAGCCGGACGAGCAGCACCTTCATGAGCGCCAGCGACTGCGGCACCCGCAGCGTCACCCGCGTCCCGGCGCCAGGCCGGGACGACACGACGACCGAGCCGCCCAGGTCGGTGGCGCTGCGGCGCACCACGTCGAGCCCGACGCCGCGGCCGGAGAGCTCGTTGGCGCTGGCGCGCGTGGAGAAGCCGGGCCGGAAGAGGAGCTCGACGAGCGCGCGCTCCCCGAGGCCGTCCGCCTGCGCGGCGGGGACGAGGCCCCGCTCCACCGCGGCGGCGCGGATGCGGCCGTGATCGAGGCCCCGGCCGTCGTCCTCGACCGTCAGCGCGAGCTGGTCCCCGTCGACGCGGACGGCGATGACGATGCGCCCGGCGCGCGGCTTGCCGGCGCGGGCGCGCTCGTCGGGGGGCTCGATGCCGTGGTCGATCGCGTTGCGCAGGAGGTGGACGAGCGGGTCGTTGAGCGCGAGCAGGATCGCCTTGTCGACGCCGGTCTCGCCGCCCTCGACGGCGCACTCGACCTCCTTGCCGGACTCGCGCGCGAGGTCGCGCGCGGCGCGCGGGAAGCCGGCGAGGATCCCACCCAGCGGGATGAGGCGCGCCGAGCCGACCCGCTCGGCGATGCGCTCGAACTGCCCGTGCGTCGCGCTCACCGCGTCGACGTGGCCCCGCAGGAAGCGGAAGGTGTCGGAGCGGAGGAGGTGCACGTCCTCCTCGATGCGGTCGGCGAGCGCGTCCCCGCCATCGGCGCGCAGGCGCTCCGCCACGGCGGCGGCGCGGTCGGCGAGCCGGCCCCACCGCCCGAGCAGCACGCCGAGCTCCCGCGCGCGCACCTTGGCGCGGGCGCCCTCGACCAGGAGGTCGCCGGCGAGCGCGGCGATCTCGTCGAGGCGGTCCACGTCGACGCGGATGGAGCCGGTGGGGGTGCGGAGGTCGAGGCGGGTGCGGGCGTTCGGTCGGCCCTTGCCGGCCGAACCGGGGGCGGGAAGGGCTGGGGGCGCGCACGCGCCCGCAGCCCGCGAAGGCGGTGGCGTCGGGGCCCTTCGACTCCGCGACGCTGTCGCGTCGCGCAGCCTGTCCTGAGTGTAGGCCTCGCCCTTCGACTCCGCTTCGCTACGCTCAGGGCGAACGGGGGCGAGGCCGGAGTCGAAGGACTCAGGGTGAACGACCTCGTTCGCGGTCGAGGTCGGGGTCGACGTCGAGGTCGGAATCGCCGCCACCATCGCCTGCAGCCGCTCCGCCAGCGCCCTCCCCTCCTCCCCTCCGTCCGGCGGCGCGTCCACGAGGGCGGGGATGGCGTCGCAGGCCTCGAGCAGCGCCTGGAGCCGGTCGCCGGGCGCGGACGGGCCGAGGCTGGCGAGGAGGTCCTCGGCCGCGTGCGCCACGCGGGAGAGGCCGGGAAATCCCATCATCCGGGCCTCGCCCTTGAGCGTGTGCAGCTCGCGCGCGACCTCCGGGCGCGGGCCGCTGCCCCGCTCCAGCGCGAGGAGCCCGGCCGCGATGCGCTCGACGCGCTCCGCCGTGACCTCGCGGAACCTGCCGAGCAGGCGCCGCCGGATGTCCCCGGGCTCGGCCACGCTAGCCGACGCGGAAGCGCTTCACGAGCTGCGAGAGGCGGTCGGCGAGCTGCGCCAGCTCGCTGGCGGCCGAGGTGGCGCTCTTCGAGCCGGCCTGCGCCTGCCGCGTCACGGCCTCGATCTCGGTCATCGACTGCACCACCTGCTCGGTGGCGGTGCGCTGCTGCTGGGTGGCGAGGTGGATGACCCGCGCCGCGTCGCTCGTCTCCTGGATGCCCTGCAGGATGGCGGCGACGTTCTGCATCGCCGCCCGACCCAGCCGCTCCCCCTCGCCGGCCACCTTCTTGTTTCCGTCGGAGGCGTCCTTGGCCGCGTGCGTCGCCTCCCGGATCTCGGCGATGAGGTTCTTGATCTCCTTCGTGCTCTCCAGGACGTTCTCGGCCAGTCGCCGCATCTCGGCGGCGACGATGGAGAAGCCGCGCCCCGCCTCGCCCGCCTTGGCGCCCTCCAGCGCGGCGTTGAGCGCGAGCAGGTCCGAGCGATCGGCGATCTCGTCGATCACCTCCACCACCGTGCCGATCCGCTCCACCCGCCGCGACAGCTTGGAGATGGCCTCGTCCACGTCGGCGGCGTTCCGGTGGACGCGCCCCATCGAGTCCATGAGCGCCTGGAGCGAGCTCTCCCCCTGCCGCGTGGAGGCGAGCGTCCCGTCCGCCGTCGTCGCCACCATCTGCGCGTTCTCGGCGATCTGGTGGGACGCCCCCTTCAGCTCCTCCATGGTGGCGGTCGTCTCGTGGATGGCGGACGCCTGCTGCGCGGTGGAGCGCTCGCTGTCGGTGGCGGCCTG
>DASTGH010000005.1:0-9004 GCA_035719345.1 Anaeromyxobacteraceae bacterium
GCGCTTTTGCGACCACAACGTGGCGCCCGGCGCGCCGCCGCCCGCCGCCGCCTCCGGCGGGCTCCGCATGTTGCGCGTCTCCGGCGAGGGCAGGGCCTACGCAGCGCCCGACGTGGCGGTGGTCACGCTCTCCGTCACCGCGCTCGACCCGTCCCTGCAGAAGGCCACGCGCGACGTGACCGAGCGCGCGCGGCGCCTGCTCGACGAGGTGCAGCGCTCCGGGGTGGCGCCGGCCGACGTGCAGACCGCCCGCTACGACGTCCAGATCGACCGCCGCCCGGAGCGGCCGGGCGCGCCCCCCGCCATCGCCGGCTACCGCGTCACGAACGCCATCCGGGTGAAGGTGCGCGACCTCGCGCGCCTCGGCCCGCTGCTCGACCGCGCCACCGCCGCCGGCGCGAACGAGGTGGAGGGGCTCGCGCTGCAGAAGGACGACACCTCCCCCGAGGCGGCCCGGGCGCTCGCCGCGGCGGTGCGGGTGGCGCGCGCCAAGGCGGAGGAGATGGCGCGCGCCGCCGGCGTGCGCCTCGGCGAGATCCTCGAGCTCTCCGAGGGCGGCCGCGCGCCCGCGCCCGTCCCGCTGCGCGCCATGGCCATGCGCGAGGCGAGCGTGCCGGTGGCGGAGGGCCAGATCGAGGTCGGCGCCGAGGTCGAGCTGGTCTTCGCCGTGCGCTGACGGCCGAGCCGACGGGCCGCCGCTGCACGGGGCGCGCCCTCCCACCCTCGTTCGACGCACCGTCGGGCCGCTTCACGGAGCGACCGTGTCGGCGTCCGTGGCGCATGCTTCCCAGCCTTGAAACGGCATCTTTCGGCGTGGTACTGAACCCGCCCCGTGCCCCCCATTCATTCGATCGAGCAGCTCCTCAAGCTCGTCGCGCTCGTGTGCGCCGCGTGCGCGGCGGCCATCGTCCTCTGGTACCTCGTGCGCCGGCCTCCCCTCGGCCGCGTGACGAAGACCCTCCTCCTCCTCGGCCTCGGGCTGCTGCCGGTGGTGGTCGCGCTCACCGGCAACATCGCCGGGTTCGAGTACACGCTCTCGCGGCCGTTCTGCGGGTCCTGCCACGTGATGGGCCCGTACCTGCGCGACGCCGAGGACCCGAAGTCGCAGAGCCTCGCCGCCATCCACAGCCGCAACAACAAGTTCGGCGAGCAGAGCTGCTACACCTGCCACGCCGACTACCAGCTGTTCGGCACCATCACCACCAAGCTGAACGGCATGCGGCACCTGTACATGTACATCACGGAGTACGCGAACACCGGCCCCGACGGCGAGGGCGGCCCGCCCATCAAGCTCTACAAGCGGCACGACATGGAGGCGGGGAAGATCACCCAGGCCCAGTTCAACGAGCGGGTGAACGGCATCTGCGGCCAGTGCCACTCCACCTACGCCGGCGGATGGCTCGAGAAGCACGGGGCGTTCGCCGACGACGTCCGCTCCAACGCCCAGATCTGCATCGACTGCCACTCCGAGATCCACCCGCAGGCGCTGTCGCGGCGGCCGGGCGCCGCCAAGGCGGGGGAGGAGAAGAAGTGAGGCACAACCAGGTCAAGAAGCTGGTCTTCCTCGCCGGCGTCTCCACCCTCGTCTCGCTCGCCCTGATGGTGCTCTCGATCCTCTCGCCGAAGCCCATCTACCTCGTCATCGCCATGAGCGTCGGGCAGGGGATCGGCACGCTCTCGCTCGCCCTCTACCTCCTCGCCATCGTCCTCGACCTGCAGGGGGGCGGGGCGGCCTACGACAGCGCGCTGGAGGCCGACGCGGAGGCCGGGCCCCAGCCGAAGAGCACGCCGGCGCCCTGATTCCCCACCTGTAGGCATCCGGCAGGCCGAGCCGGAAGCTTGACCCGTGTCACACCGGCCTGCTACAGCAATTCGTCGACTCGCACCGGGGGCCACTCACCCATGGCAGTCCGCGCCATCGCCATCGAAGACGACGAAGCCGTCGCGCGCCTCATCGCACAGGTGCTGGCCTCGCATGGATTCGACGTCTGCGGCACCGCCGGGACGGGCGAGGACGGCCTCGCCCTCGCCCGCAAGGAAAAGCCGGACGTCGCGCTCGTCGATCTCGGCCTGCCGAAGATGAGCGGCGAGGACGTCATCCACCACATCAAGCAGGAGCTGCCGAAGACGAAGTGCATCGCGCTCACCGCGGTCGACATCCCGGCGCGCGTGCTCGGGGCCCTGCGTGCGGGCGCGGCCGGCTACATCCTGAAGCCGTTCCACGCCTCGGAGCTGGCCCGCGCCGTCGAGGAGGTCCTCTCCGGCGAGGCGGCCCCCATCAGCCCTCGCGCCGCCAAGGTGCTCCTCTCCGAGCTGCGGGGCGACCCGCCGGATCAGCGCGGTGGGCCAGCGCTCTCCAAGCGGGAGCTCGAGGTCCTGCAGCTGCTCGTCCACGGCCACACCTACGCGGACGTCGCCTCGGCCCTGGGCATCGCCGAGGGCACCGTCCAGACGTACGTGAAGCGCATCTACGAGAAGCTCGACGTCTCGACGAAGGCCGAGGCGGCGCTGCTCGCCGTCGCGCGCGGGCTCGTGAAGCCGTAGCGGCGAGCCCGCTCCGCTGGAGGCGTCCGGGGCCGTTCCCGCCGCTGGCCGGGAGCCCCGCCTGGGCGTCTTGATCCGAGCGCACAGCTTCGAGACATGCACCGCTGACCTGCGGCGCCTTGACACTCGGGATCGCGCCCCTATAATGAGGCCCTTTCCCTGCCTCATGAAGTAGCGCAAATGCGCGTCAACATTGACGAAATCAAGGAAGGCGGGCTCCAGCGGAGCTGGGACCTGAGCCGGGAAGCCGTGGACGAGATCGTGAGCGGAGATCAGGCGGGCTACCGGGCGCAGGGCCCGATGCACGTCGAGGGCCGCCTCTCGAAGCTCGACCGCCGCGTCCTCTTCGAGGGCCACGCCCGGGCGAGCCTCACCGCCCCGTGCGGCCGGTGCCTCACGGCCGTGGCGCTCCAGGTTCCTGTCGATTTCGAGGTGAACTACGTGCCGGACGAGGGGTCCGGCAGCGACGGGGAGACGGAGGACGACCGCGGCGAGGGGCGCTCGCACGCCAGCTTCACCGCGGACGAGGTCAACGAGGAGTCGTACCAGGGCAAGGTCATCGACCTCGACCCGATGCTCCGCGAGCAGGTGCTCCTCGCGCTGCCGGGCTATCCGGTGTGTGCGGAGGGCTGCAAGGGCCTGTGCTCCGCCTGCGGAGCCAACCTGAACGAGCGCGAGTGCGGCTGCGACCGCCGCGTGCCCGACCCCCGCTGGGCCGGGCTCGCCAAGAAGCTCGAGAAGAAGTCCAAGGAGGAGTGACGTGGGCGTCCCCAAGAAGCGCACGAGCAGCATGCGGCGCGACCGCCGCCGCGCGGCGAACTTCAAGATCGTGCCGGCCAACGTGACGAAGTGTCCGAAGTGCAAGGAGCCGGTGCTCTCGCACCGCGCCTGCCCGTCCTGCGGCACGTACAAGGGCGAGCAGATCACGCCGGGCGAGTAGCCGGTCCGCGATGAGCGAGCCGCGTGCGCTGCCGGTCGCCGTCGACGCCATGGGCGGCGACTTCGCGCCCGGCGCCATCGTCGAGGGGGCCGTCCAGGCCGCCCGCCAGGGGCTGGCGGTCACGCTGGTCGGCCCGGAGGACGTGGTGCGCGCGGAGCTCGCGAAACACGGCGCCGGGTCGGAGCCGGCCATCGCCGTCCGCCACTGCACCGAGGTCGTCGCCATGGACGACCACCCCGGGCAGGCCATGCGCCGCAAGAAGGACAACTCGATCCGCGTCTGCTTCGAGCTGGTGAAGCGCGGCGAGGCCTGCGGCATGGTCTCGGCCGGAAACTCGGGCGCGGTCATGGCGGGAGCCATCTTCGTGCTCGGGCGGCTCGCTGCCGTCGAGCGGCCGGGCACGAAGATGGCTCCCGCGTTGAAGGGGCATCCGCTGCTCCTCGACATGGGCGCGAACGTCGATTGCAAGCCGATCCACCTCGTCCAGTTCGCGCTCATGGGCGAGGTGTACGCGCGGCGCGTCTACGGCGTGGAGAAGCCCCGGGTGGCGGTCCTCGCCAACGGCGAGGAGGAGTCGAAGGGCACCGACCTCACCCGCGCCGCCGCCGCCGCGCTTAAGCGCGCGCCCATCGCCTTCGCCGGCTATTGCGAGGGGCGCGACCTCCTCACCGGCGAGTTCGACGTCATCGTCACCGACGGCTTCACGGGCAACGTGGCGCTGAAGACGATGGAGGGCACGGCCAAGGTCGTGGGCGAGCTCCTCAAGCGCAGCTTCAAATCGAGCCCGCTGGCGGCGATCGGCGGGCTGCTCGCCCGCCGCGCGCTCGGCCAGATGAAGCGCAAGATCGACTGGCGCGAGATCGGCGGCGCGCCGCTCGTCGGCGTGGACGGCGTCGGCTTCATCACGCACGGCCGCTCCGACGCGCTCGCCATGAAGAACGCGGTCCGTCGCGTCCGCGCCGCGGCCGACGCGCACGCGACCGAGGAGATCGCGCGCGCCGCCGCGCTCGCCGAGGCGCTCCTCGCCGGCGCCGAGAGCGCCACCACCCCGCAGCACGCGCGGGCCACCATGGCCCCGCCCGAGGCCTGAAAGGACCATCCCGATGCGCTCCCTCATCACCGGAACCGGCGCGTACGCTCCGTCGAAGGTGCTCGACAACGCCTACTTCGAGAAGATCGTCGAGACGACCAGCGACTGGATCGTCGAGCGCACCGGCATCAAGGAGCGCCGGCAGGCCGCGCCCGAGGAGGCGACCAGCGACATGGCGGTCGCCGCCGCGCAGAAGGCGCTGGAGATGGCGAAGACCGACGCCAAGGACGTCGACCTCATCGTGGTGGGCACCATCACCGGGGACATGCCCTGGCCGTCCACCGCGGCCGTGATCCAGGGGCTCCTCGGCAACAAGAAGGCGTTCGCGTTCGACGTGTCGGCGGCCTGCTCCGGCTCGCTCTACGCGCTCTCCATCGCCGACCGCTACGTCTCCTCCGGCGTCGCCAGGAAGGCGCTCGTCATCGGCGCGGAGACGCTGACGCGCATCGTCGACTGGACCGACCGCAACACCTGCATCCTCTTCGGCGACGCGGCCGGCGCCATGGTCGTCGAGCCGACCGACGATCCGAAGCGCGGGATCCAGTCGATCCACCTGCACACCGACGGCTCGCAGTGGAACATCCTCCACCAGGCCGGCCCCGGCTCGAGGAACCCGCTCACGCCGGAGCTGCTGGAGAAGCGCAAGCAGTACCTCTTCATGAACGGCCGCGAGGTGTTCAAGTTCGCGGTGCGCGCGCTCCAGGATGCCTGCCACGAGGCGCTCGCCGCCAACAAGCTCACCGCCGGCGACGTGGATCACGTCATCGTGCACCAGGCGAACAAGCGGATCATCGACGCCACGCTGGAGCGCCTGGAGGTGCCGCGCGAGAAGTGCTGGATGAACCTCGAGCGCTACGGCAACACCTCGGCGGCAAGCGTGCCGACGACGCTCGACGAGGCGAACCGCGCCGGCCGGATCAAGCCCGGCGAGACGATCCTGGTCTGCGCCATCGGCGCCGGCATGGCCTGGGGCGCCGGCGTCATCCGCTGGTAGCGGTCGAGAGACACCCATGGGCAAGCTCGCCTTCATCTTCCCGGGACAGGGATCGCAGGCTGCGGGCATGGGCAAGGCCCTGGCCGACGCCCATCCGGCGGCGCGGCGCGTCTTCGACGAGGTCGACGCGGCGCTCTCCGAGAAGCTCTCGACGCTCTGCTTCGAGGGGCCCGACGACAAGCTCAAGCTCACCGCCAACACCCAGCCCGCCATCCTCACCGTCTCCTCGGCGGCGGCCGCCGTGCTGGCGGAGAAGGGCATTCTCCCCGACGTGGTCGCCGGCCACTCGCTCGGCGAGTACTCGGCGCTCGTCGCCGCCGGCGCGCTCTCGCCCGCCGACGCGGCGAGGGCGGTGCGCGCCCGCGGCACCTTCATGCAGGAGGCGGTGCCGGCGGGGAAGGGCGCCATGGCGGCCGTGCTCGGCCTCGAGCCGGGGCGGGTGAAGGCGATCTGCGAGTCGGTCGAGGCGGCCACCGGCCAGGTGTGCTCGCCCGCCAACTACAACGACCCGGGCCAGACGGTCATCGCCGGCGACGCGGCGGCGGTGGAGAAGGCCTCCGCCGAGCTGAAGGCGGCCGGCGCGAAGCGGGTGCTGCCGCTGCCGGTGTCCGCCCCCTTCCACTGCGCGCTCATGCAGCCGGTGAAGGCGCGGCTCGAGCCGGTGCTGCGCGGGATCGCCTGGCGCGAGCCGCGCGTCGCCGTCGTCACGAACGTCGAGGCGAAGCCGAACCGCGAGGTGGCGCGCATCGTCCCCATCCTGCTCGAGCAGGTCACGGCCCCGGTTCGCTGGATCGAGTGCGTCGAGGAGCTGGCGCGGCTCGGGGTGACCCGCTTCGTCGAGGTCGGTCCCGGAAAGGTGCTGTCGGGGCTCGTGAAGCGGATCGTCAAGGACGCCGTGGTCGCGAACGTGGAAGATCCGGCCTCGCTCGACAAGGCCATCGCCGCGGTGAAGGGCTAGGAGAACCCAGGACCATGTTCGACTTCAGTGGGAAGGCCGTGCTCGTCACCGGCGGCTCGCGCGGCATCGGCCGCGCCATCGCCGTGACGCTGGCGCAGGGCAAGGCGAAGGTCGCCATCAACTACGCGGGGAACGAGGCCGCCGCTCAGGAGGCCGCCGCGCTCTGCGAGAAGGCGGGCGCCTCCTCCGTCAAGCTCATGAAGTTCGACGTGTCCGATCCCGCCGCGTGCAACGCCGCGGTGGACACGGTGGTGAAGGAGCTCGGCGGCCTGCACGTGCTCGTCAACAACGCGGGCATCGCCATCGACCAGCTCGTCATGCGGGTGAAGGACGACGACTGGAAGCGCCAGCTCGACGTGAACCTGTCGGGCGCGTTCTACCTCGTCCGCGCCGCCACCCGCCCCATGATGAAGGCGAAGGGCGGGGCCATCATCAACCTCACCTCGGTGGTGGGCGAGATGGGGAACGCCGGGCAGGCCGCCTACGCCGCCACCAAGGGCGCGATCATCGCCATGACCAAGTCGATCGCGCGGGAGCTCGCGTCGCGGAACATCCGCGTCAACGCGGTCGCGCCCGGCTTCATCGACACCGACATGACGAAGGACCTGCCCGAGGCGGCCCGGACCGGCATGCTCGGGATGATTCCGCTCGCCCGCCTGGGCACGGCGCAGGAGGTGGCGGACTGCGTCGCCTGGCTGGCGAGCGACAAGGCGTCGTACGTGACCGGAGAGGTCGTCCGGGTGAACGGCGGCATGTACATGTAGCCGGATCCCCCGGCCACAGGACCACCCCACAGGGAGGAAGCACCATGACGGCAACGAACGTGGAGACGAAGGTCAAGGGCATCATCGCGGAGCAGCTCGGCGTCTCGGAGGAGGAGATCAAGATCACCTCCTCGTTCATCGAGGACCTCGGCGCCGACTCGCTCGATATCGTCGAGCTCGTCATGGCGATGGAGGAGGAGTTCGAGGTCGAGATCCCGGACGAGGAGGCGGAGAACATCAAGACCGTCCAGGATGCCGTGAATTACATCAATACCCACAAGAAGTAGGTTCCGGACGGTCGGTCGCGCCGCCCCGCCAGTGTGGCCGGGGCGGGCGTCGCCTCCGTCGTGCAGTCGTAGGACGAGCGAGCAGCCAAGGAGAACGTGTCTATGTCGAGACGTCGCGTGGTGGTCACAGGCCTGGGGATCGTCTGCCCGGTCGGCATCGGGGTGGAGGAGACCTGGCGCGGCATCCTGGCCGGGAAGAGCGGCATCGGGCCGATCACGCAGTTCGACGCCTCGACCTTCCCGACCCGCTTTGCCGGCGAGGTGAAGGGCTTCGAGGTCGAGAAGTACATGGAGAAGAAGGAGGCGAGGCGGAACGACCGCTTCATCCACTTCGCCATGGCCGCTTCCGACATGGCGATCCAGGATTCCGGCCTCGACATGTCGAAGGAGGACCCGGAGCTGGTCGGGTCCATCATCGGCGCCGGCCTGGGCGGCCTGAGGTCGATCGAGGACACGCACCAGACCTATCTGGACAAGGGCGTGAAGCGGATCAGCCCCTTCTTCATTCCTTCGCTCATCGTGAACCTGGCGCCCGGCCAGGTGAGCCTCAAGTACGGGATGAAGGGGCCGAACTACTCGCCGGTCTCGGCCTGCGCCACCTCGAACCACTCCATCGGCGACGCGCTCATGGTGATCCAGCGCGGCATGGCCGACGTCATGGTGACGGGCGGCGCCGAGGCGACCATCACGCCGCTCGGCATCGGCGGCTTCTGCGCCGCGCGCGCCCTCTCGGAGCGGAACGACGCGCCCGAGAAGGCGAGCCGTCCCTACGACAAGAACCGCGACGGCTTCGTGGCGGGCGAGGGCTCGGGCATCCTCGTGGTCGAGGAGTACGAGCACGCGAAGAAGCGCGGCGCGAAGATCTACTGCGAGCTGGTGGGCTACGGCGCCACCGCCGACGCGCACCACATCACCGAGCCGGCGCCCGAGGGCGAGGGCGGCCAGCGCGCGATGCGGATGGCGCTGCGCGACGCCGGCCTCACCCCCGAGCAGATCGGGTACGTGAACACCCACGGCACCTCGACGCCCAAGGGCGACATCGCCGAGTGCCAGGCCATCAAGAAGGTGTTCGGCGAGTGGGCCAGGAAGGGCCTCTGCATCTCGTCGACCAAGTCGATGACGGGCCACCTCCTCGGCGGCGCCGGCGGCATCGAGGCCGTGTTCAGCGCGCTCGCGCTGCACAGCGGCGTCCTCCCGCCGACCATCAACGTCGAGGAGCAGGATCCCGAGTGCGACCTCGACGTCGTCCCGAACACCGCGCGCGAGAAGCGCGTCGACGCCGTCCTCTCCAACAGCTTCGGCTTCGGCGGCACGAACGCGGTGCTCGCGTTCAAGCGGGTCTAGTCGCCGCGGCGTAGGTTCCCGGAAACATCGAGGCCGGCCTGGCATTTGCGCCAGGCCGGCCTCTTTCACGTCGGGGCCCCTTG
>DASTGH010000006.1:0-8573 GCA_035719345.1 Anaeromyxobacteraceae bacterium
GCGCAGGAAGAGGACCTTGTGCCGGAGCAGGAGCGCGTAGATCTGGTCGGCGAGGTCGCCGTCGCGCGCGGCGTCCGCCAGGCTCACGTTGCGGAGCTCGGCGCCGATGCTGGCGGTGAGCGGCTCGACGACGATGGAGGAGCGGCGGACGGAGGGCCGGACGATGGCGGGAGCGGCGGCGGTCGGCATCATGCCGCCTGCCCAGAGCAAGGGCCGTTCCAGGCGCGAGCGCGGCCGGGCGAAGGCCATTTCATGCTCGCCCGGCGCGCTGCAGGCGTGCCCGCGGCAGGCCCTGGAGGGGCACGCGTTGCATTCGCGCAACGCACCCGCTAGACAGCCGCGTGTTCGCGGGAGGTTGGCCCGTGCCGCAAGAAAGCAAGCGCGATGCACTCGTGCAACAGGCCGCGCTCACGTTCCTGGAGCGGTGCCCGTTCGGCGTCATCCTCTTCGATCGCTCCTGGCGGATCGTCGCCGTGAACCGGCAGCAGGAGGCCAACTCGGGCGTGAAGCGCGAGCGGTTCGTCGATCACCGGCTCGACGAGCTGTACGCGCCCGTCATCCAGCGGCACGGCCTCGCCGACACGCTCCAGGCGCTCGTCGCGCAGGGCAAGCGCTTCGACCTCCGCATCGAGCGGTTCCAGGGGATGTTCACGCGGGACGAGTGGAACACGCACTGGGTGGGCGTGCAGCTCGGCCCGGATCTGTTCGCGATCATGACCGACGGCGAGGCCACGCTGCAGCGGGGCGACAGGCCGCGGATGGTCGGCTCCTCGCCGCGGATGGACCCGGTGTTCACCTTCATCGAGCGGGCGGCGAAGGTGAACGCCTCCGTGCTCGTCAACGGCGAGTCCGGCACGGGCAAGGAGCTGGTGGCGCGCTCCATCCACGCCCGCAGCGACCGCGCCCAGAAGCCGTTCCTCGCGCTCAACTGCGCCGCGCTGCCGGGCCCGCTGCTCGAATCGACGCTCTTCGGCGCGGAGAAGGGCGCGTTCACGGGGGCGGACCGCCGGGCGAAGGGCTACTTCGAGGCGGCGGAGGGCGGCGTGCTCCTGCTGGACGAGATCGGCGACACCTCGCTCGAGTTCCAGGTGAAGCTCCTGCGCGTGCTGGAGGAGGGCAAGGTGACGCGGCTCGGCGGCACGGACCCGGTCAAGGTCAACGCCCGCGTCATCTGCGCCACGAACCGCGATCTGGAGAAGGAGGTGGAGGCGGGCCGCTTCCGCGGCGACCTCTTCTTCCGCATCAACGTGCTGCGCATCGAGCTGCCGCCGCTCCGCGAGCGCACCGAGGACATCCCGCTCCTCGTGCAGCGCTGCCTGGAGGACCTCCAGGCCAAGCACCGCCTCGGCAAGAAGCACCTCACCCGGGCCGCGCTCGAGGCGCTCCTGGGCTATCGCTGGCCCGGGAACGTCCGCGAGCTCGCCAACACGCTCGAGTCCGTGTACGTGACGGCGCCCGGCTCCGCCATCGACGCCGAGCACCTGCCCGCCCGCATCCGCGAGGGCCAGAAGGCGGGCGCCCGGAGCACCATCCACCCGCGCAGCTACAAGGCGGCGCTGAAGAAGTTCCGCCACGAGTACGCGGCGCAGATGCTGGAGTACGCGCAGGGCGACCTGCGCCGCGCCGCCCGCCTGGCAGGCGTGAACCCCTCGACCTTCTACCGGAACGGCGGCCGCAGCGGCCTGAAGCGCTGAGGCGACGCGCTCCCCGCCGGGGTGCGACGCGTCGCATTCATGCAACGCGGCGCAAAGTTGCAGATCCGCGCTCCTCGCGTGCTGGCCCTGAGGCGTACGCTGCGATCGTGTTGCATGAATGCAACACGACCGCGCCGCGGGGGCCTGGCGCACGTCCCGTCACACCGGCGCGGCACGCGCGCCATGGGCGCTGGAACGGCGCTTGCTCTGGCCGCACGCCGTCGCCTCCCCCTTCGCACCCGCTCGCAGGAGAGATCCTTTGAAGAAGCATTCATCCCGCTCGGCCCCGGCGCTCCTCGGCGCCGTCGTCGCGGCCGCGCTCGCCGCGCCCCGCCCCGCCGCCGCCTTCGGCACCGACTTCGACGGCAGCGAGCTCAAGCTCCGCTGGGACAACACCCTGCGCGCCAACGTCGGCATGCGCACCACCGCCCCCGACCCGGTCCTCGGCGCGAACCCCGCGTTCAGCGCCGGCGAGTACAGCTTCGACCGCGGCCAGATCCAGACCTCGCGGCTCGACCTGCTGTCCGAGCTCGACGGCTCGTACGGCCAGAACCTCGGCGCGCGCGCCTCGTTCGCCGGCTGGTACGACCTCGCCTACCAGAACTACACGATCCGGATGGCGCCTCAGCTCGAGGCGGCGGGCGTGCCCTCCAGCAACGGCCCGGCCGGAAGCGAGCTGAACTCGTACGTCCTCAAGCGCTACCGCGGTCCGGGCGGCGAGGTGCTGGACGCGTTCGCCTGGACGCGCTTCGACGCCGGCCCGGTCCCGGTCACGCTCAAGGTGGGCCGCCACTCGATCTACTGGGGCGAGTCGCTGCTGCTGGGAGGCGCCATCCACGGCGTCGCCTACTCGCAGGTGCCGCTCGATCTCCAGAAGGCGTTCGCCACGCCCGGCAGCGAGGCGAAGGAGCTGTACCGGCCGCTGAACCAGGTCTCGGCGAACCTGCAGCTCACGCCCTCGCTCTCGCTCGCCGGCCAGTACCTGCTGCAGTGGGAGCCGTACCTCTATCCCGAGGGCGCGACCTTCGCCGGCCCGGCCGACTTCGCCTTCAACGGCGCGCTCGGCCAGTTCGCGAACCTGGGCGGCCGCTCGTTCTTCTTCAAGAACGGCGGCCCCAGCGACCCGAACACGCACGACTGGGGCACCGCGCTGCGCTACGCGCCCGAGTCCCTCGACGGCACCACCTTCGGCCTCTACTACCGCCGCTACGCCGACAAGCTGGCGGGCGTCCTGCTCGTGCCGAACCCCGGCGGGCAGGGGCCGCTCAGCCCCGACCTCAACTCACCGCTGCAGTACCGGCAGTTCTACGCCGAGGGCGTCGACCTCGTCGGCGCGAGCGTCTCGCAGCAGGTCGTCGGGGTCAGCACCGCGCTCGAGGCGAACTACCGGCACGACACCCCGCTCGCCTCGCAGCCGCTCGGCCTCACCGTGCCGCCCGCGCCGGCGCTGGCGCAGGTGCTCTTCCCGCACGGCGCGCCGCAGCTCGTCGGGAACTCGTACCAGGCGCGGGGCGACACGGCGCACGTGGTCGCGAACGCCATCGGCACCGTCCGGCCGTGGTGGGGCTGGTCGATGGCCACCTGGAACCTCGAGACCACCTACAGCCGCCTGCTCACCGTCCGCTCCAACCCCGACATGTACTTCGGCCAGGGCTACGGCGTGTGCCGCACCGACCCGGCCCTCGGCGCCAGCGCCCGGACCGCCGCCGACGGCTGCTCCACCGGCCAGTCGCTCGGCTTCGCCGGCAGCTTCACGCCCACCTGGTACCAGGTCTTCTCCGGCGTCGACATGTTCCTGCCGGTCACCGGCTCGTGGACGGCCTGGGGCAACTCGCCGGTCACCCTCGGCGGCAACGAGGGCAGCGGCACCTACAGCGCCGGCCTGGGCGCCGACATCCGCAACCGCCTGCGCCTCGACCTCAAGTACATCGGTTTCTTCGGCAGCACCGTCGACAACGGCACCGTCGTCACCTCCAGCAACGGGCTCCTCTCGCTCCTCAAGAACCGCGAGAGCGTCGTGCTCACCGCCAAGGCCACCTTCTAGCCCCCATCCCTACCCGTACCCATGGAGAACCACGTCATGAAGCGTACCTTGATCGCCGCGTTCGTCCTCCTCCTGTCCTCGCGCGCCAGCGCGAAGATCGGAGCCGACGAGGCGAAGAAGCTGCACGAGAACCTCACCGGCGTCGGCGCCGAGAAGTCGGGCAACGCCGACGGCTCGATCCCGGAGTACACGGGCGGGCTCACCTCGCCGCCCTCCGCCTACAAGGCGGGCAGCGGATCGCGCGTCGATCCCTTCGCCGCGGAGAAGCCGAGCCTCTCGGTCGATGCGAAGAACCTCGCCAGCCACGAGGCGAAGCTGTCCGAGGGCACGAAGGCGATGCTGAAGAAGTACCCCGGGTACCGCCTCGACGTGTACCCGACGCACCGGACCGCCGCGCTGCCCAAGGCCGCGCTCGACAAGACGGCCACCGCCGCCGTCGCCGCGCACACGGCCAACGACGGCCAGTCGCTCGTCGACGCGCACGCCGCGATCCCCTTCCCCATCCCGCAGACCGGGGCCGAGGCGATGTGGAACCACCTCGTCCGCTACCAGCCGGCCTGCACGCAGGTGAAGTTCTCGGCCTACTTCGTCGAGCCGGGCGGCCGCGCGACGCTCGCCAGCTCCGCGGAGGGCTGGATCCAGACGCCCTACTGGCAGGAGGGCTCGAGCGCGGACGCGAACGTCTACTTCCGCACGCGTCTCACCTATGACGGCCCGTCGCGCCGCGCGGGCGAGGCGGTGCTCTTCGTCGACCCCGTGGACTACGCGCAGAAGGGCCGCAGGGCCTACCAGTACCTGCCCGGGCAGCGGCGCGTGAAGCTCGCGCCCGACCTCGCCTACGACACGCCGAACCCGGCGACCGCGGGCGGCTCCACGTTCGACGACATCTACCTCTTCAACGGTGCCCTCGACCGCTACGACTTCACGCTCGTCGGCAAGAAGGAGATCTACGTCCCGTACAACGCCTACCGCGCCGTCTACCAGTCGAACCCCGATCAGCTGCTCAAGGCGGGCTTCCTCTCGCCCGATCAGGTCCGCTGGGAGCTGCATCGCGTGTGGGTGGTCGACGCCAAGCTCAAGGCGGGCAAGCGCCACGCCTACTCGCGCCGGACCTTCTACCTCGACGAGGACAGCTGGACCGTCCTCCTCAGCGATGAGTACGACGCGCGCGGCCAGCTCTACCGCGTGGGCAACGCCCTGATGGCGCCGCTCTACGACGCGCCGTCGCCCGCCGCCGACGCGCACGCCATCTACGACCTCACCTCGGGGGCCTACAGCGTCAACGTGTGGCCGGGCGCGAGCGGCTGGATCCGGGTCAGCGCGTGCAAGAGCGAGAGCTCCTGGGCGCCCGAGGCGCTCGCCGCCGCCGGCGTGCGCTGACCCCCAGACCCCCCCGAGCCGGAGCCGCCATGCGTCCCCTCTCCCTCGCGCTCGCGGCCGCCACCCTGGCGGCCGCCGCCCCGGCGCCCGCGCGCGCCGCGTTCGTCGACCCGCTCGACCAGGCCGCTGCCCCGAGCCCGCTCGCGGCGCGGCGCCTGCTCGGCGCGGTCGCCCTGGCCGGCTCGCGCGTCGTCGCCGCCGGGCAGCGCGGCCACATCCTCCTCTCCGACGACGGGGGCAAGAGCTGGACGCAGGCGGTGGTGCCGGTGAGCAGCGACCTCACCGCGCTCTCCTTCCCGACGGCCCGGCGCGGCTGGGCCGTCGGCCACGACGGAGTCGTGTTGACCTCGGAGGACGGCGGCCACACCTGGACGCGACAGCTCGACGGCCGCCGTCTCTCCGTTCTCCTCGCCGCCGCCGCCGACGACGGGCACCGCCCCGCGGCGGTGAAGGACCAGCTCGCGTTCCTGGTGCAGCAGGGGGCGGACCTCCCGCTCCTCGACGTGTGGTTCGACGACGAGCGGAGCGGGATCGCGGTCGGGGCCTTCGACCTCGTGCTGCGCACGACCGACGGCGGTCAGACGTGGACGCCGTGGCTCGACCACGTGGAGAACCCCAAGGCGCTGCACCTGCACGCGGTCCGGCGAGCCGCCGGCACGCTCTTCATCGCGGGCGAGCAGGGCCTGCTGCTCCGGCTCGACCCGGCGACGCAGCGCTTCGTGCCGAGCGCCGCGCCGTACGCCGGCAGCTACTTCGGCCTCGCCGGGAGCGACGACGCGGTGCTCGTCTTCGGCCTGCGCGGGCACGTGCTGCGCAGCGCCGATCGCGGCCGGAGCTGGCAGGAGGTGACGACCGGCGTCGAGTCGGCCATCACCGGCGGCGCCCGCGCCGCCGACGGCCGGCTGGTGCTGGTCTCGTCCGGCGGCCGCCTCCTGGTGAGCGGCGACGACGGCCGCACGTTCTCGGCGCTCGCCACGGAGCGCCCCCTCCCCACGTCGGCCGTGGCCGCGGCCGGCGCCGGGCTGGTCCTCGTCGGCCCGCTCGGCGCACGCGTCGAGCCGCTTCGCTGAGACAAGGAACTGCACATGGCCGCCTCCCGACCCGACCTCGACGCGATGCCGGTGGTGCGCTCGCTCGACGCGTTCGACCCCCGCTCCGGCATGCGCCTCGAGCGCCTCATCTTCAACCACCGCCGCGTCGTCACCGGCGCCATCGTCGCCGCGACGCTGGCGCTCGCGTTCTGCGCCGCCACGAAGAGCGTGATGAACGCCGACTTCGAGCGGATGATCCCGACGCACCAGCCGTCCATCCGCAACTACCTGGAGCACAAGGGCGAGCTGCGCGGGCTCGGCAACGCGCTTCACGTGGTGGTGGAGAGCACCCGCGGCGACGTCTACGACGCGCGCTACCTCGAATCGCTGCGGAAGATCGGCGAGGAGCTGTTCCTCATGCCGGGCGTCGATCGCCCGTGGGTGAAGTCGCTCTGGGCGCCGGGCGTGCGCTGGAACGAGGTGACGGAGGAGGGCTTCCGCGGCGGCCCGGTGATGCCGGACAGCTACGACGGCTCGCCCGCCAGCATCGAGGCGCTGCGCCAGAACGTGCAGCGCGCCGGCATCGTCGGTACGCTGGTGGCGCGCGATCTGCGCTCGAGCGACGTCTTCGTCCCGCTGCTCGACCGCGGCCCGGACGGCAAGCGCCTCGACTACCGGGCCATGTCGCGCGCGCTGGAGGGCCTGCGCGCCAGGTACGACGCGACCGGCGACGTGCGCATCCACATCGTCGGCTTCGGCAAGCTCATGGGCGACCTCCTCGACGGCGTCCTGAAGGTCGCGGGCTACTTCGCCATCGCCGCCGCCATCGCCATCGCCATCCTCTTCGCGTACACGCGCTGCTGGCGCAGCACGCTGCTCGTGGTCGGCTGCTCCGCCATCGCGGTCGTGTGGCAGGTCGGGATCGTCTCCGCGCTCGGCCACGAGATCGATCCGTACTCCGTGCTCGTCCCGTTCCTCGTCTTCGCCATCGGCGTCTCGCACGGGACGCAGAAGATGAACGGCATCCTGCAGGACGTCGCCCGCGGCACGCACCGCCTGGTGGCGGCCCGCTACACCTTCCGGCGGCTGTTCCTGCCCGGCCTCACCGCGCTCCTCGCCGACGCCGTCGGCTTCGCGGTGCTGATGGCCATCGACATCCCCGTCATCCAGCAGCTCGCCATCAGCGCCAGCGTGGGCGTGGCGGCGCTCATCGTCAGCAACCTCATCCTCCTCCCCGTCCTCCTCTCCTACACCGGCGTCGGGGCGGCGGCGGCGAAGCGGGCGCTGCGCGAGGAGGGCGGTGGCGGCACGGGGTGGGCCTGGCGCGTGCTGGGGCGCGTGACCGAGCCGCGCTGGGCGGTCGTCGTCATCGGCGTCTCCGCGGCCATGGCGGTCTGGGGCTGGAAGACGAAGCAGGGGCTCCAGATCGGCGATCTCGAGCCGGGCGCGCCCGAGCTGCGCACCACCTCGCGCTACAACCGCGACAACGCCTACATCACGGCGCACTACGGCCTCTCCAACGACGTCTTCGCGGTCATCCTCAAGACCGAGAAGGAGGGCTGCCTCAAGCGCCAGACGCTCATCGAGGCGGACCGGCTCGGGTGGGCGCTGCAGCAGACGCCCGGCGTCCAGGCGACGAGCTCGCTCGCCGACGCGGTGCGCATCATCACCGCCGGCAGCTTCGAGGGGAATCCCAAGTGGCTCACCCTGGCTCGCAACCAGGACGTGCTCAACTACGCCGCCCAGCAGGCGACCACCCGCAACCCGGACCTCTTCAACGCCGATTGCTCGGTGATGCCGGTCCTCGCGTTCCTCGGCGACCACAAGGCGGACACGCTCGACCGGGTCACGCGCGTGGCGGAGGACTTCGCGGCCAAGCACGGCGACGGCGAGCGGAAGTTCCTGCTCGCCGCCGGCAACGCCGGCATCGACGCCGCCACCAACGGCGTCGTCCGCGACGCCAGCCGGACCATGATGCTGTGGGTCTATGCGGCGGTGGCGCTGCTCTGCCTCGTCACCTTCCGCAGCTGGCGCGCCACGCTCGTCACCCTCATCCCGCTCGCCATCACCTCGGTGCTGTGCGAGGCGCTCATGGTGCTGCTCGGCATCGGCGTGAAGGTGGCGACGCTGCCCGTCATCGCGCTGGGCGTCGGGATCGGCGTCGACTACGCGCTCTACCTGCTCTCGGTGCAGCTGGCGCTGCAGCGCGCCGGCCGGCCGCTGGAGGAGGCGCACCGGGCGTCGCTGCGCTTCACCGGGAAGGTGGTCGCGCTCGTCGGCGCGACGCTCGCCGCCGGCGTCGTCACCTGGGCCTTCTCGCCCATCAAGTTCCAGGCGGACATGGGGATCCTCCTCACCTTCATGTTCGTCTGGAACATGGTCGGGGCGCTGGTGCTCATGCCCGCGCTCTCCCGCTTCCTCCTC
>DASTGH010000007.1:0-8726 GCA_035719345.1 Anaeromyxobacteraceae bacterium
CCCGAGTCGACGGCGTTGGTCCGCACGATACGGCGCCTCGCGCCCACGTCGTGCATCGTCGCCCTCACGGGCGACGGCACACCGGAGGCCAGGCTGCGCTGGATGGCCGCCGGCGTGCACCACGTCGTGGTGAAGTGGGACGACGTGGATGCGCTGGGCCCGGCCTTGCTCGAGCTGGGAGGGGGGCTCCCGGTTCGGTGATCGCGCCGGAGCGTGCGACGTTCCACCTCAGGTGCGCGGCGTCATCGGGACCTGAACGATGACCGACGTGCCCCGCGGCGCGCCCGCCTCGATCCGCAGCTCACCGCCGAGCCGCAACGCCCGCTCCCGCATCCCCAGGATCCCCAGCGCTCCGGTCCGAAGAGCCGTCGACATCCCGGCGCCGTCGTCGTCCACGCGCATGAGCACGGTGCCGTCGCGCGCGGCGAGTGACACGGCCACCCGCGTTGCGCACGCGTGGCGCGCGACATTGGTGAGCGCCTCCTGGGCGATCCTGTAGAGCGCCGTCGCCGTCTCCTGCGGGAGGTCCGGGACGCCGTCGGCGAGGTGGACGTCGCAGGCGATGCCGGCTCGCACCTGGAACCGGCGCGCCTCCTGGGTCAGGGCCGCGCCGAGGCCGATCCGCTCCAGCCCGGCGGGGCGCAGGTCCGCCGCGATCCGCTGCACGGTCTTCACCATCTGATCGACGAGCGAGGACGCCATGACGATGCGGTCCTGGAGCGCCGAGACCGGCTCGGTCGGAGCGAATTCGGCGAGGCGACGCTCGACCCAGCGCAGGTCCATCTTCACGGCGACGAGCAGCTGCCCCATGTCGTCGTGCAAGTCCCGCGCGATGCGCATCCGCTCCTGCTCGAGGAGGGCGTCGAGCTTCCCGGCCAGCGAGCGCAGCTCCTGCCGCGAGGCCCTCAACCCCTCCTCGGCGCGCGTGCGCTCGGTCACCTCGTGCCGCGCCTGCTCGAAGAGCCGGGCGCCGCGGATCGTGAGTGCGGCGCGGTCGGCGAGATCCTGTGCGAGGCTCACGTCGTCCCTGGAAAAGGGCGGGCTCTCCCGCCGATGTCGCGTCATCGCCAGCAGGCCGAGCGGGCGGCCCTGCGCGCGCATGGCCACGACGACCGCGCTGTGCGGCGGGAATCGTTCGTAGAGTGGGGCTCGCTCCGGGGAACCCGACGCGCGCAGCTGCTCGGGGGTGATGACCGGCATGAGCGTCGGCTCGCCGGTGCGGATCACGTGCTGGACCGGCGGAGCGCTGGCCGCGCGCCACGGCCGGTCGCCCTCGAGCCCGCGGATGATGTCGGCGACCTCCGGGTCGCGGCTGTGCACGGCCGCCAGCTCGAACCGGTCGCCGTCCTCGCACAGCGTCGCCACCTGGCAGGTGTCGGCGAGCGACTCCGTCACGCGTCGCGTGAGCTGGTCGAGGATCGCGCGATCGTCCAGCCCCACCTCCGCGAAGGCCTTCGACGCGCTCGCCAGCACCTCCATGCGGGCGGCGGCCCCGCGGGACTCCGCCTCGGCGGCCTTCAGCTCGGTCACGTCCTGCACCGTGCCGAACGCATCGAGGACGCCGCCGTCCGCCTCCCGGCGGATCTTCCCGCGGGAGTCCATCGTGCGCACCCGGCCGTCGCGCGATATCACGCGGAACTGCGTGTCGAACTCGAGGGCGCCCGACGCGACCGCCCGCGCGAACGCCTCGTGCCTGCCGTCCCGGTCCTCCGGGTGGAGCACGGCCAGGACGTCCTCGAATGTCGGCGGGAGCTCGCGCGGGAGGCCGAGCAGCTCGTACATCTCGTCCGAGAACAGCAGCGGGCCGCCGGGCAGATAGCGCCAGCTTCCGATGCGCGCGTTCTGCTGCGCCTCGTTGAGGCGCTCCTCGCTCTCGCGCAGGGCAGCCTCGATCCGCTTCTGCTCGGTGATGTCGGTCGCGACGCTCGCCGTGCCGTAGACGTGGCCTGCCCCATCGCGGAGCGGGTAGCGCGTGGCCACGACGGTCCGCTCGCCGCCGGGGAGCCGGACGACCACCTCCGCGGTCTGCGCGGCGCCCGTCGCCATGACCGCGGCGTGGACCGCTGGTAAGCTCGCCGCGAGCTGCGGGGAGAGGCCGTCGTACGGCAGCCGTCCCCGGAGCGAGTCCTTGGTCGTGCCGAGGAACCGCGCGGCGGCGTCGTTCGCGAGCATGATGCGCTGCTCGCGGTCGAACGCGAAGATGAGGGACGGCGTACCGTCGATGATGTCGGCGAGGAGCTGGCGCTGTGTCGCGAGCTCCTCCTCGGCGCGCCTCCGGTCCGTCACGTCGAAGAGGACCACCGCCACCTGGCCGGGCCGCGCCGGGTAGGCGCTGACGTCGAAGCAGCGCCCGGGCCGACCGAGCTGCGCCTGGAAGCGCGCGGGCTCCCCGGTGAGCGCGACCTGGCCGCAACGCTCGACCCAGGCCGGATCCACCCCCGGGAACAGCTCGCGGACGGTCCGCCCCTCGACCTGCGCCGCCTCGACGCCCAGCAGTCGCTCGAACGCCGCATTCACGAACAGGTGGCGGACGTCGCGGGGCGCGCCTGCTTCGTCCCGGACGACGTCGTGGAGCGCGAAACCCTCGCTCATCGCGTCGATGAGGCTCCTGAAGTTCGTCTCGCTCTGGCGGAGCGCGTCGTGGGTGCGCGCGTGCACCTCGCGTACCCGGAGCGCCTGGACCCCGTAGGCGACGTCGTCGGCGAGCCGCACCAGGATGGCTACCTCCTCGTCGTCGAACGCGAGCGGCTCGGCGGAGTAGAACGTGATGACGCCGATGCGGTGGCCGTCGTGGACGAGCGGCAGCGCGCTGGACGATCGGAAGCCCCGCCTCGAAGCCTCGTCCCTCCACGGCCACATCGCGGGATCGGTCTCGAACTCGCGGTTGACGTCCGGCCTTCCGGTGCGAGCCGCGGTCCCGGTCGGCCCGCGGCCGCGCGGCTCGTCCGCCCACACGACGTCCAGAGTCGAGAGGTAGCCGTCGTCGGATCCAGCGTGCGCCACCGGACGGACCGTCCGCCGGGCATCGTCCTCGCAGACTCCGACCCAGCACAGGCGGTAACCGCCGGCCTGGACCATCGCGGCGCACACCCCGGAGAGGAGGGCCTCCTCCGTCGCGGCGTAGACGATGACCTCGTTGCAGGCCGTGAGGAGGCGCAACGCGCGGATATTGCGACGCTGTCCGTCCTCCGCGCGGCGGCGATGGGTGACGTCGCGAAAGATGACGTAGGTGAGCGGACCGTTCCCCTCGACCGGGATGGGCCCAGACGCTATCTCGGCGGGGAACGTGCTGCCGTCGTATCGGCGAAGCGTCGCCTCGCCACGGACGGCCCCCCCCGACCCACCCCGCCGCGGATGGTCCTGGAGCGGCGGGTTGTCAGCTACCAGCCCGTCGAGCCCGGACCGGCGGAGGTCCTCCTCGGAGCGCCCGAGGGCACGGCAGGCGGCGGCGTTGGCGCGCAGCACCGCTCCGTCCTGGCGCGTCAGCAGCACTCCGTCCTGGCACAACTCGAAGATCTTCTCGAAGGCGCTGGATTCTCCCGGCACGGAGCACATCCCTCCGCTCGCTCCCTTATCACACGTCGAGCGCATGGCTCGACACTGCGTCCGTCCATCTCGGCTCTCGTCCAGCGGCACGGCAGGGGCGGCGCTGGCCTGCCGTGGCGGGAGCTGTAGTGCCTTTCCCCGACAGCGCCCCTCGCGATCCGGAAGCTAGCCTCGCGGGCAGCTGGGACGCTCCATTCCGCTCGCTTGCCGACTCCGCCGCGTGCGGCCCGAGGGTAGGCTGATCGCACAACTCTGGAGCGGACCATGCGTACCAAGTCGAGCCACGAGAATGATCAGCGGCGCAAGACGCTTCGAGCGCTCGGCGCGCGGATCCGGGAGCGTCGCCTCGAGCGGCGGATGACGCAGCAGGACCTCGCGGACTCGCTGCGACTCTCGATCGCGTATGTGAGCCTGATCGAGCGCGGAGGACGCAACCCGCCGATCACGACCGTGTTCCAGATCGCGCACGCCCTCGGCATCTCGGCCGCCGACCTGTGCTGAAGCACCTCCCGGGTGGCGTACCCTGGCTGTCAGACTTCCGCGGGGTATGTGTTTCCGGTCGCCTCCGCGTGGCGTCCGTGGCTACCCAGCCTCTTCGGCGACATGCGCGAGGCGCTCAGGGCGATGATCGAGGGCCAGGGTGGCCGTCCGCGGCGCGCGGCCGCGTGATGAAGCGCGCGTGCGGTTGCGGTTGCTAACCGATCACGCATGCAGGTGCATCACACTGTTTCGGACGAACGCCTCGAGGCTCTGCAGTCTGGAACGAGGGAATGGAGAAGCTTTACGGGTGGGCGCGCGGTGACGTGCTGGCGGAGGAGGCGCTCCGCGAAGCCGACCGCCGCAAGGACGAGTTCATCGGCATCCTCTCGTACGAGCTCGGGGAACCCGCTCGCCCCCATCCGCAACTCGGTCCAGGTCCTCCACCGCGTGGACCCGGCGACCCCGCAGGGCAGGCGCGCGCGCCATCATCGCGAGGCAGGTCGAGCACCTGGTCCGCCTCGTGGACGACCTGCTGGACGTGAGGCGCATCACGACGGGGAAGCTGCGCCTCCACACGGCGGTGATGGACCTGACGGAGCAGGTCAGCGAGACGGTCGAGGACCGCCGGCCGCTGTTCGTCAGCCGAACGCTCTCGCTCGACCTGCAGCTGCCGCCGCTCCGGTCTGGGTGGACGGGGACCGAACGCGCCTCGGCCAGCTGCTCGGGAACTTGCTCCACAACGGGGCGAAGTTCACCGACCCGGCGGCCATGTCTTCGGTGGCGGTCGAGGCCGAACACGGTCGCGCTCGGATCCGCGTGCGAGACGGGTTCGAGGCCGCACGGAAGTTGCGGCCCGACGTCGTCCTGTGCGACATCGGCTTGCCGAGGATGGACGGGTACGAGGTGGCGCGCCGGCTGCGCGCGAGCGGGCTCGCCCCCCAGCCGCGTCTCGTCGCCATCACCGGCTATGCGGCCGCGGACGACGTCGACCGCGCCATGCGCGCCGGGTTCGACGACCACGTCGGCAAGCCACCGGACATCGACCAGGTGCTGAAGCTCGTGGCGGACCCGCCGAGCAGCTATCCCGAGCCGTGCACGCTCGGCGCCTGCGTGCGCTCAGCGGCGGCGCTGAGCTATCCTTCGATGACTGATGCGAAGGAGCCCGCCGACCAGCAGGTTCTTCATCTGGGAGCCCCGGTTCAGCCTCGGCGTCGAGCACGTCGACCCCGAGCACCAGCGCCTCTTCGAGGCCATGAACGGCCTGTACGCCGCCATGACGAGCCGCGGCGGGACTGCCCTCGATCTGCAGGAGGCCTTTCGCGAGCTCGGCGCCTCGGCCAGGGCGCACTTCGCGCACGAGGAGTGGTGGCTGGAGGGCATCGGGTACCCGGGCCTTTCACTCCAGCGGGCCCAGCACGCCCGTTATCTCGCGCGCCTCGGCGAGCTGTCCGTCGACCGGTCCGCCACCTCCAAGGAGGCGCTCACGCTCCTCAAGGAGTGGTTCCTGGACCACGTGCTCGGCGCGGACCGGCTTTACGCGGAGTGGGCGATGGAGAGGGGCCTCGTGCCGCGCGCTGCCGGTGCCCGCGGCACCTCGCTGCTCGACCTCGTCAACGAGAGCTTCACGTTCTCGCGCGGCCACCCGCTCCCGCTCGGGGCCACGGCGCAGCGCGGTGGGATCAACTTCGCCGTCTTCTCGCGCCACGCCGAGGACGTCCGGCTGGTGCTGTTCAGGGGCGGCGAGCTCGAGGCGGCGGCAGAGCTGCCGCTCGACGCGCGCTACAACCGGACCGGCGACGTCTGGCACGCCTTCGTCACCGGCCTCGACCCAGGCGTCGAGTACGGCTGGCGCGCCGACGGTCCGCGCGGCAGCGAGGGGCATCGCTTCACGCCCGACGCCGTCCTGGTGGATCCCTACGCCCGCGCGCTCACCGGGGCCGAGGATTGGGGCCGGCGCGTCCGGCCCGGAGCCGTCGCCTTCCGGAGCCGCGTGGTGAGCGACGAGTTCGACTGGGACTTCGACCAGCCGCTCAACACGCACCTCGCCGACTCCATCATCTACGAGGTGCACGTGCGCAGCTTCACCGCGCACGCGAGCGCTCGCTCCCACCGGCCGGGGACCTTCCAGGCGCTGGTCGACCGGATCCCTTACCTGCGCGAGCTCGGCGTCACCGCCATCGAGCTCATGCCGGTCACTGAGTTCGACGAGTGCGACATCCCGCGCCGCGATCCCACGACGGGCGAGCCCCTGCGCAACCTGTGGGGATACCACCCGATCAGCTTCTTCGCGCCGAAGAGCGCCTACGCCGGCGGTGAGGACCCGCTGCGCGCCTTCAAGGCGATGGTGAAGGCGATGCATGCCGCCGGGATCGAGGTGCTCCTCGACATGGTGTTCAATCATACGTCGGAGGGCGACGAGCGCGGCTCGACCCAGAGCCTGCGTGGCCTCGACAACTCCGTCTATTACATGCTCGACGCCACCTCGGGGTCGTTCCTCAATTTCTCCGGCTGCGGCAACACCCTCAACTGCAACCACCCGGTGGTCCGCAACCTCATCCTCGACTCGCTGCGCTACTGGGTCACGGAGATGCACGTCGACGGTTTCCGCTTCGATCTCGCCTCTGTTCTGGGGCGCGGCCGCGACGGCTCGGTTCTCTCGAGCCCGCCGCTGCTCGAGACGATCGCCGAGGACCCGGTGCTGGGCCGGACCAAGCTCATCGCCGAGGCGTGGGACGCGGCCGGCTTGTACCAGGTGGGCTCCTTCCCGCACTGGGGCCGCTGGGCGGAGTGGAACGGGCGCTTCCGCGACGACGTGCGCCGCTTCGTCCGCGGCGAGGCGGGCATGACGCCCCAGCTCGCGACGCGGCTCGCCGGTAGCTCCGACCTGTACCAGGGCGGCGGCCGGGCGCCCTTCCACAGCGTGAACTTCGTCACCTGCCACGACGGCTTCCCGCTCGCCGACCTCACCAGCTACGATCGGAAGCACAACCACGCAAACGGCGAGGACGACCGCGACGGCCAGGACGAGAACCTGAGCTGGAACTGCGGGGTTGAGGGCCCGACGGCCTCGCTCGCAGTGCAATCGCTCCGGCGCCGCCAGCAGAAGAACTTCGCCGCGCTGCTCCTGCTCTCCCAGGGCGTACCCATGATCCTGGCCGGCGACGAGCTGGGGCGGACGCAGCACGGCAACAACAACGCCTACTGCCAGGACAACGCCACCAGCTGGCTGGACTGGCGCGGCCTCGAGGCGAACCGCGATCTGTTCAGGTTCTTCCAGCAGCTGATCGCGTTCCGGCGCGCCCACCGCGCGCTTCGGCAGCGCGAGTTCCTCGCGCGCAGCGGGCAGGTCGCCGTCGCATGGTACGAGCCGGTGGGGACGCCCTGCACCTGGTCGCCGGCTTCGCGGACGCTCGGCATGCACCTCTCGGATCGGTCCGACCTCGATCTCTACCTCATGGCGAACGCCCACTGGGAGGAGCATCGATTCCAGCTGCCCGCGCCGGCGTGGGGCCGGCGCTGGATGCGCCTGCTCGATACCGGGCTACCCTCGCCGGACGACATCCTCGAGGACCACCGCCTTCGGCCTCTCGACGATGAGCGCAGCTACGCGGCGGGGCCACGCAGCGTCGTCGTGCTCGTCGGGCACTGACCGTCTCGATGAGCCGGGTATCCGTCCGATACGGCAGGAAGGTGATGGGCGTGCCTGTCCCCTGGCGGGTACCGGACGCGCTTGCATTCGTCCGTCTTCGCTAGCTATTAGGTTGGGCTCCGAGCGCATCGAGGCCCGCAGAGGCGGCCCACGTGAGCGGATCCGAGCACATCCCGCGCGAGCGACATCGGCTCGAGGGCGAGTTTCGCAGCGAACTCCGCTGGTCGATGTTCTGGCCGGTGCTGACGCTCCTGGTTGCGGCGGGCCTGCTCGTCGGGCTGGTGCTCTACGTCCGGGATGCCAGCTGGTGGGTGGACCACACGGACCGTGTCATCGGGCGGGCCACCCTCGTCGACCGGCTGGTGACCGATCGGCAGGCGCGGCTCCGAGGCTACCTGCTGACGGGCACTCCCTCGTCGCTCTCCGCTTACGTCGAGGCGGACGGCCACGTGCTCCCGGGGATCGAAGATCTGCGGCAACTGGTGAACGACAACTCGTCGCAGGTCGAACACCTCGAGGCGCTGCAGCCGACCCTGGTGCGCTGGCACGAGTACGCTCGAGAGCAGCTCGCCCGTCGCAGCGAGGGTGCCACCCCGAACGATGTCGCCTTCCATCTCGTCGACGGTGACGCGATCCAAGCCGACATCCAATCGCGCCTCCGGGAGTTCGTCGCCGTCGAGGAGGCGCTGCGGCGCACCCGGGTGACGCGCGCCGACGCGGTGACCCGGGCTGCGCTGGGCCTGGGCGCAGTGTTCGCGCTGCTGGCGGGACCCGCTCTGGCCATCACGACGGGTCGGCGGATGCGGCGCACCAGGGAGAGATACCAGGCAGCGCTCGAGACGCAGGAGGGCACGGCCCTGTCGCTGCAGGCGAGCGACGAGATGCTCCGGCTGGCGAAGGATGCCGCCGACATGGGGGCCTGGCACTGGGATATCGCGAGCGGGGAGCTCGTGTGGTCGGAGCGCTGCAAGGAGCTGTTCGGTCTCCGGCCCGAGACGGAGATGAGCTACGAGGTGTTCCTCGCCGCCATCCATCCCGACGACCGCGCTCG
>DASTGH010000008.1:0-4320 GCA_035719345.1 Anaeromyxobacteraceae bacterium
GCGCCACACCCCCGCCGTGCACGGGCGCGTGGCGCACGCCATCGTGGCCGAGGCCGGCCTGGCCGAGCTCGACCCGCTGCTCGTCCTCGCCGTCATCGGCGTCGAGTCGAGGTTCGACCCGCGCGCGGTGTCGTCGGCGGGGGCGGTCGGCCTCATGCAGCTGCGCGAGCCCACCATGCGGCGCGAGGTGGAGCGCTCCGGGCTGCGCTCCGCCGATCCGCGCGACCCCGTGGCCAACGTGCAGGCCGGGGTCCGCTACCTGCGCCGGCTCGTCGACGCGTTCGGCGACCTCGACCTCGCCCTCATGGCCTACAACGCGGGGCCGAGCCGCATCCGGGCGCACCTGCGCCAGGGCCAGGTCCCGAAGCGCCTGCACCACTATCCACGCAAGGTGAAGGACGAGCTGGAGCGGCTCCGGCGCGCGCTCTCCGAGGGCACGGCCGAGGCATCCGAGCTCGCGGTCGGAGAGGCGCCGCGGGCCGCCCCGGTGGCCATGGCGACGATGCCCCGACGCGGGTGAGGCGCCCTTCGACTCCGCTTCGCGCAGCCTGTCCTGAGCGGAGGCCTCGCCCTTCGACTCCGCTTCGCTACGCTCAGGGCGAACGGGGGCGAGGCCGAAGTCGAAGGGCTCAGGGCGAACGGGCGAGGCCGCAGTCGAAGGGCTCAGGGCGAACGGAGTTTCCGGAGCGCGCTCGGCCGTTAGGTACCGGGCCGGAGGCGACCATGCTCCAGGGAAGCTGTCTCTGCGGCGCCGTCCGCTACGAGGTCGACGGCGAGCTCGGGCCCATCGTGCTCTGCCACTGCTCCATGTGCCGCAAGGCGCAGGGCGGCGCCTTCGCCGTCACCGCGCCGGTGGAGGCGGCGCGCTTCCGCATCGTGGCGGGCGAGGACGCGCTCAGCGGCTACGCGTCGTCGCCGCCGAAGCGGCGCTGGTTCTGCTCCCGCTGCGGCTCGCCCATCTACAGCCGGCACGAGGGGCGGCCCGGCGTCGTGCGGCTGCGCGTCGGCACCCTCGACACGCGCCTCGCGTCGCGGCCCGGCGCGCACATCCACGTCGCATCGAAGGCGGAGTGGTGGGACATCCTCGACGACCTGCCCCGCCATCCGGAGTTCGAGCCGGGCCGCTGATCGCGGCGGTGGCAACCCCGTCGGGTGATCGTGGCCGTTTCCACGGGTTCGGGGGTCTCTCCGGTCGAAGCTCGGCAGGTACCCGGCGGCGCGCCGGGCCGGGACCGAGAGTCGACCTCGCTGAGGTGAGTTCAGCATCGGGCGGCCGACCCTTCCCCGGGGGTCGGCCGTTTCGCCTTCCAGGGATCGAGCGCGGGCGCGGAGTGTCCGGACTGTCCGGACCGTCCGCAACGGTGTCGGACGGCCGGACTGTAAAACGCTCTTGATGTCGATCAACACGGGCGGGCAGGCGCTGCCAAGCCCGCGAGATCACGCGGTCCCGGCGCTCCGCGGCCCCTGGCACTCCCGTTGCTCTCTCGTGCGGGCATGAAGACCCGCCGCCACGCCGCCCCGACGCCCGCCTCCAAGACGACCTTCACGACCGTCGGCGACCTCGTCGCCGCCGCGTGCGACCTCACCCCCGGCTCCGGCACCGAGCGCGCCGAGCGCGTCGCGCGGCTCCTCGCCGACGCCGCGCTGGCGCGGCGCTGCAGCCGGCCGCTCCGCTTCGTCCGCTGAGCCAGGGGCACGCCATGCAGGGCTGCATCACCGCGCGCGACGTCCTCCGGCACCCGCTCATGATCTGCCAGCTGTGGGGCGTCGCGTGCTACGCGCGCTGCCTGCACGCCATCGTCACCGGCAGGCGCTGCACGTTCCTGCAGCTCTCCGTGGCGCACCGCTGAGGACCCGGCCGCCGCCGCCCGCCGCGGCGCGCGCCAGAGGGTGAACTCCGTTCCCGGGCGGGCTACAACCCCGCCCCATGGACGAGACGGCGCTGCGGGGGCTCCTCGAGGGCGTGCGGACCGGCGCGGTCGAGCTGGATCGAGCGGTGGCGCGGCTGCGCGGCGCGCCGTTCGAGGCGCTCGGCGGGTTCGCCACCGTCGACACCCACCGCACGCTGCGCGTGGGCATGCCCGAGGTCGTCTTCGCGCAGGGCAAGACGGCGGCGCAGGTCGCCGCCATCGCGCGGAAGCTCGCGGCGCGCGGGCCGCTGCTCGTCACCCGGCTCGACGCGGAGAAGGCGGGGGCGGCGCGCCGGGCGGTGAAGGGCGCGGTCTACGACCCGGTCTCGCGCACGCTGCGCAAGGGACGGATGCGGCTCCCCACCCGCGGCCCGGTGGCGGTGTGCTGCGCCGGCACGAGCGACATCCCGGTGTGCGAGGAGGCCGCCGCCACGCTCGAGGTCATGGGCGTGGAGGCGATCCGCATCTACGACGTGGGCGTCGCCGGGATCCACCGCGTGCTGGCGCGCCGCGAGGACCTCGACCGCGCCGCGGCGGTGGTGGTGGCGGCGGGCATGGAGGGCGCGCTCGCCTCGGTGGTGGGCGGGCTGGTGCGCCGGCCGGTGGTGGGCGTCCCGACCAGCGTCGGCTACGGCGCGCACCTCGGCGGCATCGCGCCGCTCCTCACCATGCTCAACTCGTGCGCGCCGAACGTGACGGTGGTGAACGTGGACAACGGCTTCGGCGCGGGCTTCGTGGCGGGGCTCATCGCCCGGGAGTGAACGGTGGCCGAGGTGCTGTGGCTGGAGGGGGTGGGAGGCGTCGCCGGGGACATGTTCCTCGCCGCGGCGCTCGACCTCGGGCTCCCGCGGCGGGCGCTGGAGGACGCGCTCGGCACGCTCGGCGTCCCGGGCTGGCGGCTCGAGGTGACGCGGGCCGAGGCGGGCGGGATCGCCGGGACGCACGTCGACGTGGCGGTGGAGGGCCCGCAGCCGCACGCGCGAGCGCTGCCGGAGATCGCCGCGACGATCCGGGCGAGCGGGCTCTCGCCGCGCGCCCGCGAGGCGGCCCTGGCCCTGTTCGAGCGCATCGGCGCGGCGGAGGCCCGCATCCACGGCGTCCCGCCGGAGCGGGTGCACTTCCACGAGGTGGGCGCGGTCGACTCGATCGTGGATGTGTGCGGCGCGGCGGTGACGCTCGACCTCCTCGGCTGGCCGGAGGTGGTGGCCTCGCCCCCGGAGCTGGGGCAGGGGTTCGTGAAGACGGCGCACGGGCTCCTGCCGGTGCCGCCGCCGGCGGTGCTCGAGCTCCTGCGAGGGCTGCCGGTGCGCCCGGGCGGCGTCGTCGGCGAGATGGTCACCCCCACCGGCGCCGCCATCCTGGCCGGCCTGTGCCGCATCGGCACGCCGCCGCCGATGACGCCGCGGCGCGTGGGGTACGGCCTCGGCACGAAGCGCTGGCCGGACCGGCCGAACGTGCTCAGGATGACGTTGGGTGAAGTGTGCCCTTCGACTCCGGCCGCGCCGGGCGCGGCCTACGCTCAGGGCGAACGGCAAGATTCCCCCGCTCGTGCCGAGTCCTTCGACTCCGGCCTCGCCCCCGTTCGCCCTGAGCGTAGCGAAGCGGAGTCGAAGGGCGAGGCCCACGCTCAGGACAGGCTGCGCGCAGCGGAGTCGAAGCACGCCGAGGTGTTCGAGCTCTCCTGCAACCTCGACGACTGCACCGGCCAGCTCGTCGCCCGGGCGATCGAGCAGGCGCTCGCCGTGGGCGCGCTCGACGCCTGGGCGGTGCCCTGCACCATGAAGAAGGGCCGCCCCGGGCTCGTGCTCTCGGCGCTGGCGCCGGCGGGGCGGCGCGAGGCGGTGGCCCGCGCGCTCCTCGCCGAGACGACGACGCTGGGCGTGCGCATGCGCCCGGTGGAGCGCATCGAGCTGGCGCGCGAGCACGTCGAGGTGGAGACGGTGTACGGCGCGGTGCGCATCAAGGTGGGCCGCCTCGGCGACGACGTGCTCTCGGCCCAGCCGGAGCACGACGACTGCCTCCAGCGCGCGCGGGAGCGCGGCGTGCCGCTGAAGGAGGTCCTGGCCGCGGCCCTCGCCGCCTGGCGGGGGACGCGGTAGAGTCCGCGCTGGCCGTGAAGGAGCACGCCCCCGCGACCGCGCCGCCGGAGAGCCTCACCGCCGACGAGGTGTACCTCGCCTTCGCGGACGGGCCGGTCCCGGTCGCGCTCGCGGTCGACGACGCCGTGGCGCGCGTGAACCGCCCCTTCGCCGAGGCGCTGGGGCGGAGCCCCGAGGCGTGCGAGGGCCGGCCCCTCTTCGAGCTCGTCCCGCCGGAGCCGGGCGAGGCGCCGCGCCTGCCCGAGCCGGGCGCGCGCGCCAGCTACCGCGCCCGCCTCGACGGCGTCCGCGCCCGCGTCGACCTCGCCGCC
>DASTGH010000009.1:0-5399 GCA_035719345.1 Anaeromyxobacteraceae bacterium
GCGCCCCCCGCCCCGGCGGCAGCGCCGGCCGCCCCCGCCACCCCGCCCGCCTCGCCGCCCGCGCCGGCCGGCCCGATCGCGTAGCCAGGAGCGCCATGGAAAAGCTCATCCTGCGACGGGTGCAGAACGCCGGGGAGGAGATGCTCCTCAACTTCGGCCCGCAGCACCCCTCCACCCACGGCGTCATCAACTTCCTCGTCGACACCGACGGCGAGGTGATGAAGAAGGCGGTGCCGGACGTCGGCTACCTGCACCGCGCGCTGGAGAAGATCGCCGAGGGCGTCGGCTATCCCGGCTTCATGCCGTACACCGACCGCATCGACTACGTCGCGGCCATGTTCGCGAACGAGGGCTGGGCGATCGCCATCGAGAAGCTGCTCAAGCTCGAGGTGCCGGCGCGGGCGCAGTGGCTGCGCGCCATCTCCTGCGAGCTGTGCCGGATCGCCAGCCACCTCGTCTCGACCGGCACCATGGCGACCGACATCGGCGCGAGCACGCCGCTCGTCCACGCGCTCCGCGAGCGCGAGACGGTGAACGACCTCATCGAGGCGCTCTGCGGCGCGCGGCTCACCTACAACTACCACCGCATCGGCGGCGTCGCCTTCGACCTGCCGGAGGGGTGGCGCGACCGCGTCCTCAGGTTCCTCGACCACTTCGACACGATGCTCGTCGAGTGGGACCGGCTCATCTCCTACAACACCATCTACATCAAGCGGCTCGCCAGCGTGGCGGTGATCCCGAAGGAGATGGCCGTCTCCTACGGGCTGGTCGGCCCGAACCTGCGCGGCTCGGGCATGGACTGGGACGTGCGCCGCGACGTGCCGTACGGCGCCTACCCGAACTTCAAGTTCGAGGTGCCGGTCGGCCGCGGCTGGTACGGGACCGTCGGCGACTGCTTCGACCGCTACTACGTGCGCGTGCTGGAGATGGCGCAGTCCTCCCGCATCGTGCGCCAGGCGCTGGAGACGCTGCCCGACGGCGAGATCCAGGCCAAGGTGCCGCGCAAGATCAAGCCGGAGCCGGGCGAGGCGCTCTCGCGCGTCGAGTCCGCGCGCGGCGAGATGGCTTACTACGTCGTCTCCGACGGCACCGAGAAGGCCTACCGCGCCCGCGCCCGCACCGGCAGCTACCTGGCGATGGGCATCATCGAGGACATCTCGCCCGGCCTCATGGTGGCCGACCTGGTGGCGCTCATCGCGTCGCTCGACGTCGTCGCCCCGGAGATCGACCGATGAGCCCCGAAGGAGCCCGCGTGTCCCAGCCTGCCAAGGCCTCCGAGTACGTGCCGCAGCACACGCCACGCTGGATGGTGGCGGTGACGCTCGCCGCCATGGTGGCAGTGCCGGGCGTCATCCTCGGCGCCGTCCTGCTCGCGACGCCGTTGCTCCAGCCCGCAGTCCTCGACGCGGTGCTCGGGCTCTCCGAGCACACCGCGCCGCTGGCGAAGGACCTCGTCCACGCGGTGGCGCTGCTCCTGCTGGCCTTCCTCATGGTGAACTTCGGCGCCATCTTCTCCGGCGCCATCTCCTGGTACGAGCGGCGCGTCGCCGGCCGCATCCAGAGCCGCATCGGCCCGAACCGCGCCGGCTTCCTCGGCTTCTTCGTGTGGATCGCCGACGCGGTGAAGCTCCTCCTCAAGGAGGACCTCGTCCCCGCCGAAGCCGACGCCCACCTCTTCCGTGCCGCGCCGTACTTCGTGCTGTGCGGGTTCGCGCTCACCTTCGTGGTGCTGCCGTTCGGCCACTCGCTGGCGGTGGCCGACATGAACGTCGGTATCTTCTACGTGACGAGCGTCACCGCCCTGGTGGTGGTCGGCATCCTCCTGTCCGGCTGGTCCTCCAACTCCAAGTGGGCGCTCTTCGGCGGCATGCGGTCCGCCGCCCAGGTGGTGAGCTACGAGATCCCCGCCGGCCTCGCCATCTTCGTCCCGGTGCTCATGGCCGGCACGCTCTCCATGCAGGGCATCATCCGGGCGCAGGGCGGCTTGCCGTGGGAATGGTTCGTCTTCCGCAACCCGGCCGCCTTCATCGCCTTCTTCATCCTCTTCACGAGCCAGCTCGCCGAGGCGAACCGCACGCCCTTCGACCTGCCCGAGGCCGAGTCGGAGCTCGTCGCCGGCTACCTCTCCGAGTACTCCGGCTTCCGCTTCGCGCTCTTCTTCCTGGCGGAGTGGGGCAACATCTGGGTCCTCTCGGCGGTCGCCACCACGCTCTTCCTGGGCGGCTGGCAGATCCCCGGCGTCTCGGCGGAGCACATCGACGCGCTGCGCGGCACGGGCGCCGTGCCGGCGGCGGCGTGGTGGGGCTGGAATGCGATCTCCCTCGTCGTCTTCACGGCCAAGACGCTCATCCTCTCCAACATCGTCGTGTGGCTGCGCTGGACGCTGCCGCGCGTCCGCGTCGACCAGATGATGTCGCTCTGCTGGAAGTACCTCGTCCCCCTCGGCTTCGGATGCTTCGTCTTCACGCTGTTCTGGATGCTGGCCGCGGCGCGGGTGAGCCAGCTCGAGACCGTGACGGGCCTGGTGCTCGTGGGCATCGCCGCCGTCCTCGCCCTCCTCTTCGGCCGCCGCGTCCGGCTCAACATCCAGGCGGTGCAGGGCGACCGCCTCGACCTCTCCAACTGGTAGCGGAGCCACTCGCATGCAGAAGACCCCCGCCACCGAGTACGTCGACAACGTCACGGGGACCGTGAAGTCGTTCTGGCACGGGCTCTCCATCACGCTGTCGTACCTGCTGCGCCGGCCCATCACCACCCAGTACCCGGACCGCACCGAGCTGCCGGTGCGCGACATGCTTCCGCCGCGCTACCGCGGCTTCCTCGAGGTCGACGCCGCCATCTGCACCGGCTGCCAGGCCTGCGAGCGCGCTTGCCCCATCGGCTGCATCCAGCTCACGCTCGACAAGGACCCGGCGAACCCGAAGCAGCGCGTCGTCTCCCAGTTCGACATCGACGAGGCGAAGTGCATGTTCTGCGGGCTGTGCGTCGAGCCCTGCCCCACCGGCTCCATCCAGCACACGCGCGAGTTCGAGGGCACGCAGCGCAGCGTCCGCAACCTCGTCTTCCGCTGGGCGGACGCCGAGAACCCGTTCCCGGTGTTCAAGGTGCCGAAGGGCGCGGACTTCATCGAGCGCGCCCCGCTCGGCGCGCTCGTCCGCGCCAAGCTGGCGGAGCGGCGCTGGGACGCGGCCGGCCCGGAGTTCCTGCCGCCGCTGCCGCCCGGCGAGGCGGTGAAGCCGGCGAAGAAGGCGCCGGCGCCGGCTCCCGCTGCGGCGGCGGCGCCTGCGGCCAAGGCTGCGGCCGCTGCACCGGCCTCGGCGGCGAAGCCTGCTTCCGCACCCGCTTCCGCTCCAGCAGCCGCACCTGCTCCCGCACCCGCAGCGGCAGCCGCTTCCGCAGCGGCACCCGCACCGGAGGCGGCGCCGAAGCCGATCCCGACCGCCACGCCGGTCGACGTCATCAAGGCTGCGGTCGACGCGCTCTCGCCCTCCGAGACCGCAGCCGCGGCGAAGCCTGCGGCTGCGAAGCCGGCGGCGTCGCCAACGCCGGCCAACACCCCACCCGCCGCACCGAAGGCCTGAGCGAGGGACCATGGGCAGAAAGCTCGTCACCTGGGCGGTGCTGGCGGGGCTGGTGGTCGCCTTCGTCGGCATCCTCGCCTACGAGATGCGCAGCGGCGGCCCGCTCGCGACCACGCTGCCCGACGGCCCCTCGGGGCTGCGCGACCTCCTCTTCTACGCCTTCGCCGCGCTGACGCTGGGCGGCGCCTGCGGCGTCGCCTTCTCGCGGAACATCATCTACAGCGCCATCGGGCTCCTGGCGGCGCTGGCCGGCGCCGGGTCGCTCTACATCTTCCTCTCCGCCGACTTCCTCGCGGTCACCCAGCTCCTCGTCTACATCGGCGGCGTCCTCGTCCTCATCCTCTTCGCGGTGATGCTGACCTCCCGCATCACCGACATCCAGGTCTCCAACGTGAGCCTGGGCGTGGCCGGCGGCGCGGCGCTGCTCTGCGCCACCGCGCCGGTGCTGGCCTTCGTGGCGCTCGCCACCCCCTGGGCCACCCGCGCGACGCCGGAGGTCGGCCCCACCACCCGCGCCATCGGCAACGCCTTCCTCACCACCTGGCTCCTCCCCTTCGAGCTCGCCTCCCTCGTCCTGCTCGCCACGCTCATCGGCGCGATCGTCATCGCCCGCAAGGAGCTGAAGACGGACGAGCCGGCCCCCACCCGCTGACCCCCGGAGACCCATGCTCCCCGTCGGCCTCCATCACTTCCTCGTCGTCGGCGCCCTGCTCTTCAGCCTGGGGCTCCTCACCGTGGCCACCCGCAGGAACGCGGTGGGCGTGCTCATGGGCGTGGAGCTCATCCTGAACGGCGCCAACGTCAACTTCGTGGCGTTCAACCACTACGTGACGGGGGGCGTCTCCGGGCAGGTGTTCGCGCTCTTCGTCATCGTCCTGGCGGCGGCGGAGGCGGCCGTCGGGCTCGCCATCGTCCTCGCCATCTTCCAGACGTTCCGCAGCATCGACGTCCGCGTCGCGGACACGATGAGGGAGTAGGGATGGAACACGCGACGCACGCCCTCGGCCCGATCGCCGTCCACCCGGTCGGCTATCTCTGGCTCATCCCGCTCTTCCCGCTCGTCGGGTCGTTCGTGAACGCCGTCTTCGGATGGCGCTTCGAGCGCGCGGGCAACAAGCGCTTCGTGCACGTGGTGGCGGTCGGCGCCATGGCGCTCTCCTTCGCCGTGGCCGTCCGGGCGTTCGTGGAGATGCTGGGGCTCGACGGCGAGCACCGCTTCCTGCAGGACACGCTGTGGAACATGTTCACGGCGGGTCGCGTGACCGTGGACCTCGCCTTCGCGCTCGACCCGCTCTCGATGATGATGGTGCTCATCATCACGTTCATCGGGACGCTCATCCACGTCTTCTCCATCGGCTACATGTGGGACGACGAGGCCAGGGCGTACTGGCGGTTCTTCACCTGGCTCAACCTCTTCGTCTTTTCGATGCTCCTCCTGGTCATGGGGGACAACTTCGTCGTCATGTTCTTCGGGTGGGAGGGGGTCGGGCTCTGCTCCTACGGCCTCATCGCCTACTACTACACGGACCGTGAGAAGGCCGCCGCCGGCATGAAGGCCTTCGTGGTGAACCGGTTCGGTGACTTCGGCTTCATCGCCGGCCTGCTCCTCCTCTTCTGGGGCCTGGGCGGCGCCTGGACCGCGGCGGAGCGCAAGGGCGGCCCGCTCTACGAGCCGACGGCGCAGGTCAACGCGCTCGCCGGCGCGTCCGATGCCGCCGAGTCGGCGGCGCTCGCGCCCCGCGTGCAGCTCGGCGGCGAGCCGGAGCACGCGGCCCCGGGCGCGGAGCACGCGGCCCCGGGCGCGGAGCACGCGGCCCC
>DASTGH010000010.1:0-7224 GCA_035719345.1 Anaeromyxobacteraceae bacterium
GATCGTGCCGGACGCCCGCATGATGGCGCCGGCGCGCTCCAACAACATGCTTTTCGTGGGGACCCGCAAGACGACGGTGTGGGCGGTGACGGACCGCACCGGCTCGGGCCGCGCCGACGAGGTGAAGCCCTTCGCGCCCTCGCTGCACTTCAAGGTCCCGAACGGCGTGTGCTGGACGAAGGACGGTTTCCTCCTCGTCGTCGAGCACAACCGGGTGCTGAACTTCCCGGCCGCCGAGTTCTTCTACGAGAGCCCGGACGTCGCGGTCATCGAGGTGGTGTCGCAGGGGAAGCTCATCCCGGAGGAGGAGGAGTCCTTCAACCACGGCGCGCGGGTGTGCCGCGTCGGCAAGGACGGCAAGCTCTACATCGCGATGGGGCAGCCGTTCAACGTGCCCGCCAAGGAGAAGCTCGACCTCTACGCGCAGCAGGGCATCGGCGGGATCATCCGGCTGAACCCGTTCGACGGTACCGGCCGGGAGGTGTACGCGCGCGGCATCCGCAACTCGGTGGGCATGGACTTCAACCCCGCGAACGGCGAGCTCTGGTTCACGGACAACCAGGTCGACGGCATGGGCGACGACATCCCGCCCGGCGAGCTGAACCGCGCGCCCAAGGCCGGGCTCAACTTCGGGTTCCCGTACTTCGGCGGCGGCAAGACGCGGACCACCGAGTACAAGGACGCGAAGGTGCCGGCGGACGTCGTCTACCCCGAGGTGGAGTTCGCGGCGCACGCCGCCGACCTGGGCATGAGCTTCTACAGCGGCACCGCGTTCCCGCAGAAGTACCGGGGCGGGATCTTCATCGCCGAGCACGGCTCGTGGAACCGCACCACGCCCATCGGCGCCCGCGTCATGTTCACCTCGCTCACGAAGGATGGGAAGGCCGACAAGACCGAGGTCTTCGCCGAGGGGTGGCTCGACGCGCAGACGGGCCAGTACCGCGGCCGGCCGGTGGACGTGGCGCCGCTGCGCGACGGGTCGCTGCTCGTCTCGGACGACTACGCCGGGGCGATCTACCGGATCACGTACTCCAACGAGTGACGGGCGAGGTCGACAGATGAAGGGATGGGGGCCGCGAGCGGCAATCCTCCTCGTCGCCGCGGTCCTCTCCCCGGCCGCCGCCCGCGGCGGCGACGCCGCGGCCGGGAAGGCGAAGGCGGCCATGTGCGCCGTGTGCCACGGCGAGCTCGGCCTGAGCCAGGCGCCCGACGCCCCGCACCTCGCCGGGCAGCCGGAGGTCTACCTCGTCCAGCAGCTCAAGGCCTACCGGAGCGGCAAGCGGCAGCACGAGGTGATGAGCGTCATGGCGAAGCAGCTCAGCGACGCCGACATCGACAACCTCGCCGCCTGGTACTCCTCGATCGCCGTGCACGCCGAGCCACCGAAGAAGTGACCGGTGGCCGGCAGGGGAACGGGAGCGAAGATGAAGGTCGGATTCGTCGGTCTCGGCATCATGGGCCGCCCCATGGCGCAGAACCTCATCAAGGCGGGCCACGCGCTCTGGGCGCACTCGCGCAGTGGCGTCCCGGCGGAGCTGCGCGAGGCGGGAGCCGTCGCCTGCGGCTCGGGCGCCGAGGTGGCGCGGCAGGCCGAGGTCGTCATCACGATGGTGCCGGACACGCCCGACGTCGCCGCGGCGCTGTTCGGGGAGGGCGGCGTCGCGGCGGGGCTCTCGCCGGGCAAGGTCGTGGTCGACATGAGCTCGATCTCGCCGGTCGAGACCAAGGCCTTCGCGAAGCGCATCGAGGCGCTCGGCTGCCGCTACCTCGACGCGCCGGTCTCGGGCGGCGAGGTGGGCGCCAAGGCGGCGACGCTCACCATCATGGTGGGCGGCCCGGAGGAGACGTTCCAGAAGGTGAAGCCGCTCCTCGAGGCGATGGGCAAGAACATCACGCTCGTGGGCGGCAACGGCGACGGCCAGACCTGCAAGGTGGCGAACCAGATCATCGTCGCCCTCAACATCGAGGCCGTCGCCGAGGCGCTCGTGTTCGCCTCGAAGATGGGCGCGGACCCGGCCAAGGTGCGGCAGGCGCTCCTCGGCGGGTTCGCCGCCTCGCGCGTGCTCGAGGTGCACGGCGAGCGCATGATCAAGCGCACCTTCCATCCCGGATTCCGGATCGAGCTGCACCAGAAGGACCTGGGGCTGGCGCTGGCCAGCGCGCGCGCGGCGGGCATGTCGCTCCCCAACACGGCCACGGCCCAGGAGCTGTTCAACGCCTGCGCTGCCCGCGGAGGCAAGGCCTGGGACCACTCCGGGCTCGTCCGCGCGCTCGAGGCCCTGGCGTCGCACGAGCTGGGCGGGAAGGGGTAGGCGCGGCGGCGCAGGCGTGCCTCCTGGGTCGGAGCGGAGCATGCGCCGTGGATCTCACGGCCGGGCGCGGTACGTTGCGGCCATGGTCCGTCCGTTCGCCGTCCTCGCCGCCTCGGCGGCGCTGGTCGCGCTCTCGCCGGGCCGCGTGCACGCGGCCGAGGGCGAGTCCGGCGGGAGCTTCGTCCCGTCCCTCACGCTCCCGACGAGCGGGGGCGGCGCGCGGCAGGGCGAGGGCGGGTCGCAGCGCGGCGAGGAGCAGAGCCAGGGGGTCTCCGCCGCGCGGCTCGGGGTGACGAAGGATCTCCCGGAGTGGCTCGGCGAGGCGACCGGCTGGTGGTCGATGCCGCCGCCGGCGGAGGCGGCGAAGCAGACCCGGCACGTCACCTGGGCGCCGTTCATCACTTCGAGCCCGCAGATCGGCGTGGGCTTCGGCGTCGCGGCCGCCGGGACGCAGCAGCTCGGCGACCCCGCCACCACGCGCCTCTCCAAGTTCTCCACCAACTTCATGGTGACGACCGAGAGCCAGTACTCGATCCCGCTCCGCACCAACATCAACCTTCCCGGCGGGGACTGGAACCTGGTCGGTCTCTTCCGCTGGTCCAAGTGGCCGAGCCCGAGCTGGGGGATCGGCGGGAACACCCCCGACGACGCCAAGACCACCATCGACTACCAGCTCCTGCGCTTCTACGAGGTCGTGAACCGCCGCTTCGGCGACGGCTTCTTCCTCGGAGCCGGGTACCGGCTCGACTACTACTCGAAGGTGGGCGATCGGTCCGCGGGCACCGGGCAGGTCACCGATTTCCAGCAGTATCCCTTCGGCACCGGCTCCAGCTCGCTCAACTCGTCCCTCGTCGCCAACGTGCTCTGGGACAGCCGCGACAGCCCGGTGTTCGCGACCCGCGGCCTCTACGCGAACCTCTCCTACGCGTTCACGCCCAAGTTCCTGGGCAGCGACACGAGCTGGCAGACGTTCTACGCCGACGTGCGCACCTACCTGCACCTGGCGCGGCCGCTGGTGGTCGCGCTCTGGTCGTACGGCTGGGTGAACTTCGGGGATGTGCCCTACCTCGAGCTGCCGTCGATCGGCAGCGACCCGGACGCGCGCTCGGGCCGCGGCTACACCGAGGGCCGCCACATCGGCAAGGCGCTCCTCTACGGCGAGGCCGAGCTGCGCTACACGATCTGGGAGTGGGTGGGCGTCGCCGCGGGGGTCAACGTCCACTCGGTGAGCGACCGCGACCCGGTCACCGGCGCGCTGCCGGACGGGCCGAACTTCAAGTACTGGTGGCCGTCCGTGGTCGTCGGCGCGCGCCTGCTGGCCGAGAAGGCCACCACCTCGAACCTGTGCGTCGACTTCGCCTTCGGCCGGCTCGGTCAGAAGGGCGTCTACATCAACTTCGCCGAGGCGTTCTAGCGCGCATCCGTGCCGGTCGCGCCGCCGCGCGGCGGGCCCTCGGCGCCCGACGCCAGCGCGTCGAGGCGGCGCCGGACGAAGCCGACGTGCTCCCGCAGCACGTAGAACTGATCGGCGAACCCGGCCGGCACGCGCAGGACGTCGGCCCGCCGCTCGACGGCGTCGAGCCGCTCGGCGAGCGCGGCGCGGTCCTCGGCGCCCCGCGCCCGCAGGTCGCGCTCGATCTCCAGCAGGAGCCCGTAGATCCGGACGAGCCGCAGCCTCATCCGCCAGCGGTAGAGCGCGGGGATCAACCGGAACACCGGCACGAGCAGCAGCACGATCGGCACGAGGACCATGAGGAAGCGATCGGCCAGGCTCGCCGCCCAGAACGGCAGCATGCGGTAGAGCCAGCGCTTCCCGGACTCGTAGTAGCGGCGGGCATCGGCGCTGAGGGGCAGGTCGTGCTCGCGCGCCGCCGGGAACTCGCCCGCGTGCTGCAAGAGCGTGGTCCGCCCGTGCGCCTCGCGCATGGTCTCGAGCAGCAGGTCGGAGATGGCCGGGTGCAGGTCGGCCCGCGCCACGAGCTCCACCTGGGAGGCCACCAGCCGCAGGTCCGTCGCCGGCTGGTTCTTCCCGAAATCGAACGCGCCCATGGGGATGACGACGCGGTCGAGGTCCGGGAAGCGCCGGAGGTAGGCGTCGAGCTGCGAGAGCTGCAGCACGTGGAGGTCGGGGCGCTCGATGATGCCGCGAATGACGCGCGGCGAGGCCGAGTCGCCCATGAGGAAGGCGGCGTCGATGGTGCCCTTCTCCAGCGCGTCTCCCACCAGCTCGTCGTCGAGGTCGAGCAGGGTCGTCGCTCCGCCGGGCTCGATCCCATTCGCCTTGAGGAGCCCGAGGGTGAGGACGCGCGTGCCGCTGCCCTCGGGGCCCACGACGAGCCGCTTCCCGGCGAGCGCCGAGAGCCGGTCGGGCGGGACCGTGCCGCGGACGAGCACGTAGAGCGGTTGGCGCGCGATCGTGCCGAGCGACGCGAGCTCGCGGCGCCGCTCGCCGGGCGCGGGATCGGGCAGCTTCACCCCGACCTGGACGAAGCCCACGTCGACGCCGCTCCCGGGATCGGCGACGCGCCGCAGGTTCTCCAGCGACCCGTTGGATGGCACGAAGCGGAGCGCCACGCCGCTCCGGGCGAACGCCTTCGCGTAGCGCTCGGCGATGCGCTGGAAGCTCGAGCCGTCGGGTCCGGTCGAGATGGTGACGGTGTGCGGCGGGGCGGGCCGCACGAAGCGGAGCACGGCCCAGATCCCGAGCGCGAGCACCAGCGCCAGCGGGAGCAGGGCCACCGCCACGTCGCGCCACGAGGCGGCGACGAGCCTGCGCCGGAGCGCCCATCGGTTCGGGTCCATGGACGGCGAGGTTGTCGCAGGACCCGCCGGCGCTGCAAAGAGGTGACGGCGCGGAGGGCGCCATCCGGGATGGCCACCGGAGGCGCGCCCGGCCGGTGGCGCGGTGTGTGAGCGCACTGCGGCACGCCCGCCCACACCGGAGCAGATCTGCACACGTGGCGCGGCATTTTCGTCGCGAGCGCCTGCTCGCTCGCCTGTGGGCCTGTCGCGTGCCTTCATGACAGAACTCCTTGCGGGCGTCCCGCGCTCGGGGGGGTGGCGAGGGGGCGGCCCGGAACCCGCCAGGAGGATTCGTGCTCGAACCGACGCTCGCCGGACGCCGCTCCCAGCCGCCGCTCGTCCTCGTCCCCCTCGCGCTCGTGCTCGCCCTCCCGCTCCCCACGCTCGGCGCGACGGTGTGGACGGCGAGCTCGGTCGAGAAGATCCGCGCGGACGCGGCGGCCCGGAGCACGCCCACGGCGCCGGTGGCGGTCTCGGGGGCGCGGAACCAGTTCGTCGCCTTCCAGGTCGCGGTGACCGGGGCGGCGACGGCCGTGCGCGCCGCGGCGTCGACGCTGGTCGGCCCGGGCGGGGCGATCGTCCCCGCGCCGCGCCTGTTCCGCGAGGACCTCTACCCCGTCTCGACCGTGTCCTCCCCCGACAGCCCGGGGCCGGGCTCGTACCCCGATGCGATGGTGCCGGACGTCGACGAGCTCGTCGGTGAGCGCCGCAACGCGTTCCCGTTCGACGTCGCCGCCGGCCAGACGCGGGTGGTCTGGGTGGAGCTGCTCGTCCCGAGCGGCGCGCCCGCGGGCGACTACCACGGCACCGTCACCGTCGACGCCACCGGCCTTCACCAGGCGGTGGACGTCGCGCTCCATGTCTTCGGCTACGCGCTGCCGACGACCGCCTCGCTGCGCTCGTACTACGGACTCTCCTGGCCGGAGCTGCCCGCGGGCCACGGCTGGAACGCGAGCGGCAGCACGTACGCGGCCTGGCAGTCGCCGGGCACGGCGGCCGACCTCGCCTTCACCGACCTGCGCGCGCGCTACGCCCAGCTCGGCCTCGACCACCGCATCTCCATCAGCAAGTTCAACGACAACCACTTCGCGGACGTCGCCTGGTTCGAGAGTCACTACGGGCGCTTCATGGACGGCACGGGCCCGACGCAGCTCCCCGGCGCCCGCCTCACCACGACGCAGTGGGTCCCCGGCTGGCAGGACAGCCTCTCCACGCAGCAGGCGAGCGCCGCCGCCTGGAGCACGCGCTTCAAGACCCACGCCCTCGCCGGCGGGGGCACCTGGTTCGACCGGATCTTCGACTACACCTGCGACGAGCCGCCGAACCTCTGCTCCTGGAGCACCGTCCCCACCCGCAACGCCATCCTCAAGGCGGCGGACCCGCGCTTCCCCACGCTCGTCACCACCACCATCGACAACGCCACCGGCCAGGGCATGGCCTCGGACGTCGACCTCATGGTCGTGGTGGTGAACTGGCTCGAGGGCAAGGCCGGCGGGGAGTACGCCGGCAAGCAGCGGTCGGGCTACGACGGCTGGCTCGCCGGGAGCCCCGGCGGCGGTGCGCGCAGGGAGATCTGGACGTACCAGGGATGCTCCAGCCACGGCAGCTGCTCGAACTACGGCGGGTTCGACACGAGCGCCAACGGGTGGCCGAGCCTCATCATCGACGCCGAGTCGATCCGGGCCCTGGCGCTGGAGTGGTTCGCGTTCCTGAACGACGTCTCGGGCGAGCTCTACTACGCGACGACCCTCGCCTACGCCAGCGGCGACGCGTGGTCGAACCAGTACCTCTACGGCGGCCACGGCGACGGCACGCTGCTCTACCCCGGCACGCCGGAGCGCATCGGCGGGACGACGCACATCCCGGTCGCCTCCCTCCGGCTCAAGATGATCCGGGAGGGGCACCAGGACTTCGAGGCCCTGAAGCTGCTCTCCGACGCCGGCGATCCGCTCCTGGCGCGCTCCATCGCCGCCTCGCTCTTCCCGACCGCCTGGAGCTTCCCGTCGCCGGCTGCGCTGCTCGCCGCGCGGGAGCGGATCGCCGCGCGCATCGAGCAGCTCGTCGCGCCAGCGGCGCCCGCCGATCCGCCCCCGGCGAGCGACGGCGGGGT
>DASTGH010000011.1:0-9909 GCA_035719345.1 Anaeromyxobacteraceae bacterium
GGGAGGACCGGCTCGCCTCGGTCTTCGCCGCGGCGCGCGCGCGCGGCGAGGCGGCGCTGGTCGTCTACCTCATGGCGGGCGATCCCGACCTCGCCACCTCGCGCGCCGCGGCGCTCGCCTGCGCCGAGGCGGGCGCCGACGTGATCGAGATCGGGATGCCCTTCTCCGACCCCATCGCCGACGGGCCGACCATCCAGCGCGCTGCGGAGCGGGCGCTCGCGCACGGCACCACCGTCGCCGACGCGCTGGCGGTCGCCGCTCACGTCCGCGCGCGCTCCGGGGCCGGGCTCGCGCTCATGGGCTACGTGAACCCCGTGCTCTCCCACGGGCTGCCGCGCTTCTTCGGCGACGCCGCCGGCGCCGGCGTGGACGCCGTCATCCTCCCCGACGTGCCTCCCGACGAGGCGGGCGAGGTGAAGGGCCACGCCGACGCGGCCGGCGTGCGCACCGTGTTCCTGCTCGCGCCCACCTCCACCCCGGCGCGGCGCGAGGCGGCGGTGCGCGCGGCGAGCGGGTTCCTCTACTTCGTGTCCGTGACCGGCGTCACCGGCGCGCGCCGGGAGCTGTCGCCCGACCTCGCCGCCCAGGTCGAGGCGGTGCGCGCGGTCTCGCCGGTCCCGGTGGTGGTCGGCTTCGGCGTGTCCACGCCGGAGCAGGCGCACGCCGTGGCCGGGCTCGCGGACGGCGTGGTGGTGGGGAGCGCGCTCGTGGCGCGCCTCGCCGAGCCGGGGAGCCGCGCGCAGCGCGTGGAGCGCGTCCGCCGCTTCGTCCGCGCGCTCAAGCGCGCCATGAAGCGCTGACGCGTCGCACCTGAACGCCGGTCCATCCCTCGCGCGCGGCGCTCGCCACGGAGCGACCCGATCGCCACGTCATGAGCGGGTCGGCGACCGCCTCGACGGTGTGCGCGAGCGGCTCGCCCGGAGGGCTCACGTGACGACAGCAGGACGCTACGGGGCCCTGCTCCTGGCGCTCGCGGCCTGTTCGGCGAGCGCGGGGACGAAGGGCGAGAAGGGCGACCCGGGCCCGCAGGGCCCACCCGGCGCGAGCGGCGTGGACGGACGGGACGGCGCACCGGGCTCGGTGGGCGCGACCGGACCGCAGGGGGCACCGGGGCCGCAGGGACCCATCGGCCTCACCGGGCCGGCGGGTGCGCAGGGGCCCGCGGGAGCACCGGGGCCCACCGGCCTCGTGGAGGTGCTCGAGGCGGAGGAGAACGCGCCGCGCACCATCAACCCGACCGGCCAGTTCACGTACATGGCGAAGACCAACGTCCACCTCGCGGGCCTCGGGGAGACGGCGCTGGTCTGGTCGAGCGCGAGCTGCGCGAGCCTGAATCCGGGCATCGGCATCGGCGTGGGCGTCGGCCGCAGCTCCACGCCCGCGGGATCGCCCACGCCGCCGGTCGACGTAAGTGGCACGTTCAACGAGCAGGTGAACGGATCCACGGTGGCGGGGGGCGTGACCGTCACCCGGGCCGCCGTCATCCAGCTGACCTTCGCCAACAACTACGTCTTCTCGACCGCCGTGGGCACCACCGGCTCGACGGGCGTCCTGAACGGCGTGCCCTGCAAGGCGCACACGCTCGTGCAGATCGTGCGGGCGACGGTGCGGTAGCGCGCCGCCGCCCGCGCCCGCTACTTGCCGGCGTGGTTCTCCGCCAGGCGCCGCGCGCGGACCGCCTCGGAGAGCACGTCGAGCGCGCGCACCGTGTCCTCCCAGCCGAGGCAGGCGTCCGTGATGCTCTGGCCGTAGGTGAGCGCCTTGCCGGGGACGAGGTCCTGGCGCCCGGCGACGAGCTGGCTCTCCACCATGACGCCGACGATGCGCTCGTCCCCGGCGGCCAGCTGCGAGGCGACGGCCTCGGCCACGCCCAGCTGGTTCTCGGCCCGCTTGGCGCTGTTGGCGTGGGAGAGGTCGATCATGAGCCGCTGCGCCAGGCCGGCCCTCGCGATCTCCTGGCAGGCGGCCCCCACGCTCTGCGCGTCGAAATTGGGCGCCTTCCCGCCGCGCAGGATGACGTGGCAGTCCTCGTTGCCGTTCGTGGCGACGATGGCGGAGTGGCCGCCCTTCGTCACCGACAGGAAATGGTGCGGCTGCTGCGCCGCCTTGATGGCGTCGATGGCGATGCGGACGTTGCCGTCGGTCCCGTTCTTGAAGCCGACCGGGCAGGAGAGGCCGCTCGCCAGCTCGCGGTGCACCTGGCTCTCGGTGGTGCGCGCGCCGATCGCTCCCCAGGAGACGAGGTCGGCGATGTACTGCGGCGTGATCATGTCGAGGTACTCGCAGCCGGCAGGCAGGCCGAGCTCGTTGATGTCGAGCAGGAGCTCGCGGGCGATGCGCAGGCCGCGGTTGATGTCGAAGGAGTTGTCGAGGCCGGGGTCGTTGATGAGCCCCTTCCAGCCGACGGTGGTGCGCGGCTTCTCGAAGTAGACGCGCATCACGATCTGGAGGTCGGCGGCGCGGCGCCGCCGCTCCTCCGCCAGGCGCGCCGCGTACTCGCGCGCCGCCTTCGGGTCGTGGATGGAGCAGGGGCCGACCACCGCCACCAGCCGGTCGTCCATCCCGTGCAGCACGCGGTGGACCGCCTCCCGCGCCTCGTAGACGAGGTCGCCGGCGCGCTCGCTGCACGGGAACTCGCGGATGATGTGAGACGGCGGGGCGAGCTCGTGGATGCCACGGATGCGGAGGTCGTCGGTCTTGTGGGGCGGCAAGGGACTCGTTCTCCTGGGTGCTGGCGGCGACAGACTACGACAGCGAGGGGGACGTCCGGACGGGTGGCCCCCGACCCCCAGGCACGGTCTTCGGGAGGAGGAGCGAGCGCTCAGGCGCGCGCGGCCATCCCGTTCCCGTAGGGGAGCGGGGGCGCGGTAAATCGATGCGCAGCGAGGCTCACGACGAGCAGCGTAGCGGGCGGCGAGCGCTCCCGCAACCCCCGCCCGTGCGCAGATTGCGGTGGTGGGCTCCGTCGACGAAGTGCACGCCATGACGACCGAGCGCGAGCGCGAGGAGAGCTTCGAGGCCTACCCGGCGACCAGGCTGTCGTTCGACGGCGGGCCGCGCATCGACCTGCGCTTCCGGCCCGATGACGACGAGCGCCGCGCGCTGCGCGAGCTCGAGCTCGGCCCGAGCTTCGCCGTGCTCACCGCGGAGAGCCCGCGCGGCGAGGAGCCGGAGGACCTCTCGCCGGAGGAGGCCGAGCGCCGCGCGAGAGAGAACATCCGGCGCACCCTCCGCTTCGAGGAGCGGCTGGCCAAGGACGGAGTCCCGTTCCGGCGCGTCGACGCGACCGCGCCCGACGGCGGCCACCGCGCGCGCTGCGTGGCGGTGGCGCTCTCGCGCGAGGAGGCCTCGCGCCTCGCCCGCGAGCAGGAGCAGGTGGCGCTCTTCTGGTGGGACGGCCGCCGCTTCTGGGTGTGGCCGGCGGAGGTGGAGTCGGACCCGCGCCCCCTGCCGGCGCCGTAGCTACATGGGCCGGCCGATGGCGCCGGCGATGATCCGCACCTGCTGCATGAGCTCGGCGAACTCGGGGAGCGCCAGCGACTGGTGACCGTCGGAGAGCGCTCGCTCCGGCGCGGGGTGCACCTCGACGATGAGCCCGTCCGCCCCGGCGGCCACGCCCGCGCGCGCCATGGCCGGCACGTGCTTGCGCAGGCCGATGCCGTGCGAGGGGTCGACCACCACCGGCAGGTGGGTGAGCGCCTTCAGCACCGGCACGGCGTTGAGGTCGAGCGTGTTGCGCGTCATCGTCTCGAAGGTGCGGATGCCGCGCTCGCAGAGCGCCACCTGGTAGTTGCCGTTCGAGACGATGTACTCCGCCGCCATGAGGAGCTCGCGGATGGTGGCGGCGGGCCCGCGCTTCAGCAGGATCGGCTTCTGCACCGCGCCGAGCCGCTTCAGCAGCGAGTAGTTCTGCATGTTGCGGGCGCCGATCTGCAGCACGTCGGCGTACTCGGCGATCATGTGAAGGTCGTCCGCGTCCATCACCTCGGTCACGACCTTGAGGCCGGTCGCCTCGCGCGCCAGCGCCAGCAGCTTCAGGCCCTCCTCCCCGAGGCCCTGGAACTCGTAGGGGCTCGTGCGCGGCTTGAAGGCGCCGCCGCGCAGGAAGGTGGCGCCGTGCTTCTTCACCCCGTGCGCCGCCTCGAGGAGCTGGTCCCTCGACTCGACCGAGCAGGGCCCGGCCATGACGGCGATGGCGCTCCCGCCGAGGCGGACGCCGCCCACGTCGAGGACCGTGTCCTCCTCCTTCACCTCGCGCGAGACGAGCTTGAACGGCTGGGAGACGCGGATGGCGTCGGCCACCCCGGGCATCGAGCAGAAGAGCTCCGGCTCCAGCGGTCCCTTGTTGCCGGTGATGCCGATGGCGACGCGCTGCGCGCCGGGGATGGCGTGCGGCGTGAGGCCCAGCGACCGGATCTTGTCCGCCACCGCCTCGACCTCCGCCTGGGTGGCGTGGGGCTTCATGACGACGAGCATCGGGGGACTCCCTCGTGAGGCGCGGGAGTCTAACCCGGCGCCGCCTGCCGCGAAACCGAGCGGCCGGCCGTGCGGTCAGGGGCCGCAGAGCGGCTGGCCGCCGGCGGCGGCGTGGGCGGTGGCGCGGCGCGCGAGGTGCCCGCCGTCGTTCCCGGGGTCCGAGATCCCGGCCGCGCCGGCGCCGAACGCGATGCCGACCGCGTGCGAGGCCGCGAGCTCGTCCATGTGATCGAACGCGTAGTCGAGGCGGTTGTCGCGGGCGGCGGGGTTCGCGAGCCCCATGTCGCCGACGGGGGTCTGCCACCACAGGATGGGCCGGCCGACGGTCTCGGCCACGATCCGCGCCCACTGGAACGCCTGGTGGAAGCTCGGCAAGGTGGCATTGGTCGCGTCCCACCACTTGCCGTTCGTGCCCGCGTCGACGTCGTTCATGTCGGCCGCCACGAAGTCGCCCTCGCCCGCGCCGCAACCCGCGAGGAACTCGCCGAGCTGCCGGGCGTGGCCCGCCACGTCGAAGGCCGGGTCGCGGTTCATGAGGACGTCGAAGTTCGTGCCCCAGCCCGAGGCGTGCAGCCCCACCTTCGCCTGCGGCGCGTGCCTGCGAACCATCCGGATCATGCAGCGGCCGAGCCCCGCCAGAGTCTCGGGCAGCCCGGCGCATTCCGCCGGCGCCGCTGTCGCCACGGCGGCCGGGATCCCGGAGCACTCGACGCCCGTCGCCGCGCTCAGCTGCGCGGCGTAGCCCCAGAAATCGGGCTCGAGGTGCACGAGCGCCTGCGCCGTCCCGATCTTCTCCAGCAGGAGGCGGAAGTCGGCGAGGTAGCGCGACACGAACGCGCGGTCCGCCACCTGCGCCACCTCGGGGCGGCCTTCCTGCGGCGGGCTCATCGACTGCAGGAGCTGGTAGTACGTGAACATCGGGACCTGGGCGCCGCCTGCCGCGCTCTGCGCGGTCGCCACGAATCCCTCCACGAACTGCCCGGGCGCGGCGTTCCAGTCCTGCCAGCAGCCCCACCAGGCGCGGCAGCTCGCCTGTGCGCAACTGGTGCACGGTCCGGCGCCGGGCGCGATGCCGCCGGAGATGTACTGGTACCGGAGGTCGTACGGCGCCGCGTCGGCGGAGGCCTCGTCCCCGGAGAGGCCGACGAGGAGGTGGCTCCGCCCGAGCGCGTCGAGGAGGCCGGCCCCGAGGCAGGCGTCGCCGGTGGGCAGCGACGTCGCGCCGCCGCCGGGGGACGGGGCCGCGGGCGGCGACGGCGACGGCGTCGACCCGCCGCAGGCGAGCAGCGCGGCGGCGAGCGGGAGGGCGAGTCGGGGGCAGCTCACGGCGCCCACCGTAGCGGGTTCCGGCTGCGGCGTCGTGCACGAGGGCCCGAGCGCCGGGCGGAGCGCGTCCCACGTCGCCCCACATCGCCGCCTCGCCGTGACGCGCCCATGACGCGCGGTGCGCACAGTCGGATGGAGGGATCGGGGGACTCGGCCATCGACACGAGCGTGAGCCACGCGACGGGGAACGCCGGCGCGCCGCGCCGGACGAAGCCGCGGCTGCGGGGCGTCTCCCACCAGGTGGCCGCGTTCCTGGCGGCGCCGGCGGCGCTGGCGCTCGTCGCGGCGGCGCCGCCCGGCCGGGGGGCGGTGGCGGCGGCGATCTACGGCGCGAGCCTCGTGACGCTGTTCGCCGTGAGCGCGCTCTATCACCGGCCCTTCTGGCCGCCGCGGGCCAGGGACCTCCTCGGGCGGGTGGACCACTCCGCCATCTTCCTCCTCATCGCCGGTACCTACACGCCGCTGTCGCTGCGGCTCACGCCGGGCCCCGGCATCGCGGTGCTGGCGGTGGTGTGGGCCGGGGCCGCCGCGGGCATCACCCTGGCGCTGGCCTGGGGGAATCCGCCGAAGCCGCTCATGGCGGCCATCTACGTCGTGCTCGGCTGGGTCATCGTGCCGGTGCTGCCGCGGCTCCACCAGGCGATCGGCGGCGGGGCGCTCGCGCTCCTCCTCGGGGGCGGGCTCGCGTACACCGTCGGCGCCGGCGTGTACGCGGCGAAGCGCCCGGACCCGTTCCCGGCGGTGTTCGGGTACCACGAGGTCTTCCACGCCCTCGTCATCGTCGCGGCCGCGTGCCAGTTCGGCGCCGTGGCCTCGGCGCTCGGCGCGATCTAGAGCGCGGCGCGCAGGAGCGCGGCCAGATCCGCCGGCCGGCAGGGCCGCGGGTTCGAGCCGTGGCTCGCGTCCTCGAACGCCTTCTCGGTGAGGAGCGGCAGCATGCTCTCCTTCACGCCCACGTCGGCGAGGCGGGGCGGGATGCCCGCCTCGCGCGCCATCGCGCGGACGCGCTCGACCGCGCGGCGCGCCAGGTCGTCCTCCTCCGCCGGCGGCTCGCCGAGCGCCCGGGCGGCCTCGGCGAGGCGGGGGGCGGCGGCCTGGAGGTTGAACTCCATGACGTACGGGAGGACGATCGCGTTCGCCAGCCCGTGGTGCACGCCGGCGATGGGCGTGAGCGCGTGGGCCAGCGCGTGCGCGGCGCCGAGCCCCTTCTGGAAGGCGGTGGCGCCGGTGATGGCGGCGATCATCATCCCGGCGCGCGCCTCGGCGTCGCGGCCGTCCTTGACGGCGCGGACGAGGAACCGGCCGCACAGCTCGATCCCCTTCACCGCCATGGCGTCGGCCAGCGGATGGAAGCCCTTGGCGCAGAGCGCCTCCAGGTTGTGCGTGAACGCATCCATCCCGGTCGCGGCGGTGAGCCGCGCCGGCAGGTCGAAGGTGAGCGCCGGGTCGCAGATGGCCACCGACGGCATGAGCGGCGGCGCGAAGATGACCGTCTTCCGGCCCGTCTCGGGGAGCGTCACCACGAAGCTGCGGCCGACCTCGGAGCCGGTGCCGGCGGTCGTCGGGATGGCGACGAGCGGCGGCATGGGGTTCGTGACGAGCCGCCAGCCGTCGCGCGCGTCGTCGTACTGCGCGAGCGGCAGCGGGTGCGTCGCGAGCAGGCGCACGCCCTTCGCCGCGTCGAGCGCCGAGCCGCCGCCCAGGCCGACGATGCCGTCGCAGCCGTGCTCGCGCCAGGCGGAGAGGCCGTTCTCGACGGTGGCGCCCGTCGGGTTCGGCTCGACCGCGTCGAACACGGCGAACGGCACGCGCTCGGCGTCGAGCGTCGCGACCAGGCGGCCGAGGAGGCCGCTCGCGACCACGCCCGCGTCGGTGACGACGAGCGGCTTCTTCACGCCGAGGCGGGCGAGGTGGTTCGGCACCTCGCGCAGGGCGCCCTCGCCGAAGACGATGCGGGTGGGGAAGGAGAACTCGGTGATCATGGATAGTCGAGGCGAGGTCATATGATCTCGAAGTAGCGCTCCAGCTCCCACGTCGTCACCGCCCGCTCCCACTGCCGCACCTCCCACTCCCGGGTGCGGACATAGTGGTCGACGAACTCCTGCCCCAGGATCTCCCGCGCCGCGGCGCTGTCGCGCAGGCGCGCCGTCGCCTCGGCGAGCGAGCGCGGGAGCGCCGGCGCCTCCCGGGCGGCGTAGGCGTTGCCCTTGACCGGCGGCGGCGGCGCGAGCCCGCGCTCGATGCCCCACAGCGCCGAGCCGACCGCGGCGGCCATGGCCAGGTACGGGTTCATGTCGGCCGCCGCCATGCGGTACTCGATGCGGGTCGACTTGGCGCTGCCGGGGATGGCGCGGAGCGCGGTGGTCCGGTTCTCGATCCCCCAGGTGGCGGTGGTCGGCGCCCAGGCGCCCTCCACCATGCGCTTGTAGGAATTGACGGTGGGTGCGATGACGCCGGTCAGCTCCGGCATGAGCGCGAGCTGGCCCGCGAGCGCGTGCTCCATGGTCCGCGACATCCCGCCGCCGCCGTCCGCGAAGGCGTTGTGCCCGCCGTTCCACAGGGAGAGGTGGATGTGTCCCGAGCACCCGGGCAGCTTCTCGTTCCACTTCGCCATGAAGCACGGCATCGCGCCGAAGCGGTGCGCGATCTCCTTCACCGCCGTCTTGAAGAGCGCCGCCTTGTCGGCGGCGCGCAGCCCGCCGTCGACGGCGATGGCCGCCTCGTACACGCCCGGCCCGGTCTCGGTGTGGAAGCCCTCGATCTGGAGGTCGAAGGCGGCGAGCTCGTCCTGCAGCGCGTGCACGAGATCGCGCGACTCGGAGGCGCGGAGCCACGAGTAGCCGAACATGCCGGGCGTGAGCGGGGTGAGCCCGGCGTAGCTCTTGGCGCGCACCGACTCCGGCGTCTCCCTGAAGAAGAAGAACTCGTACTCCGCGGCGAGGCGCGCCTCGAAGCCGGCCTTCCCGGCGCGGGCGAGCACGCGCTGCAGCACCTGGCGCGGCGACACGGCCAGGGGCCGGCCCTCGCGGTCGCAGAAGTCGAGGAGGAAGGCGGCGGTGCCCGGCTCCCACGGGATGACCCGGAACGTGGACAGGTCGATGGTGGCGAGCGCGTCCGGGTAGCCGGTGTGCCAGCCCGTGACCGTCGAGTTGTCGTAGAGCTGATCGTGCAGGTCCCAGCCGAAGATGACGTCGCAGAAGCCCAGCCCGCCCTGCGCCGCGGAGAAGAACTTGTCGAGCGAGACGTACTTGCCGCGGAGGACGCCGTCGACGTCGAACCCCCCGATCTTGACCTTCGTCACCTTCCGCTCCTCGAACAGGACGCGGAGCCGGTCGAGGTCGAGGGTCTCGGCGCGTACCATGGGCACCTCGCTTGCAGTTCCGGGCAGGCGCACCACCTCGTAGGTAGGTGGTGGCGACGGCTGAACATAAGGAACCCTCCCGGCGTCGATCGAGCCGACCCCCCATGAGACGCGTCCTCATCCTCCAGGCCGGCACGACGGACCCGGCGGTGCGCTCGCGCTTCGGCGACTACGGCGACTGGTTCGCCCGGGTGGTCGCGCCGCACGCGGGGTGCCGCGTCGTCCGCGCGTGGGAGGAGAAGCTGCCCGATCTCGCCGGGTTCGACGGCGTGCTCATGACCGGATCGCCGCGGTCGGTGACGGAGCCCGAGCCCTGGATGGACGACGCCGCCGGCTCCATGCTCGACGCGGCGCGGACCCGCCCCGTGCTCGGGGTCTGCTTCGGTCATCAGCTCCTCGCGCGCGCCCTCGGTGGACGGGTCGAGAGGAACCCGCGGGGGCGGGAGGCGGGCACCAGCGAGGTGTCGCTGACCGACGACGGCGTCGCCGACCCGCTCTTCGCCCCAGGCCCACCTGGCACCGGGTCCGGCAGGCCCTCGAACGCGGTCGCCGCGCGCCGCACCCTCCTCGTCCAGCAGACGCACGAGGACCACGTCGCGGAGCTACCCCCGGGCGCGACGCTGCTGGCGACGAACGCGATGTCGCCGATCCAGGCTTTCGCCGTCGGCGACGCGGTGCGTTGCGTACAGTTTCACCCGGAGATGGACGCGGAGCGTTCCCGCGCGCTCGCGGAGGCGCGCCGCGAG
>DASTGH010000012.1:0-16869 GCA_035719345.1 Anaeromyxobacteraceae bacterium
GGGCGCGGAGCGGGCGCCCCGCGGCCTCCTCGAGTTCTACGCGGATCCGGAGAGCCCGTACCACAAGCCGGTCTTCTCGTCGGGCAAGACGCTCCTCCTCTACTGCGCGAGCGGCGGGCGCTCGGCGCTCGCGGCGCGGACGCTGAAGGACATGGGCATCTCGCGCGTCGCCCACGTGGCGGGCGGGTTCAAGGCGTGGGCCGCCGGCGGTCATCCGGTGGACCGGGCCCGGAGCTAGCGCGCACCGCTGCGAGGCCGGGGGCTCGACCTTATGCCCCGGGAGGCATGGACGACGACCTGGCGGCCTGGATCCGCGGCGCCCGCGCCCGCACGATCGCGCTCGCGGACGCGCTGGCTCCGGACGCGCTGCTCGGCCCGCGCCTCGCCATCGTGAACCCTCCCCTGTGGGAGCTGGGACACGTCGCCTGGTTCCAGGAGCGATGGGTGCTGCGGCACGCGCTGGGGCGGCCGCCGCTGCGCGCCGACGGGGACGCCCTCTACGACTCGTCGGCGGTGCCGCACGACGCGCGCTGGGAGCTGCCCCTCCCCACGCTCGCCGGGACGCTCGCCTACCTCGCCGAGGTGGAGGACCGCGTGCTCGACGGCCTGGCCCGCGCCGGCGAGCGCGAGCGCGAGCTGGCGCGGCTCACCGTCTTCCACGAGGACATGCACTTCGAGGCGATGGCCTTCTCTCGCCAGACGCTGGGATGGCGCGCGCCGGCGCTGCCCGGCGCCGCCCCACCGCCGGGTGCGAGCGCCTCGCCCGCGCTCCCCGCCGGCGACGCCCAGGTGCCGGGGGGCACGTTCCTCCTCGGCGCGCCCGACGACGCCGGCTTCGCCTTCGACAACGAGCGCCGCGCCCACCCGGTGGAGCTCTCGCCCTTCCGGATCGCGCGCGCGCCGGTGACCCAGGCCCGGTTCGCCGAGTTCGTCGGCGACGGCGGGTACCGGCGCCGCGAGCTGTGGACGGCCGAGGGCTGGCGCTGGCGGGAGGAGGCGGGCGCCGCGCACCCGGTCTACTGGGAGCGCGCCGCCGGCGGATGGAGCCGGCGCGAGTTCGATCGCCAGGTGCCGCTCGAGCCCGACCTCCCGGTCGTGAACGTCTGCTGGTACGAGGCCGACGCGTTCTGCCGCTGGGCGGGGCGCCGCCTGCCCACGGAGTCGGAGTGGGAGGCAGCCGCAGCGGGCGAGCCCGGCCCGGGCGGATCGCTCTCCGCACGCAAGCGCCGCTACCCCTGGGGCGAGGAGCCGCCCGGCGCCTCCCGGGCGCACCTCGACGCCCGCGCGCTGCGCGCTGCGCCCGTCGCGGCCCTCGCCGCCGGCGACAGCGCGTTCGGCTGCCGGCAGCTCCTCGGCAACGTCTGGGAGTGGACGGCGAGCGACTTCCTGCCGTACCCGGGGTTCGAGCCGGGGGCGTACCGCGAGTACTCCGCCCCCTGGTTCGGCAGCCACAAGGTGCTGCGCGGCGGCAGCTTCGCCACGCCGGGCCGGCTCCTCAGGAACACCTGGCGCAACTTCTACACGCCCGACCGGCGCGACCCCTGGGCAGGCTTCCGCACGTGCGCCGCCTGACCATCGTCCTCGCCACGCCGGCGCGCCGCGGGTCTCACGCCGGGAACCGCGTCACCGCGCTGCGGTGGGCGGCGCACCTGCGCGCGCTCGGCCACCGGGTGACGCTGCGCGAGGCCTGGCAAGGCGAACCCTGCGACCTGCTCGTGGCGCTGCACGCGACGAAGAGCGCCCCGTCCATCCGGCGCTTCCGCGAGCGCCACCCGGCCGCGCCGCTCGTGGTCGCGCTGACCGGCACCGATCTCTACGGGGAGCTGCCGGGGTCGGCCGAGGGGGGGCGGTCGCTCGAGCTGGCGACCCGCCTCGTGGTCCTCCAGCCGCTGGCGCTCGAGGCGCTCGCGCCCGCGGCCCGCGCCAAGGCGCGCGCCGTGGTGCAGTCCGCCCGCCCGGTGCCGCCGGATCCCGCGCCGGCGGGGGTGGTGCAGGCCTGTCTGCTCGCGCACGTCCGGCCGGTCAAGGACGCCTTCCTCGCCGCCGAGGCCGCGCGGCGGCTGCCGGCGACCTCGCGCGTCCGCGTCGTGCACCTCGGCGCCGCCCTGGAGCCGGGCGCGGCCGAGCGCGCCCGGGAACGGATGGCGGCGAGCCCCGCCTACGAGTGGCGGGGCGCCGTGCCGCGCCGGCGAGCGCTGGCGACGCTCGCCGGGAGCGCCCTGCTCCTCATCACCTCGCGCTCGGAGGGCGGCTCGAACGCGCTCTCGGAGGCGATCGCCGCGGGCGTGCCGGTGCTGTCGACGCGGATCGCGGGGTCGATGGGCATCCTCGGGCCGGACCACCCCGGCCTCTTCCCCGTCGGCGACGCCGACGCGCTCGCCGCCCTGCTGCGGCGCGCGGAGGAGGAGCCCGCCTTCAGGGAGGAGCTGCGCCTCGCCAGCGCCCGCCTCGCACCGCTCGTCGAGCCCGCGCGCGAGCGCGAGGCGTGGCGATCGTTGCTGGCCGAGATCGCCGGCTGAGGCGGCGGGGCCGGATGCCTCAGCGGCGCTCGAGCGCCTCGCGGTCCCAGCGCCCGAGGGTGGCTCCCGCCTCGTAGACGCTCTCGCAGAAGGCGCGCACGGCGCCGGCCGGATCGTCCGCCGTCCGCACCGCCTCGTAGGGGAGGACGAACTCGCCGAGGCGCTCATCCCAGCGCGCCGCGGCGGGGCGGACCCGGGCGGCCGCGAACCCCTCCGGCGTCGGCGCCGCGTACGCGAAGAGGATGGGCTCCTCCACCGTCCGGCCGTCGGGCAGCGCGCCGCCCGGCCAGAAGCCGAACGAGATGACCTCGTGGGAGTACGCCTCGCGCGTGATGGCGTCGGCGCCCACCCGTTCCGGCGCGCGCCGGCCGGAGAAGCGCGTCGCGGCGAGGTCGAAGCTGCCCCACCAGAAGTGCACCGGGCTCTGCTTGCCGACGAACCCGTCGGCGAGGCCCTTGAACACGGCGTCGCAGCGCCGCAGCACCTGCCAGAAGCGGTGCGCGGCCGCCGCGTCGTAGTCGCGGTGCACCTCGTCGCGGTCGAAGGCGATGGGGGCGTGCACCTCGACCGGGGTCGTCCACAGGTGCACGTCCGCGCCGACGGCGCGGACCAGCGCCAGGTACTCCTCGTGGAAGGCGCGCACCGTCCGCGGCACGAGCGGCGCCGTGACCGTGCGCCGATCGCCGCGCACGGCGAGCACGTGGTCGACGAGGTCGAGCTCCACCTCGAACGCACCGTCGCCCGAGGCGATGGGCGCGGGCGTGACGAGCCCGCGCGCCGAGACGCGCAGCGCGCAGTGCCACCAGTGGTTCTGGGGCGGGCAGGCGAGCAGCGACTTCCCGACGATCTGCGTCCACATGTGGAGTGTGTCGCGCGTCGCCCGCCAGGGCGCGAGCGGCAGCTCGGGCCAGGCTGCCGAGAGGTGGGACATGGTCGACCAGCCATATCGCGCCGCGGCGCGCGGCGCCCGCCCGCTCGCGCGGAGCCGCGCGCCCGCACCCGCTCCACCGACGGGTCGTCAAAAGAGCCTTCCGGGGAGGGAACCCGGACCAGTGGTTAACAGGGCGCGCCGGGCTGCCCAGTGTCGCGCCGCTACGGCCGGAGCAACACTCGAAGTAGGGGTGCCGGGTGGCACCTCGCGCGCCGCAGCTCGGACCAGAACACGAAGGAGTCTCGCATGAGGACGGGGCGTTCCTCTGGAAACGGTCGTCGTGTACGTCTCACGCGTCGCGATCTGCTCAAGCTGGGCATGACGGTCGGAGGCTCGGCGCTCCTCGGGGAAGCGCTCGAGCCTCGCCCGGCGCGGGCCCAGGTGGCGATGACCCCCATCCGCTTCACGCCCTTCACGGTGGAGATGCCCCGCCCGCCGCTCATGCCGGCGGTCCCGCCCTTCGCCCAGCAGTGCGTCTTCGGCGTCCCGACCACGGCCCCCGCCGTGTTCCACGAGGTGCACATGCGGCGCGCGGTCGCCCAGATCATCCCGGGCGTCGATACGCCGATCCAGGGCTACGACGGCCTGTACCCGGGGCCGACCCTCCGCTCGCACACCGGCATCCCCGACGTGGTCCGCATGGTCAACGAGCTGCCGGTCGAGACCGTGGTCCACCAGCACGGCGGACACAACCCGGCCGCCTCCGACGGGTCGCCGTTCCCGGACGAGGTCATCTTCCCCGGCGAGTCGCGCGACTACTGCTACCCCAACGCCTCGGCCGGCGGCGACCCCAACGAGAACCCCTCCACGATGTGGTACCACGACCACGCGCCGGGCATCACCGGGCCGAACGTCTACTCGGGGCTGGCCGCCTTCACCATCTCCACCGACGCGCTGGAGGACGGGCTCATCTCTTCCGGCGTGCTCCCGGCGCCCGCCTTCGACGTGCCGATGGCGCTGCAGGACAAGGCATTCAACGCCGACGGGACGCTCTTCTTCAACCCGTTCAACCACGACGGCTTCCTCGGCGACGTCTTCGTGGCGAACGGAAAGGCGCAGCCCTTCTTCAACGTGGAGCGGCGCAAGTACCGCTTCCGCATCCTCGACGGCTCCAACGCCCGCTTCTACCTGCTCAACCTCTCCAGCGGGCAGCCGTTCCTCCAGATCGCGGCCGACAGCTGGCTCCTGCCGGTGGCCGTGCAGCGCAGCAGCATCCTGCTCGCCAACGCGCAGCGCGCCGACCTCGTCATCGACTTCACCAACTCGCCGGATCTCGTCTACCTGCAGAACATCCTCCGGCAGGACAACGGGCGCGGGCCGGGCGGCGATCTCCGGAACCCCGACCTCATGCCTCCCGTCCCGCTCGTGCAGTTCCGCGTGGGTCCTCGCTCCGCCGCCCCCGACGCCACCGTCGCGCCCGGGACCCGGCTCCGGCCCAACACCCCCATCGGCCCCGGCGAGATCGTGCGCACGCGCCAGTTCGAGTTCGAGCGCAGCGACGGCGCCTGGCAGATCAACGGGCGCTTCTTCGACCCGGCCCGCTCCGACGCCAACCCGGCGCTCGGGACCGCCGAGCGCTGGATCCTCAAGAACGGCGGCGGCGGATGGTGGCACCCCATCCACATCCACCTCGAGGCGCACCAGATCCAGACGTTCGACGCGAGCCGCGTGCTGCCGCAGCAACCGCTCTCGCCCCCGAACTTCTTCAAGCGCGACACGACCCTGCTCGGACCGGGCGACACGGCCGAGATCTTCATGCGCTTCCGCGACCACCCGGGGCGGTTCGTCTTCCACTGCCACAACACCGAGCACGAGGACGACGCCATGATGACCCGCTTCGACGTGGTGGGGTGAGCCATGCCCCTCTCGCTCGCCGCGCTCGCGCTGGGCGCCGCGCCCACCGCCGCCGCCACCGTCGCCGGCTCGCCGCGCCGCTTCCCCGACCCCCGCCTCGTCACGCAGGAGGGGAAGGAGGTCCGCTTCTACGACGACCTGGTGCGGGGCCGCGTGGTCATGGTGAACTTCGCGTACACGCGCTGCACCGGGAAGTGCCCCCTCTCCACCGCGCGGCTCGTCGAGGTGCAGCGGCTGCTCGGCCAGCGCTTCGGGCGCGACGTCTTCCACCTCACGATCTCGCTCGACCCCGAGCGCGACACGCCCGAGGCCATGCGCCGCTACATGGCGGCGCACGGGGGCAGGCCGGGGTGGATCTGGCTCACCGGGGCGCGAGAGGACATCGACGGGATCCGCCGGTTCCTCGGTGTCGCCGACCGCGATCCGGCCGTGGACGCCGACCGGGCCCGGCACACCGGGCTCGTGCTCCTCGGGGACGACCGCACCGGACGCTGGTCCTCCATGCCGGCCCAGGTGCGCCCGGAGCTCATCCTGGAGGCGCTGCTCCGCACCGCCGGGGAACGCCCACCGCGCCAGATCCTGACGCGGGCGTGCTCGCCCTAGCAGGGGCGCAACTCGGTTCCGCGACGACGACGGGCCGCCGCAAGCGGCCCTTCACGTTTCTCGGGTCGCGTCGCGCGGGGAGGCCCGAGCGCGCCGCCGGAGCTAGAAGAGCCCGCATGAACCATCGACACCTCGGCCGGAGCGGCCTCGTCGTCTCCGAGATCGCCTACGGCAACTGGATCACCCACGGCTCGCAGGTGGAGAAGGACGCGGCGGTCGCCTGCGTGCGGGCGGCGCTGGAGGAGGGCATCACCACCTTCGACACCGCGGACGTCTACGCCGGCACGCGCGCCGAGGAGGTGCTGGGCGAGGCACTCGCCGGGCAGCGGCGGCAGGGGCTCGAGATCTGCACCAAGGTGTACTGGCCGACCGGCCCCGGGCCGAACGACCGCGGCCTCTCGCGCAAGCACGTCGTCGAATCGATCCACGGCAGCCTGCACCGCCTGCGCACCGAGTACGTGGACCTGTACCAGGCGCACCGGTTCGACTTCGAGACGCCGCTCGAGGAGACGATGAGCGCCTTCGCCGACCTCGTCCGCCAGGGCAAGGTCCTCTACGTGGGCGTCTCGGAGTGGACGGCGGACCAGATCGCCCAGGGCGCGGCGCTGGCGCGCGAGCTCCGGGTGCCGCTCGTCAGCAACCAGCCGCAGTACTCGATGCTGTGGCGCGTGATCGAGGCCGAGGTCGTCCCGGCGAGCGAGCGGCACGGGCTCGGGCAGATCGTGTGGTCGCCCATCGCCCAGGGCGTGCTCACCGGCAAGTACCTCCCTGGCCGCCCGCCCCCGGGGGGAAGCCGCGCCACCGACGCCTCCGGCTCGCAGTTCATCGCGCGCTTCATGAACGACGACGTGCTCGCCCGCGTGCAGCGGCTGAAGCCCATCGCGCAGGAGGCCGGGCTCTCCATGGCGCAGCTGGCGGTGGCCTGGGTGCTGCAGAACGGCAACGTCTCGGCGGCCATCATCGGGGCCTCGCGGCCGGAGCAGGTCCGCGAGAACGTGAAGGCGGCCGGGGTGAAGCTGGACGCGAGCCTGCTCGGGCGCATCGACGAGGTCCTCGGCGACGCGGTGGTGCGCGACCCGGGCCGGACGATGAGCCCGCCGCGGCGGCCCTGACGCGCTACCCGGAGGCGGCGCCGGACAGCACGCGGACGAGGTCCCCGGGAGCAGGCGGCTTGGCGATGTGGTCGTCGAAGCCCGCCTCGCGCGCCCGGGCGCGGTCCTCCGGGGAGGCGTAGCCGGTGACCGCGACCATCCTGAGCCGGCGCCAGCCGCCGGCGCGGAGCTGGCGCGCCAGGTCGTAGCCGGTGACGCCGGGGAGCCCGATGTCGCAGAGGAGCACGTCCGGCGGCCGCCTGCGGATGCGCTCCAGCGCCGAGCCGGCGTCGTGGGCGATCTCCGCCTCGCCGCCCAGCAGCCGGACCAGGTCGGCGAGCGTCTCCGCCGCGTCGGTGTTGTCGTCGACGACGAGGACGCGGCGCTGCACCCCCGGCCGTTGCGGGCCCGCGTCGGCGGGGATCGACGGGTCGCCGGCGCGGGCGGCGAGCGGCAGGCGCACCCTGAACTCGGCGCCCATCCCCTCCCCTCCGCTGTGCGCCTCGACCGAGCCGCCGTGCAGCTCGACGACGCCCTTGACCAGGGCGAGACCCAGCCCGAGGCCGCCGTGGGTCCGCGCCAGGGGCTGCTCGGCCTGGACGAAGGGCTCGAAGATCTCGGAGACGAACTCGGGCGCGATCCCGATGCCCGTGTCGCGCACGCGCAGCTCGACCGCGCCGTCCCGCTCCGCGAGGTCGATGCCCACCTCCCCGCCCGCCGGCGTGAACTTCGCCGCGTTGTTGAGGAGGTTCCCGATCACCTGCGAGAGCCGGGTCGCGTCGCCGTGCACCCACAGCGGCCGCGGCGGGACGCGCAGCGCCACCCGGAGCTGCCTCCCGTCCAGCACCGAGGCGAGATCCTCGCCCGCCCGGCGCGTCAGCTCGGCCAGGTCCACCGTCTCGCGGTGGAGCTCGATCTTGCCGCGGGCGATGCGCGTGACGTCGAGCAGGTCGGAGACGAGCCGGGTGATGTGCTCCACCTGGCGGTCGATGACGGCGAGGGCGCGCTCCGCCGCCTCGCTCCCCCTCGGTGCGCGCTTGAGGATGTGGATCGAGTTGCGCACCGGCGCGAGCGGGTTGCGAAGCTCGTGGGAGAGCATCGCCAGGAACTCGTCCTTGCGGCGGTCCGCCTCGCGGAGGCTCGCCTCGACGCGCTTCACGGCGGTGACGTCCTGGCCGTAGACGTTGACCTCGCCGCCCACGGGCACGCAGTGAACGTCTTCCCGAGCAGCTCCGCCTCGGTGTAGCCGGTGATCTCGCAGAACTTCGCGTTCACGCGGAGGAAGCGCAGCGTGCCGGCATCCGCCTGCAGCTTGCCGGTGGCCGAGAGCCCGAAGATGGCGCTGAACTCGCTCTCGCTGTCGGCGAGCGCGCGCCGGGTGGACTCGAGCGCCGAGACGTCCTCGACCACCGTCACGATGCGCCCGCGCGCGTCGAGGCGCGCGCGCCCCTCCACCAGCAGGTAATGGCCGTCCCGGTGCCGGATCCGCCGGCGCGCCACCAGCGCGCCCGTCGCGCGCAGCTCCTCCTGCTGGCGCAGGCGGTCCGCCTGGTCGCCGGGGTGGGTCAGCTCACCCATCGTGAAACGCGCGAGCGCCGCGGCGTCGTAGCCGAGCATCGCCGCCGCCGCGGAGTTCACGCGCAGCACGCGACCGTCGCACGCCGTGACCCAGATCGGGGCGGAGATCAGCTCCAGGAGGTCGAGGTCCGCGTCGTCCGCGGCGTCCGGGATGGCGCCCCGCATCCGGCCGATCTAGGCCCTGGCCGATCGATCCGTGAAGGTCCTGCCCTATCGGGGGCAGCCCCGTCCGAGGTACGACGCCGCGCCGCCGTCACACGCGCCCGCCCAAATCGCTCTCGCGGGCGAGCTGCTCCAGCTCCAGCTCCTCCACGTCCAGCTCCTGCTCCACGCGCTGGAACGCCGCGTCCCCGATGGTGCCGTCCTCCCGCAGGGCGAGCAGCCGCCGCCGCTCCGCCGAGCTGGCCGCGCGGGCGAAGGCGGCGTCACCGTCCGGGCCGGGAGCGCGCGCGCCGTCGACCGGGCCGCGCGCGCCGTCGGCCATCTCCTCCTCGGCGCGCCGCAGCAGCAGCTCGTACCGGCGCCGCAGCACGCTCGCCATCTCGTCGCCGGGGACGTGGGCCGTGGCGGCGAGGGCGGCGCGCAAGGTCTCGACGCGGGCGAGCCGCACCTCCCGCTCGACCGATCCGTCGTCCTCGAGCCGGAGCACGGCCATGAGCGGGCGCAGGGTCATGCCCTGGAGGACGAGGGTCCCGAGCACGACCGAGAACGCCGTGAACACGACGAGGTCGCGGTAGGGGAAGGGCGCGCCGTCGGGCCGGCCGACGGGGAGCGCCAGCGCCGCGGCCAGGGTGACGATGCCGCGCATGCCGCACCACCCCACGACGGCGGCGGCGCGCGGCGACAGGCCCACCGCGTCGCGGCGCGCCTCCTCGCCGTCCTGCGCCGGCCGGCACCGCCACCGGCTCAGCGCGGCGGCGCCCGAGACCCAGGCGATGCGCGCCAGGATCGTGGCCAGGCACGCCGCCGCGGCGACGCGGGCGTACTCGAGCAGCGTGGGCGTGTCGATCCGCTGCAGGATGGCCTTCAGCTGGAACCCGACGAGGATGAACGCGAGCACGTTGAGCACGAAGACGGCGAACCCCCACACGGCGTAGGACGGCATGCGCAGGCGCGCCGGCGTGACGTCGGCCGCGCGGCGCGCGCTCGCCATGGCGAAGACGACCACGGTGAGGATGCCGGAGAGCCGCAGGCGCTCGGCGATCATCCACACCGCGAACGTCCCGCAGAACTGGACCACCACCGCGATCCCGACGTCCTGGATGCGCGCGATGACCGGGATGAGGAGGCGCGACAGCACCAGCCCGAGCAGCGCGCTGCCCGCCGTCACCACCAGGAGCAGCGGGACCGCCCTCGCCGGCGAGAGCGAGCCGGCCAGCGCCACCCCGAGAGCGAGGCGGTACACGAGCAGCGCGCTGGCGTCGTTGAAGAGGCTCTCGCCCTCCAGGATGACGAGCAGGCGGTGCGGTGGCCGGAGCTGCTGCAGCACCGCCGTGGCGGCGGCCGCGTCGGGCGGCGCGACGATGGCGCCGAGCGCCACCGCGATGGCCCAGGGCATGCCCGGCACGAGCCAGCGGACCGCCACCGCGACCGCGGCGACGGTCAGGGCGACCGCGCCGATGGCGAGCCCGACCACGGGGCGCCAGTTCGCCCGGAGATCGCGCGCGGACGAGTCGAACGCCGCGTCGAGCAGCACCGGCGCCACGAACAGCGTGAGCGCCAGCTCCGGGTCGAGGGTGAGGGTGGGCGTACCGGGGACGAGCGCCAGACCCGCGCCGGCGAGCGCCACCAGCGCCGGATAGGGCGTGCCGATGCGCCGCGACAGCGCGGTGAGCGCCGCGCCGCCGAGCAGCAGCGCGATGACGAGCTCGAAGACCAGCATGTCACTCCACCCCGACGGCGCCGCCCAGCGTCGGTCCGATCTCGGCGTTCAGGACCAGCTCGGCGAGGTCGTCGAGCCCGGTCGGCTCCCGGTTGAGGATGGCGAGCCTCGCGCCGCCGCGCCTGGCCAGCACGGGGAACGACGCCGCGGGGTGGACGACGAGCGAGGAGCCGGCCGCCAGGAACAGGTCGCAGGCGAGCGACGCGGCCGCGGCGCGCGCCATCGCCTCCGGCGGCATCGGCTGCCCGAAGGAGATGGTCGCGGTCTTCACGTGTCCGCCGCAGGCGCCGCAGCTCGGTGGGCGGCCGTCGCGCTCGAACCGCGCGCGGACCTCGGCGAGCTCGTGCCGCCGGCCACAGCCGAGGCAGCGCGCGTAGGTCGTGTTGCCGTGCAGCTCCACGACCTGCTCCTCCGGCACGCCCGAGGCCTGGTGCAGTCCGTCGACGTTCTGCGTGACGACGGTGGAGACCAGGCCGCGCCGCACCAGCTCGGCGACGGCGCGGTGGCCGCGGTTCGGCGCCGCCCGCGCCAGCGTCTCGTCGAGCGCGAAGCGGCGACGCCACGCCTCGCGGCGCGCGTCCTCGGAGGCGACGAAGTCCGCGAAGTCGACGGGCCGGAATCGCGTCCAGATGCCGCCCGGGCTGCGGAAGTCGGGGATGCCCGACTCGGTGCTGATGCCGGCCCCCGTGAAGACGACCGCGCTCCTCGATCGAGCGATCACGCGCGCCAGCTCGCGCGCGCCCTCCTCCGCCCCGGCGATGCGACGCACGGCGATCAGTTCACGCTCATCGAGAACCCGAGCCCGCCCGCGAACGTGTCCCACGTCGCGCGCGACCCCGAGCCCTCCGTGTTGAAGCTGAACAGGAACCACGTCGAGAGGCCCATCCCGAGGTGGGGCCCCACCCACCAGTCCTTCCCGAGGGTGAACCGAGTGCCGAAGCCGATGTCGGTCTGGAAGCTGCCGAAGGCGTCGCTGAAGCTCAGCCACGTCATCGAGGGCGTCACGCCGAAGAACACGTTGGCCGGCATGAAGTACCAGGTGAAGTGCGGGCCGAAGCCGAAGATCGAGTTGGCGAGCCCGCCGCTGCCCGCGACCGGCACGCCCCGGAACGTCTGCTCCGGCCACGCCGTCCAGCTCCACCAGAACTCGCCCGCCAGGATGAAGTTCTCGTGGAGGGCGCCGCCCACGGCGACGGCGAGGTCGCCGGCGAACCCGTGGCTGGAGTCGAAGATGAACAGCGTGTCGCTCGGCGACGTCGAGGAGCTCGCGTAGCCGAAGCCGAGGTCCAGGCGGAAGAAGAACCCCATGTGCCTGAACGCGGTCGGATCGACGACGTACGCGGGGCGGTACGGCGGGTACGGCGGCGGATACGGGGGCGGCGGGTACGGATAGGACGGCGGAGGTGGCGGGCGCGCGGGCGGCGCGGGCGGGGCTGCCTGGGGTGGCGGGGGCGGCGGCGGGGCCGCAGACTGCTCGAGCGCGAGCGCGCCCTCGGGGACGAATCCGTACCTGCCATCCGGCAGGCGCACCGTCCGGAAACCGTATCCACCGCGGTCGGACACGGTCAGACGCGTGCCCTGTGGGAACGTGTGGATGACGGGCGAGGCCGGATCGGGCGAAGCGTGGACCTGCGCCTCGGCCGCGGCGACCGTGGCGTGCGCGGCGCGCGCGACGGCCGGGGCGACCACCAGGGCGAGCGCCAGGAGAGGGGCCGGGCTGAGTGTCCTCACGAGACCTCCCTCTCGCATCCACACCCGGCCAAGGCGAAGGTTTCGCTCCGCTGGCCCCCGGCACTCGACCGGGCCTGTCCCCGGCTCTCCTAGCGGCGCGTCGGCGGACGTGCAGCGGCGGCAGTCAGCGGATCACGCGCCCCTTCCCTCCGCAGCCGGTGCAGAGGACGTACCCGATGCCACAGCAGGGGCCGCACGGAAGGCGCTCGGCGACGAACTCGGGGCGGCCGTCGTAGCGGGTTCGCCTCGCGGTATGGGTGTGGAATCCCTGCCCGTCGCAGCCGGCGCACCGCTGGCGCTTCATCCCGGAGCACCTTCGGCACGCGACCAGATGGACCATTCGCTCGGCGCGGAGCATCGCCGCCTCCATGTCCCCCTGGGTGCACGGCTCCGGCGTTGCAAGTCCGCTGCCCGACCGCCGGATACGGGCGATGCACGTCCGCCCGCGCGATCCACGGCCGCGGGGCGCCCGCCGGGAGCGACACGGTGTCGGGCGCGCCCGCACCCGCCGGGGCCGGGCGAGCGCGCCCGACGGCGGCTCAACCCACCCGCGCCAGCGGCGGCGGAGGCTCGGCCGCGACGGCGGGCGCCCCCTCCCACGGCGACGCGGCGGTGGCGGTGATGAGGCGCGAGCCGCGCGCGTGCGTCGTGTGGTGGTGGAGCCACTGCAGGAGGACCGCGAAGCGGTTGCGGAAGCCGACGAGGAAGAGGATGTGGATGAGGAGCCAGGCGACCCAGGCGACGAGCCCGGAGGACCGCCAGCGCCGCGTCTCGGCCACGGCGGCCGCGCGCCCGATGGTCGCCATGTTCCCCTTGTCACGGTACGTGAACGGGAGGAGCGGCTCGCCGCCCAGGCCCCGCAGGACGTTCCTGGCGGCGTGGCGGCCCTGCTGGATGGCCGCCGGCGCCACGCCCGGCACCGACGTCCCGTCCTCGCGGCGCGCCGCGGCGACGTCGCCGATGACGTGGACCTCGTCGTGGCCGGGGAGCGTCAGCTCCGGCGTGACGAGGACGCGCCCGGCGGTGTCGAGCGGGGCGCCGAGCGCCCGGCCGAGAGGCGAGGCGGCGACGCCCGCGGCCCACAGCACCGTGCGCGCCTCGATGCGCTCGCGGCCGGTGCTCACGCCCGCGGCGTCGATGCCGGTGACGCGCACCCCCGTGTTCACGTGCACCCCCACCCGCTCGAGCTGGCGCTGCGCCGCGCGCGACGAGGCGGGCGAGTACGCCGGCAGGACGCGCTCGGCCGACTGGAGCAGCATCACGCGGGCGCGGTGGGGATCGACGTGGCGGAACTCGCTCGCGAGCGTGAAGCGCGCGATCTCCGCCACCGCCCCCGCCAGCTCGACGCCGGTCGGGCCGCCGCCGACCACCACGAAGGTGAGCCAGGCGCGCTGGCGCGCCGGATCGGTCTCCCGCTCGGCGCGCTCGAAGGCGACGAGGATGCGCCGCCGGATCTCGAGCGCGTCCTCGATCGTCTTGAGCCCGGGCGCGTACCTCGCCCACTCCGGGTGGCCGAAGTAGGCGTGCGTGGCGCCCGTCGCGACCACGAGCTGGTCGTAGGGGAGCGACGCGCCGCCGTCGAGGTGCACCTGCCGGGCGTCGAGGTCCACGTCGAGCACGTCGGCGAGCAGCACGTCCGTGTTCTTCTGGCGCCGCAGCACGCTCCGCGCCGGCGCCGCGATGTCCGCCGGGTTCAGGGCCCCGGTCGCGACCTGGTAGAGGAGCGGCTGGAAGAGGTGGTGGTTGCGGCGGTCGACGAGGGTGACGTTCACCGGCGCCCTGGAGAGCGAGCGAGCGCAGTTCAGGCCGGCAAAGCCGGCGCCGACGATGACGATGCGAGGCTGGTCGTTCACGGGGACCCTTTCGTCCGTGGCGAGGGGGTGGACCTGCTCCGCGCCGAGGCGACCGGGCCCGCGATTCGGGGCGCTCGGGACGCACGGCATCTGCAGGCTGCTGCGACGGTTTGGTGTCACGCAATCAAGGGACACCGGCTGCCGTCGCGGCCCTTGGTCGCCCGATCCGCAGGAGGTTCGCAAGCCCCGATGTAGGCCGGACGGCCTCTCCCGCCGCACACGGCCGCACACGCCGGACGCCGCCCCTGCCCGCTCACATCGTCTCGATCCGCACGTACCGCCGCAGGCTCGGCATGAGCGGCAGCGCGATCATCAGCGCGCCGAGCGCGATGCCCGCAGCCAGGAGCCCTCGACGCCGCCGGGTCCTCTTCCATCGAACTCTCATGGGTCCTCTCATGCGCGCTCCTCCTCGTACCCCCGCCCGGTCCCTGCGCCGCTCGCGGCGATCTCGCGGACCAGCGCCACCGCCGGCCCGACCGCCGCCTCGACGGGCGGGCTCAGCCCCATGCCCTCCTCGACGCTCGCCGGCTCGCAGCCGACGATGCGGACCGGCGGCAGCCGGCCACCGAGGTCCTTCACGGCCGCGAACACCGACGGCAGGTCGAAGCCGTGCGCGTCCGCGCCGCCCGGTGGGAGCGCCCCGAGGTCGGGCTCGATGACGTAGAGCGTCCCCGGCGGACCTCCACGCCGCGCCAGGTCCGCCACGACGAGCAGCGAGAGCGGTTCCAGCAGCCGGTAGGCGAGGTGGATCCCGCGGATCCCGAAGTCGGTCACCTCGACGCCAGCCGGCACCGCCTCGCGCGCCAGGCGCCGCGCCACCTCCGCGCCGAACCCGTCGTCGCCGAGGAAGACGTTCCCCACGCCCGCGACCAGCACGTTCATGGCGCGGCGCCCTCCTCGGCCAGCGGCTCGACCTCGTCCAACCGGTAGTAGTGGTGGCGGCCGTACCAGTCGTGCAGCTCGGCCGCGGGGTCGTCGTCGATGGTCACCGCCAGCCACTCCCCGTCGTCGACGTCGCGGTGGACGGCCCGGACGGTGGCGGTGAGCCCGGCGTAGAGCAGGTCCTGCGCGTCGGTGCGGCGGCACCCCGGCCGCAGCCGGACGCGCTGGCCGGGCCGCGGCACCGAGCCTCCCGCCGGCGGGGGCGCCCGCGGCACCATCTCGGCGGCGCGGAGGTCGCGCGTCGCCCCGTGCAGCTGCCCCAGGAGCTCGGGCGACAGGCCGGCCACCCGGTCGAGCACCGCCGCCGCGCGCGGGTCGGTCGCGCGCGCCTCGCGCTTCTCGGCGTCCCCCAGGGTGGCGGTGCGCAGCGCCAGCAGCTCGTCGATCTCGCAGGCGTCGAAGAAGTCGCCGGGGCTCTCGGGCGCGATGCGCGGATGGTCGTAGAGGATGATGGGCGAGGCGAGGACGAGGTCGCGCTCGCCCTCGGCGCCGGCCAGGACGGGGTAGGCGCGCGTGCTCCGGCACGCGGCCGCCGCGGCCGCGGCCCACGCCGGCGGGTCGAGCAGCGAGACGAACGCGCCGCCCTCGACCGCGAGCAGGAGGTGCGCGGCGAGGCAGGACGCCGGCAGGATCGCGTCCCGCGAGGCGGCGGGGTCGGCCCATGACGTCCGGTTCTCGACCCGGACCGAGAGGCGGAGGAGCGGCCGGTCGGCGGGCACCGGCTCGCTGCGGACGGCGACGACGCCGGAGATGGCCGCGCCGGCGCGCAGCACGCGACCCGCGGGAGCACCCGACGCGTCCGGGAGCGGCTCCTCCTGCCGCTCGGCGGCCATGGCGAACGGCACCGTCGCGGAGGCGCCGGGGACGTCCTCGAAGTCGACCTCGCGCGCCTCGCCCTCGTCCCACGCGAGGGCGAGCCGCCCGCCGGCGTCGAGCGCGTCCACCGGACGGTACGAGCCGTCGACCGGATCGCGCGCCGCGACGGTGCGGCGCCGGGCGCGCAGGAAGCGCAGCCGGCCGCGCACGTGCGGGCTCCCGAGGGGCTCGACGAGGCACTGCGCCTCCATCCACCAGGGCTCGCACCCGCCGGCCTCGCTCCAGTCGCGCGGCGCGAGGACGCCGAAGGGAAAGCGCCACCGGTTCTTCGCCGACGACGCTCGGTAGGGGTACAGCACGTAGCCCTCGAGCAGCACGGCGTCGGCGATCCGGCGCGCGCGATCGAAGCTCACGGCGCGACCTCCTGGCGCGCGAGCGCCGGCAGCGGGCGGGCGCGTGCGCGCAGCGCGGCGATGACCCCGTCCACCTCGGCACGCGCCCCGGGGCCGCCGTCGATCCCCCTCCACGCGCCGCGGAGCCTCCCGGCCAGGGCGTAGCAGGCGTCGATGGGCACGAGGAGCACCTCGAGCCGCGGAGCGCCCCGATCGCCCCGGAAGAGCAGCGCCTCGACGTCGGGCTCGAGGCGGGACGCGAGCGGCAGCGTGCGGGCCATCCGCGCCCAGGCCTCCTGCGGGAGGTCACCCTCGACCGTGCCCGCCGGACCGGGGAACGAGACGGCCCACCTTCCCGACCGGGAGCTCCTGAAGACGAACGCGAGCCGCACCGGGATCCCGAGCGCGGCCCATTCCGCGGCGTCGGGGCCGGGGCCCGGCTCCGCCACGACGCGGTCGGGCACGGTCCGGAAGCGCGCTCCCGCCCCCGGCTGCGCGAAGAGGCGGGAGCAGGTGAGGCATGCGCAGCGGAGCGCCCGCGCCTCGAGATCGACGACGTGCGGGTGAGGCTCGGACGCCGGCGCCGCGCACAGCTCGCAGGCGGCCGCCCCGCCGGGCCCGGCCGCCGGCGCGGGTCGCGCGAACCGGCCGAGCGCGCGGACGAGGCTCACCCGTCC
>DASTGH010000013.1:0-3491 GCA_035719345.1 Anaeromyxobacteraceae bacterium
GGTTCTTCCGGCCCGGCGAGCTCCCCGCGGGCTACCGGCTGCCCGCCCACGAGCGGCTCGCGAAGCGCGGCACGACGTTCGTCAACCACCGGATCAACTCCTGCGTGTGCACGCCGTCGCGCTCGGTCCTGTACACGGGGCAGCACATCCAGCGGACGCGGATGTTCGACAACACGAACTTCCCGTGGATCGAGAGCATGTCTCCCGAGATCCCGACGCTCGGCCACCTGCTGCGCGGCGCCGGTTACTACACCGCATACAAGGGGAAGTGGCACCTCACGAAGCACGTGCGGGCGGGGGGCAAGCCGACCGAGCTCAAGGCGGCCGGGATCGTCCCCGACATGGCGAAGCGGGGTGCCGTGCGGTCCGTGTACGACGGACGGTACGTGTTCGCGCGCTACTTCTCGCCGAAGCAGCACCACCGCCCGGAGACGCTGGAGGAGCTCCGGCGCCACGACGACCTCGAGCTCTTCGACACCGCCGCCGACCCGCTCGAGATGGAGAACCTCGCGATGGGCGATCGCCACCGCGAGCTCGTCCTGGCGATGAACGAGAAGCTCAACCAGCTCGTCGACGCCGAGGTCGGCGAGGACCGGGGTCAGATGCTCCCGGGCGGCGTCGACGCCGGCTGGGAGGTCACGGCCGAGACGATGGCGCCGTGAGTCGGCCCCGGCGGGTGGCCGCTACGCGGCTCCCGCCGCCGGCTCCGCCGACCGCTCCCGGACCGCCGCGCGCAGCGGGACGAAGAAGGTGAAGGTGCTGCCGCGACCGGGCTCGCTCCGCACCGCGATGGCGCCGCCGTGCTTCTTCACGATCCCGTAGGCGATGGCGAGGCCGAGGCCCGTGCCCTTGCCCGGCTCCTTCGTCGTGAAGAACGGCTCGAAGAGGCGGGCCTGCGTCTCCTCGTCCATCCCCACCCCGTCGTCCGAGACGGCGACCCGCGCATAGTCGCCCGGCCCGTCCAGGCCGGCCTCCAGCGCGCCCTGGTCGTCGAGCCGCACCCGCGCCACGGCCACGCTGATGACGCCGCCGATGGGCAGCGCGTCGCGGGCGTTGGTGACGAGGTTCATGAGCACCTGCTCGAGCTGGGCCCGATCGCCCAGGATGGGCAGCGGCCCCGCGTCCGCGTCGGTCCTGAGCTCGACGCCCCTGCGCACGAGGTGGCGGAGCAGCCGCTGCGAGCGATCGATCAGGTCCGCGAGGTCCACCGGCTCGAGCTGCACCTCGCGGCGGCGGCTGAAGGTGAGGAGGCTGCCGGTGAGCGCGCAGGCGCGCTCGGCGGCAGCCAGGATCTCGTCGGCGCAGGAGCGCGGCGCCGAGCCCGGGGCCACCTCGGTGCGGAGCACCTGCGCGTAGCCCCGGATGACGGTGAGCACGTTGTTGAAGTCGTGCGCCACGCCGCTCGCCATCTCGCTCAGCGCCTCGAGCTTCTTCTGGTGGCCGACCTGCGCCTCGAGGCGGCGCTGCGTGGTGATGTCCACGCCCGAGGCGAGCAGGCCGCCCGGCTCGACGCCGGCGCCCAGCGCCGTCACGTACCAGGAGAGCGTGCGCCGCTCGCCGCCGGGCCGCATCACCGCGTACTCGATCTCGAAGACCTCGCCCGGCGGCACCGGCGCGGCCAGCCGCGCCGCGACGCGCGCCCGGTCCGGCGGGTCCACGAAGGACTCCACCCAGGCGCGCCCCGTGACCTCCGCCTCGCTCCGGCCGAGGATCTCGGCGCCGCGGCGGTTCACGAGCCCGACGCGCCCGGCCCCATCGACGATGACGAAGGCCACGCCGGCGACGTCGAGGACCTTCTGCGCCCTGTCGCGCTCCCGCCGCAGCGCCTCCTCGCTCTGCCGCACCGCCCGGAGCGGCACGTTGCGCAGCGCCATGAAGGCGAGCCCGGCGACGGGCAGGAGCAGGAGCGCGAGCAGCCCGGCGCGCAGCAGCACTGGCCGGAGCGAGCGGGAGATCTCGATCCGGCCGACCACCGCGCCCGCGTCGCGCAGCGCCGAGGAGCGGGTGATGACCGGGCGGCCCAGGGGATCGGCGCTCTCCGCGACCACCCCTTCGTCGAGGCTGATGATGCGCCGGCGCTCGGGGTCGGCGCGGCGGCGCCGGCTGTCGAGGAACTCCCGCAGCCGGACCTGCTCGTACTCCCAGAGATCGGGGTTCACCGCGATGATCCGGTTGATGCCGAGGGCGTCGAGCTCGGCCTCCGCCTCCACGCTGCCCACGAGCCGCTGGTAGCTGAGCGACACGTACAGGCCGCAGGGCAGGACCAGCGCCGCCGCGGTGAGCACGGCGGCGGAGCTCGACAGGAGCCTGGAGAGCCGGCGGTCGGGCATCGCCTAGTCCGGCGCGGGGAGCGGCACGGGCAGGTTCCCCGCCTCCTGCAGGATGGCCCGGGCCTCGCGCGACCCGAGGAACTCGAGGAACCGCCGGACGGCGGCCGATGGCGGCCTGCGGACCACGGCATGGAGCGTCTTCTCGAGCGGGTAGCGGCCGGCGGCGAGGTTCTCCAGCGTCGGCTCGACGCCGTTCCACGCCAGGGCGCGCAGCGACGGGTCCTCGGTCGCGATCTGCGTGAGCGTGGACGGGCCGACCGACCCCGGGGTGCGGACGAGGATCTCGTGGCAGTCCTGGTTCGTCGCGGCCACGAGCATCCCCTCCCGCGCGAAGGCCGCGTCCACGGCGGACGCCATGGCGGGCGAGAGGCCCGCCAGGAGCGCCGTGTCGATGTCGCTGCGCGGCCGCAGCACGAGGCGCACGCGCTCGCCGTTCGGCCAGGTGGCGAGGTCGCCGCGGTAGATCCGGACCAGCTCCTCGGTGCCGAGCCCGGTGACCCCCACGCGAGGGCCGGCGGCGAGCACGAACGGGGTGCGCGCGTACGGCAGGGCGACGATCGCACGCGACCGCTCGTCGGGCTTGAGGGGCCGGCCCGTGAGGGCGAGGTCGATGGCGCCGTCGGCCACCGCCTTCACCGCCCCGGAGCTGCCGAGGCTGGGGAGGACCTGGACCGATCCGCCGGGGCTCGCCTTCCCGTAGGCGGCGGCCACCCGCCGCATCGCGCCGAGGGCGGTGCCGGTGCCGGTGATGCGGAGGCCGTCGGAGGCGCCGGCGGCAGTGGCGGCGAGCGCGAGGCAGCAGGCGACGGCGAGCCTCACGTCCACGGAACGAGCCATCGCCGGCCGCCCTCCCCGTCGGCGGCGCCGCGCATGTGCGCGGGTGTGCGCATCCTGGCACGCGCGCCCGCCGCGTGGCAACGGCGGCGCGCACCCCCCGTCCGCGAGCGGCGCGCCGGCCGTCTCGACAGATCCGGGGGCGTGCAGCTCGGCCCCGCCACCGACCTCGAGGGCGCACACGAGCGCTCCCTGGTGCTGGAGTCGGCCGGCATCGCCCACGCGGTCGAGCCGGCCGAGGGCGGCGGCTGGGCCATCGCCGTCGCCGAGGAGGACGCGCCGGCCGCCGGCGCCGCGCTCGCGGCCTGGGCGGCCGAGGGCGCCGGC
>DASTGH010000014.1:0-8669 GCA_035719345.1 Anaeromyxobacteraceae bacterium
GCGGGCGAGCAGGATGTGCTCGCGCGTCTGCGGCATCGGGCCGTCGGCGGCGGAGACCACCAGGATGGCGCCGTCCATCTGCGCCGCGCCGGTGATCATGTTCTTCACGTAGTCGGCGTGGCCGGGGCAGTCGACGTGCGCGTAGTGCCGGGCCGCCGTCTGGTACTCGACGTGCGCCGTCGCGATGGTGATGCCGCGCTCCCGCTCCTCCGGCGCCTTGTCGATCTGGTCGTACGCCATGAACTGCGCGAGGCCCTTCTGCGCTGCGTACTTGGTGATGGCGGCCGTGAGCGTCGTCTTGCCGTGGTCGACGTGACCGATCGTCCCGACGTTCACGTGGGGCTTGTTGCGCTCGAACTTTTCCTTGGCCATGTGCGCTCCCGGTGTCCGCTGCCGTACGACCTTACGGCGAGTACTGGAGCCCTCTTCCAGGATTGAACTGGAGACCTCGTCCTTACCAAGGACGCGCTCTGCCGACTGAGCTAAGAGGGCCTATCTCTCTCTTCCGCACTGGAGCGGGAAACGGGATTCGAACCCGCGACATTCAGCTTGGAAGGCTGACGCTCTACCAACTGAGCTATTCCCGCATTCCTTTCGTCCTCGAGCAACTGTGGTGGAGGGGGGTGGATTCGAACCACCGAAGGCGTAAGCCGGCAGATTTACAGTCTGCTCCCTTTGGCCGCTCGGGAACCCCTCCGACGCTCTCTCTCGCCCTGGCCACCGCCCTCGAAGTGGAGCTGGCGGTGGGACTCGAACCCGCGACCTGCTGCTTACAAGGCAGCTGCTCTACCTGCTGAGCTACGCCAGCCCGGGAAACCCAAAAACGAACCAGAAAACAGATCCCTGCCCGCCACATGCCGGTGGAGCGGCGGTTTCTAGCCCCCTCCCGGCGGCTTGTCAAGCACGACCCGCGTCGATCCGCCGTCCGGCGCCCGCTGGCGCGCGACCTCGTAGAGGGCGATGGCGGCGGAGGCCGAGGCGTTGAGGCTCCCCACCTTTCCCTTCATCGGGATGCGCGCCACGTGGTCGCAGGTGCGGCGCACGAGCGGGCGGACGCCGCTCCCCTCCGCCCCGACGACGATCGCGACCGGGTCGCGCAGGTCCAGGGCACCGAGGTCGCGGTCGGCGTCCGCCGCGAGCGCCACCGTCCAGACCCCGGCCTCCTTCATCCGCTCGATGGCCTGCGCCAGGTTCGTCACCCGCGCCACCGGGCAGTGCTCGACCGCGCCGGCCGACGCCTTGGCGGCGGCGGGGGTGATGGAGGCCGCCCGGTCGCGGGGGATGACCACGCCGTCCGCGCCCAGCGCGTGCGCGGAGCGGATGATCGCCCCGAGGTTCTGGGGGTCCTCGATCCCGTCGAGCGCCACCAGCAGCGGCCGCCGTCCCGGCGCGGCGGACGGCCGCAGCAGGTCCTCCAGCTCGCGGTAGCGGTAGTCCGCCACGACCGCCACCACGCCCTGGTGGCGATCGGTGCCGGCCAGGCGGTCGAGCTTGGCCCGCGGCGCGTCGCGGACCTTCGCCCCGCGCTCGCGCGCCATCCTCGCCAGGTCGCCGAGGCCCCGCGCGCGCTCCCCGCCCTCGGCCAGCCACAGCTCGGAGACGCCCTCCCCGCCCGCGCGCAAGAGCTCGCGGACGGGGTTCACGCCGTAGAGGGTCCTCACGGGGTCGCCGGCGCCGGCTGCGGCGTCACTGGACCTTCACCGGGATGGCGACCGTCCGGACCTGCTTCACGCAGGCGGTGTCGCTGCACACGAAGAAGTCCACGGTCGCCTTGGCGTCGAGGGCCCCCGCCGCCGACGCCACGAACGTCGTCTCGAACCTCGGCTGCTCGGCCTTGGGGTCCGGCAGGTCCTTCCGGCCCAGCTCCGCCCTGGCCAGCTTCACGGCAGGAGGTGCCTCGAACCTCACCTTCATGGGCGCCTGAGGGTGGACGTGCCACCCGGCGGCGGTCGGCTTGATGGTGACGGCGAGCTTCCCCTGCTCCCCTGCCTTCACGGTCCCGGTCGAGCCGCTCGTGTCGATGGTGTAGGCCTTCGCCGCCTCGGCGCCGGGGTCGGCGGCGAGCGCAGGCGCGGCGAGGATCGCGGCGGCGAGGACGACGGCGCGGGTCATGGAGGGCCTCCGGAGACGCGTCATCATAAGGAAAGACGCTCGAGGGGGCCGGATATTCCGGCCGCGCGCCTCGGGCCGTGTCCGGCGCGCGGGCGACAGGCCGGCGCGCGTGTCCCGCGCTCGTGCGGCGTGTCGCACGGACCGACTGTTCACATCCTGGACGCCAGGGCTTCCCGCGCCCGGCGGCGGCCGCCGCGCCGGGCCGCGCAGCTCCGAAGGGGTCACGATGAAGCGCTCGCTCCCGTCGCTCCTGGCCGCGCTCGCGCTGGCGTGCGGGAGCGGCGCGCCGCGCTCGGTCACGCCGACGGGGGTGACGACGCCGCCCGTGGCCCCCCCCACGACGCCGCCGTCCCCGCCCGATGCAGGGAGCGGTCCCTCGACCCCGCCGGCCGCACTCCCCCCCACCACCTCGCCGCCGCCGGCGCTGCCGCCGCCGACCGCGCCGCCTCCCACCACCACACCCCCGCCCACGACCACGCCCCCGCCGCCCATCACGGGGAACCTGCGGATCCAGGCGCGCCGGCTCTACTTCGTCGACGCGCCGCTCGCCGGGGAGCCGTCGTTCGCCGGCGACGTGCTGGTCGAGGCGACCGACGGCACCGCGCCGTCTGCCGATGCGTCCGTCACCCTGAACGGCGTGGCGCTCGTGCGCGACGCGACGCCGGGCGTGCAGCCCAAGTACTGGCACGTCGATCCCGCCGGCGCCCAGCCGCAGCCCGCAGGCGACGGGAGCGTCACCCTGGTCGCGACCGCCGCGGGCGCCTCGCAGACGCTCGTGCTGCCGTGCGCCCCCGACGTCGCGGTGACGACCTCGACGGCAGCCGGCGACAGCCTGGGGAGCGCGCTCTTCCTCCAGTTCGACTGGAGCGTCGATCTCGACGCGAACGTCGAGAACACGCTCGTCACCGACTTCTACCCGAGCGCGCACCTCTACCCGCTCGACGTCGCCGGCGCGGCGGTGGCGGCGGGGGAGGCGAGCCACGACTTCGTGCCGAAGGTGGCGCGCAACGCGGTCCTGCCCATCCCGCCCGGCACCGGCGGCGGCTGGATGGCCGAGCTGCGCTGGCAGGGCGCCTTCGTCACTGGGGATTCGGCCGGCTTCTGCGGGCGGGCGAAGCGGTTCCGGTTCGCGAACTGAAGGGCGGAGGGCGGAGGGCACGCGGCGCCTGCTCACCAGCAGGCGCCGCGTAGTTTTGCCTTCGTGCTACCGGAAGCTCATCGTCCGTGAGACGCCTTCTTGCGCCGGCTGAAGCCGGCGCTGCTGTTCCGCGCGCTCGATGACGGCCGCGGCGACGTCGACGCCGCACGCCTCCTCCGCGTCGCGCAGGCCGGGCGAGCTGTTCACCTCGAACACGAGCGGGCCGGACTTCCCCTCCAGCATGTCGACGGCGCAGACCTCGAGTCCCACCACGCGCGCGGTCTCGACCGCGGTGCGGGCGTCCACCGCGGAGAGGGCGCAGGCCTGGAACCTGGCGCCGCGCGCCAGCGTGCGCGCCAGCCTCCCGGCGCGGGGGCTCCGCTGCAGCGCCGCCACCACCCGGCCGCCGACCACGAAGGCGCGCAGGTCGCGACCGCGCGTCCCCTTCACGTACTGCTGCACCATGATGTCCTGCCCCAGGCCGAGGATCGCCTCGAGCGCGGCCTCGAGCGACTGCAGCGTCTCGCAGATCATGAGGCCCGTCTTCTCGCTCTGGGAGAGGAGCTTCACCAGCACGGGGAGCCCTCCCACGTGCTTCACCATGTGGCGGAGCCCGGTCGCGTCGCTCGCCATCACGGTGAGCGGGACGGCGATGCCACGCCCGGCGAGGAGCTGCAGGCAGCGCATCTTGTCGCGCGACGCGGCGATGCCCGCCGCCCCGTTCACCACCGGCACGCCCAGGAGCTGCAGCTGGCTCACCACGGCGAGGCCGTACGGGTTGATGGAGAGCGCGATGCGGGGGATGACGACGTCGCTGCGCGGAAAGCGCCGCCGGCGGTGGTAGAGCGCGGGGCGAGGGCCACCGAGGCCCATCTCCACCGCCAGCGGATCGACCACGCGCGCGCGGTGGCCGCGTGCGCGCGCCGCCTCGACCAGGCGCCGCGTCGTGTAGATGTTCGGCGCCCTGGAGAGGACGGTGACGTGCACGGGGCGATGGTAAGGGCGCCGGCCGCGGCGTGCCAGGGCGCCCTTCGACTCCGCGCCCCGCTGGCGCGGGGCGCTACGCTCAGGGCGAGCGATCCATGGGATACGTTCGCGCTGAGCGTAGCTCGCGAAGCGAGCGGAGTCGAAGCGCGCAGCGCTACACCTGCTTGTACTCCGCATCCACGACGTCGTCCTTCTTGCCGCCTTCCGGGGGCGGCGGCTGCCGCGGGCCGCCGTCCTGGGGGCCACCGGCGCCCGCCGACTTGTACAGCTCCTCGGCGGCCTTGTGGCTCGCCTTCTCCAGCCGCTCCACCGCCGCCTTCACGTCGTCGGCGGACCCCTTCTCGCGCACCTCGTGGACCTTCTTGATCGCCTCCTCGATCTCGGAGGCGGTCCCGGCGGAGAGCTTCTCCTTGTTGTCCTTGAGCAGCTTCTCCATCTGGTAGGCGAGGTTCTCGGCGCGGTTGCGGGCCTCGACCTCCTCGCGGCGCTTCTTGTCCTCCGCCTCGTGGCTGCGGGCGTCGGCGACCATCTTCTCCACCTCGTCCTTGGCCAGGCCGGACGAGTGGCTGATGGTGATCTTCGTCTCCTTGGCCGTGCCCTTGTCCTTGGCGGACACGTTGAGGATGCCGTTCGCGTCGATGTCGAACGTCACCTCGATCTGCGGCAGGCCGCGGGGCGCCGGCGGGATGCCCTCCAGGTGGAAGCGCCCCAGCGTGCGGTTGTCGCGCGCCATCTCGCGCTCGCCCTGCAGGACGTGGATCTCGACCGAGGTCTGGCTGTCCGAGGCGGTGGAGAAGGTCTCCGCTCGCTTGCAGGGGATGGTCGTGTTGCGCTCGATGAGCTTCGTCATCACCCCGCCGAGCGTCTCCACGCCGAGCGAGAGCGGCGTCACGTCGAGGAGCAGGATGTCCTTCACCTCGCCCGAGAGCACGCCCGCCTGCACCGCCGCGCCGACCGCGACCACCTCGTCGGGGTTGACGCTGCGGTTCGGCTCCTTGCCGAAGAACTTCTTCACCGAGGCGACGATGGCCGGCATGCGCGTCTGGCCGCCGACCATGACGATCTCGTCGATCTGCGACGGCTCGAGCTTGGCGTCGGCGAGGCACTTCTTCGTCGGGCCGAGCGAGCGCTCGACGAGCGGCTCCACCATCTGCTCCAGCTTGGCGCGGGAGAGCTTGATGGCGAGGTGCTTCGGGCCGGTCTGGTCGGCGGTGAGGAACGGGAGGTTGATCTCCGTCTCCATCGTCGACGACAGCTCGATCTTGGCCTTCTCCGCGGCTTCCTTGAGCCGCTGCAGCACCATCTTGTCCCGGGAGACGTCGATGCCGGTGTCCTTCTTGAATTCGGCGATGAGCCAGTCGATGACGAGCTGGTCGATGTTGTCGCCGCCCAGGTGCGTGTCGCCGTTCGTGGCGAGCACCTCGACCACGTTCTCGCCCACCTCCAGGATGGAGATGTCGAACGTGCCGCCGCCGAAGTCGTAGACCGCGATCTTCTCGTTCTTCTTCTTGTCGAGGCCGTAGGCGAGCGCGGCCGCGGTGGGCTCGTTGACGATGCGCCGCACCTTGAGGCCGGCGATCTCGCCGGCGTCCTTGGTCGCCTGGCGCTGGGCGTCGTTGAAGTAGGCGGGCACCGTGATGACGGCGTCCGTCACCTTCTCGCCGAGGTAGGTCTCGGCGGCGCGCTTCAGCTTGAGCAGCACCTGGGCGCTGATCTCGGGCGGCGAGTACTGCTTGCCGTCGATCTCGATGCGGGCGTCGCCGTTCGGCCCCTCGACGACCTTGTACGGGACGCGCTTGGTCTCGTCGCCGACCTCGCCGTAGCGGCGGCCCATGAAGCGCTTGATCGAGTAGATCGTCTTCTCGGGGTTGGTGATGGCCTGGCGCTTGGCCACCTGCCCCACCAGCCGCTCGTTCTCCTTCGTGTAGGCGACGACCGACGGGGTGAGGCGCGAGCCCTCCTCGTTCGTGATGACGACGGGCTCCTTGCCCTCCATCACGGCCACCACCGAGTTCGTGGTGCCCAGGTCGACGCCGATGATCTTCGCCATGTTGGGAAATCCTCCGTGGCCGCAACCTAAGTCCGCGAAGGAGGCTGTCAAACGACGCTGGCGGCCGCCCGATCGCCCGCCGGGGGTGCGAAGGGCGCTACGCGCTCCGCCACCTGGACGACGCGCTTTGTGCCCCACCCGTGCCTACGTTTCTTGTCTGCCATCAACCCTGATTGCGGCCACTTACCGCAATGACGCGACGTGGCGCTCCGCTTGCTAAGGGAGTGCGGCGTCGAAGTCATACCGGAATGGGGACGGAGACAGCCACGATGATGACACCCTCGGCCGTGAGCCTCAGGTCCGTCGCGCCGCCCGCGCCGCGCTTCGCGGTGCTCCTCAACGCCAACGCGAAGCGGGTGGACGCCGACGTCCGCCGGGCGCTCGAGGACGTGGTCGGCCCCTCCGACCTGTTCCTGTCCCGGGACGCCCGCGAGGCGGCGGCGGTGGCCGAGCTGGTCGTGGCGCGCCGCTACCGGACCGTCTTCACGGGCGGGGGCGACGGCACGTTCGTCGGCTGGGTGAACCAGATCGTCGACCACGCCGAGCGCCGCGGCTCGCCGGTGCCCCGCTTCGGCGTCCTCGCGCTCGGGACCGGCAACGCCGTCGCCGAGCTGGTGGGCGCGCGGCCGGACCAGCACGTCGAGCACCTCGCCGCCTTCGCAGGCGGGGCGGCCGCCGGCGTGCGCCGCCTCGACCTCCTCACCTGCGACGGCCGCCGGACGCCGTTCGCCGGGGTGGGGCTCGACGCCGCCGTCCTCAACGACTACGCCGGCCTGAAGTCGCGCTTCGCCGGCACCCCGCTGCGCGGCGCCACCTCCGGCCTCCCCGGCTACCTGCTCGCCGGCGCGGTGCGTTCGGCGCCCCGCTACCTGGTGGAGCGGCGGCCGAGCTACTGCGAGATCGTGAACCTGGGGCGCGCGGCCTACCGGCTCGACGGGCGCGGCCGGCAGGTCGGCCCGGCCATCGGCCACGGCGAGCTCATCTACGCCGGCCCCTGCATGATGGCGGCGGCGAGCACCGTCCCCTTCTACGGCTTCGGCCTTCGCGCGTTCCCCTTCGCCGGGGCGCGCCCCGGCACCATGCAGCTCCGGGTCGCGGCCAAGCTGTCGGTGTCGACGGTGCTGTGGAACCTGCCGCGCATCTGGTCGGGCGACTTCGCCCACCCCGGGCTGCTCGACTTCCACGCCGAGCGGGTGGCGGTCCAGTTCGAGCGCCCCATGCCCCTGCAGATCGGCGGCGACGCCGAGGGCTGGCGCGACGCGGTGACGTTCGGCATCGCGCCGCGGCCGGTCGAGGTGGTGGACTTCACGCCGGCCCCGGAGCCGCGCCGGCCGCGCCTCGTGAACTAGGGCCGGCGGGCGCCGCCCGCCGGCCGTTCACAGGTAGTAGACGACCCGCTCGTCGGCGTGGAGCGCGAAGTACACGGCGCGCCGCTGCTCCTCGCTCGTCAGGACCGCGCTCACCGAGACGGAGTGGTACTTCCCGTGCTCGCTCCGGCGCACCGTGACGCGCTCGGCGGGCGCGGAGCCGACCACCCGCTCCACGATGCGGCGCGCGTGCTCCGGGAAGTCGTCGGCGGCGAGGCCCATGATCTTGAACTCGTACTCGAGCGGATAGTCGAGCACCGGCCCGCCCGCTCCCACCGCCGCGTTCTGGCCTTCCCGCGCCATGGAGGAACCGTAACGACGGAACGGACGGCGCGCCCGCGTCCACCGGGCGGGCGGCCGCGGCCGGGACGGGCGCCGCGGCCCCGGGTCGTCCGGCGGCGCGGGAGGAGGCCCGCCCTAGAGGAGGTTCGCCGCCAGCTCGGCGAGGGGCGAGCGCTCGCCCTTGCTCATCGTGACGTGGCCGGCCAGCCGCTCGTGCTTGAACCGGTTCGCCACGTGCACCAGGCCGTTGTTGGTCTGGTCCACGTACGGGTTGTCGATCTGGTACGGGTCGCCGGTGAGGACGATCTTCGTCCCGTCGCCGACGCGCGTGATGATGGTCTTCACCTCGTGCGGTGTGAGGTTCTGCGCCTCGTCCACGATGATGAACTGGTTCGGGATGGAGCGGCCGCGGATGTAGGTGAGCGGCTCGATCTCCATGATCCCGAGGTCGATGAGCTCGTGGTAGCCGCGCCCCTGCTTCTTCTCGGAGCGCGAGAGGTTCATGAGGTACTCGACGTTGTCGAAGATGGGCTGCATCCAGGGGTTGAGCTTCTCCTCCACGTCGCCGGGCAGGTAACCGATGTCGCGCCCTAGCGGGAAGATGGGCCGGGAGACGAGCAGCTTCTGGTAGACGCTGTCCTCCATCGTCTTCTGCAGGCCGGCGGCGATGGCGAGCAGCGTCTTCCCGGTGCCCGCCTTGCCGACGATGGTGACGAGCCGGATCTCGTCGTTG
>DASTGH010000015.1:0-9691 GCA_035719345.1 Anaeromyxobacteraceae bacterium
CTCGCGGATGCGCGCCGCCAGCTCGTAGCCGTCCATCACCGGCAGGCCGATGTCGAGCACCGCCACGTCCGGCGTGAAGCCGCGGATCGCGGCCAGCGCACCCGGGCCGTCGTGCGCCATGAGCACGTCGTGCCCCACGGCCGTGAGGAGCGAGGTGAGCAGCTCGGCGGCGTCGGGGTTGTCGTCCACCACCAGGATGCGCAGCGGGGTGGCGGTCGGCCTGGGCCGCCGCGCATCGCGCGGCGGCGCCGGCGGCGCGTCCTGCGGGGCGCGCGGCAGCCACACCGTGAACGTGCTCCCCTTCCCCGGCCCCTCGCTGCGCGCCTGCGCGCCGCCGCCGTGCAGCTCGACGAGGTGTCGCACCAGCGTGAGGCCGATCCCGAGGCCGCTCTCGCGGCGATCCGCCGTGCGAGGGCCCTGCACGAACGGCTCGAAGACGCGCCCCAGGAGCTCGGGGGCGAGCCCGACGCCGTCGTCGGTCACCGAGAGCGCGACGCGCTCGCCCTCGCCCTCGGCCTGCACGCGGATGTGGCCGCCGGGCGGCGTGTAGCGCGCCGCGTTGGTGAGGAGGTTGCTCACCACCTGCGCCAGCCGCACCTCGTCGCCGAGCACGGCGAGCCCGTCCTCGGGCACCTCCACCTTCAGGTGATGGCGCCGCAGCTCGAGCAGGGGCGCGGCCATCTCCACCGCCCGGTCCACGACCGGGGCGATCTCGATGCGGCCCAGCCGCAGCTCGACCGCGCCGCGCGTGATGCGCGACACGTCGAGCAGGTCGTCCACGAGGCGCGCCAGGTGCTCGACCTGGCGCCGGATGACGGCGTGCTCCGCCGTGGGCGGCTGGCCGCGCAGCTCGGCCACCGAGAGCGCGGTGAAGATCGGCGCGAGCGGGTTGCGCAGCTCGTGCCCGAGCATGGCCAGGAACTCGTCCTTCGTCCGGTTGGCGTCCTCGGCCTCCCGGCGGAGCGCCTGCGCCTGGGCGAGGTGCTGGTCGCGTTCCTCCTCGCGCGCCCGGAGGAGCTCGGCGGAGCCCTCGAGCGCGGCGCCGAGGTGGCGCAGCTCCGCGATCGAGGAGCGCGTCGGCCCGGGGCGGCCGCCGTGCGCCAGCGCGTCGGCCGAGGCCGCCGCCGAGGCGATGCCGCGCGAGAGCCGGCGGCTCATCCACAGCGCGCCGGCGGCCGAGACGAGCAGGAGCACGAGGCCCGTGCCCGCGATGGCGAGGAGCGAGCGCCGCGCCGCGCCGTCCAGGGCGTCCGCCGGGATCGTCACCGCGCAGGCCCAGCCGGACAGCGACGACCTGCTGAACGCGACGTAGGTGCGCTCCCCCGACGGGCTGGCGTTGCGGAAGACGCCCTCGGGCGCGGCGCCCAGGTTCGTTATCAGGGCGGCGGGTGCGGGCTGCCCCAGCGCACCGCCGCTCTCGCTCGTCCGGCCAGCCACCACCGCCCGGCGGTCGAGCACCGTGCGCGTCCACTCGGGGTGCGAGCTGACGTGCTCCCCCAGCAGGTCCCGAATGGCCTCGGGCGTGGTCAGGGCGGAGAGGACGTAGCGCACCTCGCCGTTGCGGACGACCGGGACGCGCATGGAGAAGGCCCAGCGCTCGCCGTCGCGCATGCGGAAGAGGGTGCCCACCTCGGGGCGCCCCGAATCCACCGCCTGGCGCAGGCTCTCCGGGTCGAGGTCGGGAGGGAGGTTCGGGCCGAGGCCGAACCGCGTGTTCACGAGCTGGTGCCCGTCCGTGGAGAGCAGGTGGATGCGCAGCCACGACGGCTCGGTGCGCAGGACGCGCTGCGCCTCCTCCTGGAAGGCGGCGAGGTCGCCGCGGTCGAGGCGGTCCGACTCTCCCAGCGCCTGGAGGGCTCGGACGCTGGCAGCCATCTCCCGGTCGAGCGAGCCCGTCAGGGCCCGCGCGTCCTGCTCGAGCTCGGCGAGCAGCTCCGAGCGCTCCTCCTCCGCGAGCCGCGCCAGGACGATCCCCGCGAAGACCACCACCGGGAGCAGCGTCCCGACGGCGAGGCCGACGAGGTACCACTTCAGCGGCACCGTCCGTGAAAGTCGGTCTGGCGAGGGTCGCTCGGCGCTCGTGGCCAATGCGCCTCGCATAACCGCGCCTCCCCGGGGGGGCAACCCGGCGAGCGCGGGACGCGCAGCGCGCCCGCCCGGCCCGATCAGTGCCAGGCGTCGCGGTCGGCGTCGGGAATCCGCCCGACGTTGATGGCCTTCGCGGCCGGCGAGTCCTTCATCGGGAGCCGGTACCGACGCGTGCCGTCGAACGCCTCGAGCGCGGCCGCCACCGCTCCCGCCGTGGGCACGAGCCCGATCTCGCCCACGCCCTTCGCGCCGAACGGGCCCTCCGGCTCCGGGACCTCGACGAGGACGACGTCCACCCGGGGCATGTGCTGGGCGCGCAGCACGCCGATGTCGCGGAGGCGGAACGTCACCGGCATGCCGTCCTTGCACGGCAGCTCCTCGGTGAGCGCGTAGCCGAGGCCCATGTGCACCGAGCCCTCGATCTGAGCCTCGCACTGCGCGGGGTTGATGGCCCGGCCGACGTCGTGCGCGGCCACCACCCGCTCCAGCGCGCCCTTCCCGTCGAGGATGACGACCTGCGTCGCCCAGCCGAAGGCGGTGTGGGTCTTCACCTTGCCGTTCTTCGTCTGGCCCGGCGCGGTCGTGTCGTCGATGACGACCTCGCCGAGGTACTCCCGGCCGATGAGGTCGGAGATCGTCATGCCCGCGTCGAGGTCGCGGCGCAGCTTGGCGCCGGCGTCGGCCGCGGCCCGGCCGCCGAGGAGCGTGGCGCGCGAGCCGGTCGTCTGGCCGCCCGAGAGCTCGTAGCGCGAGTCCACCCGCGGCCGGAACGTCCGCGCCGGCAGGCCGGTCACCTCGGCGGCGCACTGCTGCAGGATGGTGAGGAGCCCCTGTCCCATCTCCGTGAACCCGGCGTGGAGCGCGACGGTGCCGTCCGGCTCGACGCGCATGGCCACCTTGCCGAGCTCGCGCGCGCCGTTGCCGATGCCCGAGTTCTTGAGGCCGCAGGCGACGCCCACCGCCTTCCCCGCCCTGCGCGCGGCGTAGTAGGCGTCCTTCACGGCGAGGAGCGTCTGCTCGAGGCCGACGCCCTTCTCCAGCACCTGGCCGGTGGAGAAGGTGTCGCCCACGCGCAGCCCGTTGCGCCAGCGCATCTCCCACCCGTCGAGCCCGGCCTTCGCCGCGAGGAGGTCGAGGCAGCCCTCGACGGCGAAGCTCGTCTGGTTGACGCCGAAGCCTCGCATCGCGCCGCAGGGCGGGTTGTTGGTGTAGGCCGCGACCGCCTCGACGTCGACGTTCGCCACCCGGTACGGGCCGCAGGCGTGGCCGGCGGCGCGCTCCAGCACCTTGCCGCCGACCGAGGCGTAGGCGCCCGAGTCGCCGAGGATGCGCGCCCGCACCGCGGTGAGCCGCCCCTCCGCGTCGCAGCCGACCGTGTACTGCATGGTCATGGGGTGGCGCTTCGGGTGCATCCGGATCGACTGCTCGCGGTCGAGCGCCACGCGCACCGGCCGGCCCGTCATGCGCGCCAGCACCGCCGTCTGCGCCTGGATGCTCATGTCCTCCTTGCCGCCGAACGCGCCGCCGTTCGTGCACAGCTCGACGTGGACGCGGTCCTCGGGGACGCCCAGCACCGACGCGACCTGCCGCCGGTCGTCGAAGATGCCCTGGCCCTGGCTGTAGAGGTGGAGGCGCCCGTCCGGGAGCGGCCGCGCCAGCGCCGCCTCCGGCTCGAGGAAGAGGTGCTCGATGCGCTGCGTGACCCAGGTGCCGGAGACGACGTGCGCCGACGACGCCAGCGCCGCGTCGGCGTCGCCGCGCCGGATGACGGTACGGGAGAGCACGTTCTCGTGGCGGGGGTTCACCCGCGCCGCGCCCGGCTTCACCGCCTCGGCCGGGTCGAGCACCGGCGGGAGCGGCTCGTACTCCACCTCGACCAGCGCCGCCGCCTCGCGCGCCTGGCGCGGCGTCTCCGCCGCCACCGCCGCCAGCACGTCGCCGACGGCGCGCACCTCCTCGCCCTCGGCCACGAAGACGGGCCAGTCGGGGTAGATGAGCCCGACCCAGCGGTCGCCCGGGACGTCCCGCGCGGTCGCGACCGCGACCACGCCGGGAGCGGCGCGGGCGCGCGACGTGTCGATGCGCACGACCCGGGCCCGGGCGTGCGGCGAGAGCACGACGACGCCGTGCAGGAGGCCGGGGAAGTCGAGGTCGATGACGTACGGCTTCTCGCCGAGCGAGAGCTCGCCCCCCTGGAAGCGCTGCAGGCGGGCGCCGACCGCTCCCTCGGTCACGGGGACGGGCAGCTCGCCCCGCCGCTTCGCCGCCACGACCAGCTCGACCGCGTCGATGATCTTGACGTAGCCGGTGCAGCGGCAGAGGTGGCCGTCGAGCGCGCGCGCGATGTCGGCGCGCGAGACCGGCTTCTCCTGGTCGGTGAGCCACTTGATGCGGAGCACCAGCCCCGGCGTGCAGAACCCGCACTGCAGGCCGGCCGCCGCCTGGAAGGCGTCGGCGTAGAGCTTCTTCTCGGCCTCGGACACGCCCTCCAGCGTGAGGACGGCGCGGCCGTCCACGTTCTCGGCGGGGACGGCGCACGAGTTCTTGGGCTTGCCGTCGACGAGCGCGAGGCAGGCGCCGCACTGCCCCTGCGGCGCGCACCCGTCCTTCACCGAGTGGACGTGGAGGTCCTCCCGGAGCACCTGCAGGAGGGACTGGCCCGCCTGGAGGGGCACCTCCCTCGGCGCGCCGTTCAGCGTGAACCTGAGCGTCCTGGTCTCGGCCATGCGCTTCATCTAGGCCAGGCGGCGACTCGGCAGCAAGTCGGGCCCTGTCGTATGCTGCGCCCCCTCGTGGCTCGCCTCGTCCCGATTCCCCTGCGCGTCCTCGCGACGCGCCTCTTCCGCGAGCTCCCCGGGGGCTCCGCCTTCGACCTCCCCGCGCGCCGCTTCGCGGTCGACCCCGGCTGCGACGTGTCGGTGCGCGTCCACGGCCACCGCGCCTCCACCCCGTGGGGGCCGGCGGCGGGACCCCACACCCAGCTCGCCCAGAACCTCGTCCTCTCCTGGCTCGCCGGGGGCCGCTTCCTCGAGCTGAAGACGGTGCAGGTGCGGGACGACCTCGTCATCCCGCGCCCCTGCATCGACATGCAGACGGTGGGCTTCAACGTCGAGTGGTCGCAGGAGCTGACCGTCCCCGAGTCGCTCGAGGAGTACGTGAAGGGGGCGATGCTCGTCGAGATGCTGAAGGCCGACGGGCAGGGGAAGGGGCTCCCCGACGGCGTCCTCGACATGAGCGTCGGCTACGACCTCGCCGGCATCCGCTCCGCCAAGGTGGGTGCGTTCCTCGACGGGATGCGCGACGCCGGTGCGATCGTCGAGCGGCTCCGGTGCGAGCTCCCGGGCGAGCTCGCCCGCTTCCGCGACCTCGCCTACCCGACGCGCCTCTCCGACACCCTCACGCTCTCGACGTTCCACGGCTGCCCGCCCGACGAGATCGAGCGCATCGCCGAGCACCTGCTCCGGGAGCGCGGGCTGCACGTCGTGGTGAAGCTCAACCCGACGCTGCTCGGCCGGCGCGAGGTGGACGCCATCCTGCGCGAGCGGCTGGGCTACGCCGACCTGCGCACGCCGCCGGCGGCCTTCGAGAAGGACGCGCAGTGGGGGCAGGTGGTGGACTTCTGCGGGCGCCTCGGCGACCTCGCCGCGCGGCTCGGGCTCGGCGTCGGGGTCAAGTTCACGAACACCCTCATCGTCGAGAACCACAAGGCGTTCTTCCCGGCGACGGAGCGGGAGATGTACCTCTCCGGCCCGCCGCTGCACGCGCTCTCCGTGCAGCTGGTGCGGCGCTTCCGCGAGGCGTTCGGCGATCGCTTCCCCATCTCCTTCTCCGCCGGGATCGACGCGCAGAACCTGCCCGACGCGGCCGCGCTCGGGCTCGCGCCGATCACCGTCTGCACCGACCTCCTGCGCGCGGGCGGTTACGGGCGCGCGGCGCGGTACCTGCCGGAGCTGGCGGCGCGCATGAAGGCGGCCGGAGCAGCCGATCTGGAGACGTTCACGCTGCGGGCCTACGGCGACGCCGCCGGCGCGCTCGTCGACGCGGCGCTCCCGCCCGAGCGCGAGCGGGCCTGCAGCGCGGCGCTCGAGGCGGGGGGCGACCTCCGCGCCGCGGCCGGAGACGCCTTCGGGCGCTGGGTCTCGGCGGCGCGCGTCCGGAACGCGCGGACCTACGCCGAGCGCGTGCTCGCCGATGCGCGCTACGCGGCGCCGCGGAACTCCACCCCGCCGAAGAAGGTGGGGTCGCGCCTCTCGCTCTTCGACTGCCTCACCTGCGACAAGTGCATCCCCGTCTGCCCCAACGACGCGAACTTCAGCCTGCCGGTGCCGCAGGCGGAGATCCCGCTGGAGCGCCTCGTGCCCTCGGCGGCGGGCGGGTTCACGCTGGAGCGGCGCGGTGCGCTCGCGCTCTCGCGCGAGCGGCAGATCGCGAACCTCGCCGACGCCTGCAACGCCTGCGGCCACTGCGACGTGATGTGTCCGGAGGAGGGTGGCCCGTACCTGGTGAAGCCGCGCTTCTTCGGGAGCGTCGCCTCGTGGGCGGCGGAGCCGGGCCTCGACGGGCTCGCGCTCGAGGTTGTGCCGGGCGGGGTCCGCACGCACGCTCGGTTCGAAGGGAAGACCTACCTCGTCGAGCGCGGGGCGGGCGGGCCGGTGCGCTACACCGGGCCGGGCTTCGACCTCCGCCTCGACCTCGCCGACCCGGCCGGCACCGCCGCCGGGAGCGCCGAAGGCCCGGTCGACCTCGCCTGGCTCCGCATCGCGGAGCGGCTGACGGAGGCCGTGATCGCGGCCGGCGCCGCGACGTGGGCCGGCGCCGCGCTCGCCTCCGCTCGCACCGGCCACGCGGCCTAGACCCTTCGCCTGCCCGCCGGACGGGCACGCCGCTGTCCGGGATCGGGGCGGTGGGACGGCGCCGTCCATCTCCCCCCTCGAAACCACACCTGAATCTGGCCGCGCGCCGGCCCCGCGCGCGGGGGATGCCGGCGTGTCAGTGGCGTGCGCTATGCACCCTTGCGGGGTTTGCTTCGCACCGTCGCCGACCGGCCGAACCGACCGCGACGCCACTTCTCGACGAAGGGGTTCACCTCATGAAGAAGCGCCTGCTGTCCATCGCCGTCCTGGCCATCCTCGCCGCGCCGAGCGCGCGGGCCCTGGAGTGGAGCGACAACGCGTTCCGCCTCTGGTACAGCCCGGCCTTCAACGAGCCCGGGATCGACGGCAACGTCGCCAAGACGGTGCTCACCTTCACGCACGCCAGCGGCTACAAGTTCGGCGGCAACTTCCTCAACGTCGACGCGCTCTACTCGAGCACCAAGGACCCGGTCCAGGGCGCGACGACGGTGACCTCGGCCGGCGCGCTCGAGGTGTACACCGTCTATCGCCACACGCTCAGCTTCTCGAAGATGACGGGCAGCAAGGTCGGCTTCCTCTTCGTCCGCGACGTCGGCCTCGAGCTGGGCGTCGACTTCAACACCAAGAACAACGCCTTCGCCGCGCGCAAGATCATGCCCATCGGCGGGCTGCAGCTCGCCATCGACGTGCCGGGCTTCTGGAACATCGGCGTCATGGTGAACAAGGAGTGGAACACGAACGCCATCCTCGGGAAGTCGGTGGAGTTCGACGTCACGCCGACGTTCGCCACCGCCTGGGCGATCCCCGTCTACGGCCCGGTCACGTTCGAGGGCTTCGGGAGCGTGAACCTGCCGAAGGGCAAGGACGGGTTCGGCGCCGACACCGTGACCGAGGTGCTGATCCAGCCGAAGCTCATGGTCGACGTGGGCGCGGCGCTCTTCCAGCAGAAGGGCTGGCAGCTCGGCGTCGGGTTCCAGTACTGGCTCAACAAGTTCGGCGGGGACCACGAGCAGGTCCCGGGCTCGTACGAGAAGGCGTTCTTCGGCCAGCTCGCGATCCACCTGTAGTTCGCGCCGGCGGCATCCTCTCCCGCGCCCTGCGGGAGGGGGTGCTCCGGGACGAGGCCGGCGCTATCGCTCGCCGGTGATCCCGGTCCTCGTCCTCGCCGCCGGCCGCAGCGCGCGCATGGGCGAGGACAAGCTCCTCCTCGACCTCGGCGGCGCCCCGCTCCTGCGCCGCGCGGCGCGCACCGCGCTCGACGCCGCCATCGGCCCCGTCCTGGTCGTCCTCGCCGCCGGCGCCGACCGCGCGCGCGCGGCGCTCGACGGCCTCGGCTGCGAGATCGTCACGAACCCGGACCCGGCTCGCGGCATGAACTCCTCGCTCGCCTGCGGGGTCGCCGCGGTCCCCGCCGGAGCCGAGGCGGTGGTCGTGGCGCTCGCGGACATGCCCCTCGTCGCGCCCGCCATGATCCGCGCGCTCGCCGATCGCTTCCGCGGCACCTCCGCGCCCATCGTCGCATCCCGCTACGGAGCGGTGCTCGCGCCCCCCGTGCTCTACGCGCCCCGCCTCTTCGGTGACCTCGTCTCGGGCGGGGCAGGCGACGGGCGCGGGCGCGAGCTCGTCCGGGCCGCCGGCGGCGCGGCGGCCATCTGCGACTGGCCGGCCGAAGGGCTCGTCGACGTGGACGATCCGGCGTCGCTCGCCGCGGCGCGCGCCCGCCTGGCCGCGCCCTCCGGCCCGGGCGACCCACCCGGGGCCTGAAATGCGGGATCGGCATCGTGCGTTACCGACCGTTAGGCTGCTGGTGTGGCGCCGACCAGCCCAGAGTCGCGCCGCGGGCGCGCCCGACCGGAGGACCGCGCACGGCCCGCGGCCCTCTCCGCGTTGCTGAAGGAGCTCGCGGCCGCCCCCGCCACCCCGTCCCAGGCGCCCGACGCCTGGGAGGGCGCGCTCCACGCGGGCGCCGTCTTCGGCCGGTTCGAGCTCGTGCGCGAGGTGGGGCGGGGCGGCTTCGGCGTCGTCTGGGAGGCGCGCGACCGCGAGCTGGGCCGCGAGGTCGCCTTCAAGGCGGTGCGCCTCGGCGAGCGCCCCGGCGTCCGCGAGGAGCGGCTGCTGCGCGAGGCCGAGGCGGCGGCCCGACTCTCGCACCCGAACATCGTGACGCTCCACGACGTCGGGCGCAGCGAGCACGGCCCCTACCTCGTGATGGAGCTCCTGCGCGGGCGCCCGCTCTCCGACCGGCTGGCGGAGGGACCCATGCCGCTGCGCGAGGCGCTGCGCGACGCGGTCGAGGTGGCGCGCGGGCTCGCCCACGCCCACGCGCAGGGCGTCGTCCATCGGGACCTCACCCCGGAGAACGTCTTCCTGTGCGAGGACGGGCAGGTGAAGCTGCTCGACCTCGGGATGGCGCACGCCTTCGGGCGCCGCAAGCTCGAGGGCGGCACGCCGGCCTACATGGCGCCCGAGCAGTGGCGCGGCGCTCCCGAGGACGAGCGCACCGACGTCTTCGCGCTCGGCGCGATCCTGCACCGCGCGCTCGCCGGCGAGCCGCCCTGGCCGGACGCGGGCGGCAAGTGGGCGCAGGCGTCGCGTCCGGCGCCCCCCCTCGACGTGGCCGAGGCGCCGGCGCTGGGCGACCTCGTGGCGCGCATGCTGGAGCGCGACCCGGTCGACCGGCCGCGCGACGCGGGCGAGGTGCTCGCCGCCCTGGAGGCGATCCGGGAGGAGCTACCGCGCACCTCGCCGAG
>DASTGH010000016.1:0-3688 GCA_035719345.1 Anaeromyxobacteraceae bacterium
GATCGTCCGCCGGCGGCCCGCGGTTGCCGCCGCCTTCGCCGTCCGCGCCCGCGCGCGCGGCCGGCGCCGACCTGGCGGCGGCGAACGTCCTCCCGAGGCGCATCTGCACGGCGCGATGAGCCACGGCCGAGCCAAGGGAAGCCCTCGCGGAAAGGCCTGACGACACCGTCACGTGACGCGCCCGGCCAGGGCCGGTGCGCCGTGACATGTCACGCGAGCGTGACGCCCCAGGACGGGTCCGGGCGCGCGACCTGGTCGCGTCCGCTCGAGCGGAAAAGCGCCGTGGAAGGGCGCTTGCGGCGCGTGCTGCACCCGAGCGGGCGTGGTGGCCCGCCTGTTGCTCTGGACGGCGCGCACGGCCCCCGGCGGTGTCTCTCCTTCCCCCCTTGTACCGCCAGGGGCCTGCCCCGCTTCTGAACGTCGCCCCCCTGGAGGTCATGATGACGAGAGTCGAGACGAGACGGTGGTGCGGCATCCTCCTCGCCGCGGCCGCCCTGACCGCTGCCCCCGCCGCGCGCGCCGGCGTGACGGACGAGGAGATCCTCAACGACGCCAAGACCCCGGGCGACGTGCTGTCGTACGGCATGGAGCCCCACCAGCACCACTTCAGCCCGCTCAACAAGCTCAACACCACGAACGTGAAGAAGCTGGCGCCAGCCTGGACGTTCTCGTTCGGCGGCGAGAAGCAGCGCGGCCAGCAGGCGCAGCCGCTCGTGTACAAGGGCAAGGTCTTCACGACCGCCTCGTACTCGCGCGCCTACGCCGTCGACGCGCACACGGGCGTGAAGATCTGGGAGTACAACCACCGCCTGCCCGAGGGCATCCTGCCCTGCTGCGACGTCATCAACCGCGGCGGCGCGCTCTACGGCGACCTCTTCATCTTCGGGACGCTCGACGGCCAGGTCGTCGCGCTCAACCAGGAGACGGGCAAGGTCGTCTGGAAGCAGACCCTCGGCGACTACGCCGCGGGCGTCTCCATCACGCACGCGCCCATCATCGCCAAGGGCAAGGTGCTCGTCGCCATCGCCGGCTCCGAGTTCGGCGTGGTCGGCACCGTCAACGCGCTCGACGCGCTCACCGGCAAGATCGTCTGGGTGCGGCCCACGATCGAAGGCTGGATGGGCACGAAGGACGGCCAGGACAACGGCATGACCGGGACGCTCAACGCGACCTGGCCCGGCGATATGTGGAAGAACGGCGGCGGCTGCGCCTGGAACGGCGGGATCTACGACCCCGAGACGAACCTCAGCTACTGGGGCGTGGGCAACGCGGCGCCGTGGAACCCGTACTACCGCCCGGGCGACAACCTCTACGGCAACTCGGTCATCGCCATCGACGTCGACGACGGTCAGATCAAGTGGCACTACCAGCACGTCCCGAACGACGCCTGGGACTACGACTCGATGAGCGTGCACATCCCGTTCGACTACAAGAAGGACGGGAAGGTCGTGAAGGCGATCGCGAACTTCCACAAGAACGGGTTCTTCTACGTCAACGATCGGAAGACCGGGAAGCTCCTCAACGCCACGCCCTTCGTGAAGAACATCACCTGGGCCTCGAAGATCGATCTCACCACCGGGCGCCCGGTGGAGACCGGGAACCGCCCCGGTGATCCGGCGAAGAGCGCCGACGGCAAGAAGGGCGAGACCGTCTGGACCGTGCCGAACTTCCTCGGCGGCAACAACTGGAACCCGCCCTCGTTCGACCACGACACCGGCCTCTTCTACGTCGCCTCGAACGAGTGGGGCATGGACATCTGGAACGAGCCCATCTCCTACAAGAAGGGCGCGGCCTACCTCGGCGCCGCCTTCGTGATCAAGCCGGTCTTCAAGGACTACATCGGCTCGCTCAAGGCCATCGATCCCAAGGACGGCTCCATCAAGTGGGAGGCGCACAACAAGGGCGTCTACTGGGGCGGCGTGCTGACCACCCACGGCGGCCTCGTCTTCACCGGCACGCCCGAGGGCTACCTCAAGGCGTTCGACGCGAAGACCGGCAAGGAGCTGTGGAAGTACAACACCGGCTCCGGCATCACCGGCACGCCCATCACCTGGGAGATGGACGGCGAGCAGTACGTGGCCGTGGTCTCGGGCTGGGGCGGCGCGGTGCCACTGTGGGGCGGCGACGTGGCCAAGAGCCACGCCGGCATCACCCAGGGCGGCAGCCTCTGGGCCTTCAAGATCCCGAGGTAGTCGCGTCCGTAGAGTAGCACCCGTAGTGAATCATCGGCGACCCCTCCCGGTCCATCCCCGATCGGGAGGGGACGCCGCAACCCGGAACAGAGAGGAAAGCGAAACATGTCGAACGTCTCGAAGCGGATCGGTGGCGGGTCGTGCGCGGTCGTGGCGGCGTGCGCGCTCTTGGCCCCGATGCTCGTCCTCGCCCACGGCGACCTGGCCCCGCAGCCGGTGGACACGAAGGGCCTGGAGCCGCTGGGAGAGGCCTGGCGCACCTCGAATCCCTATCGAGGGAACGAGACGGCCGTGAAGATCGGGAAGACCGCCTACGCCATGCAGTGCGCGCGCTGCCACGGCATCAACGGCGTCTCCGGTGGGCTCGCCCCCGACCTGCGCTTCCTGGCGAAGGGCGACGAGGGTGACAAGGACTTCCTCGCGCCGACGCGCAAGGGCGTGTTCCGCGACGGGCGGACGCTCATGCCCAAGTACGAGGGGATCCTGAGCCAGGAGGCCATGTGGGCACTCCGGTCGTATCTCGAGACCATCCATGAGGATTAGCGGGGCGCTCCCGATCGCCGCGGCGGCGGCCGTGGCGATCGGGATCGCACCCGCGTCCGCGGCCACCTTCGCGGAGATCAGGGCCTCCGGAAAGCTCCACGTCGCCGTGTACCGCGAGTACGCGCCGTTCGCGGACGACGACAAGGGCATCGACGTCGACGTCGGCAAGGCGCTCGCCCGGAAGCTCGGCCTCGAGCCCGCCGTCAAGGCGTACCCCGAGGCCGACTCCGTCGACGGCGACCTTCGCAACATCATCTGGCGAGGCCACCCGCTGTGGCGGGAGCGGCTCGCCGACGTGATGATGCACGTGCCCGTGGATCGGCACGTGATCGAGAAGAACGAGCAGGTCACCATCTTCGCGCCGTACTTCCGGGAGCGCCTCGTCGTCGCCCGCAACCGCATGCGCATCCCGAACCTGCCCACGCTGCAGGTCTTCTCCACGGAGAAGATCGGGGTCGAGGTGGAGACGGTCGAGGACCGCTACCTGGTCAGCGCCTTCGGCGGGCTGCTCCGGGACAACGTCGTCCACTTCAAGACCGTGCTCGAAGCGACCGCCGCCATGAAGCGCGGCGAGGTGGCGGCGGTCATGGGCCGCCAGACGCTCATCGAGGCCGGCCTCGGCGCCGACGCCGCGAAGTACGAGATCACCACCGCGCCCGCCCCCGGGCTCGCCACCAGCGGCTGGGAGCTCGGGCTGGCGGTGAAGGCCGACAATCCCGAGCTCGCCGCCGCGCTGGCCTCCGCCATGTCGGAGCTGCTGCGCGAGGGCGCGATCGAGCGCATCTTCACGGGCCACGGCGTGAGCTGGCGCGCGCCGATGGTCGAGGGCCTCGCCCGCCCGGGCAGCCCGCCCGCCGAGGAGAGCCGGAAATGACGACCCGCCTCGCCCCGCTCGCCGCCGCGCTGGCCGCCTGCGCGCTGCCAGCGGCCGCCCTCGCGGCGGAAGACGCCCC
>DASTGH010000017.1:0-9704 GCA_035719345.1 Anaeromyxobacteraceae bacterium
GCCGCGCTGCTCGCGCACCCGTCGCCGGACGCCGGCCTCTGCCACATGCGCGCCCCGCGCCCGGCCGCCCTCGCCGAGCTCGTCGCGTCCCTCGGCCCCGGCGCGGAGCTGGTCCAGCCGGCGCACGCGACGGCCGCCGCCGGGGCGCTGCGTCCCAGCCCGCCATGACGGTCCACTCCCGGCGCCGCCGCTCGGCTAGACTGCCGTCCCGCATGGCCCGTGCCCCCCGGAGCAAGGACCCCTCCTCCTCCGCGCGCAAGGACAGCTTCTCGCGCACCCGCCTCCTCCGCCTCGCCGCCTGGCTCGTGAGCCGCGGCTCCGCCACGCGCGAGGAGATCTACGCCGAGTTCCCGGACGACTACGTCGGCGACGACGCGGCGAAGGAGAAGAAGTGGACGCGCGACAAGAACGACCTGCGCCGCCTCGGCATCCCCCTCCTCTTCCGCGAGGAGGAGGGCGAGAAGGGCGAGTACGTCGTGGACCCGACCTCGGCGTCGCTCCCCCGGCTCGACTTCGAGCCGGCGCAGGCCGCCGTGATCTGGGCGGCGGGCCAGGCCGCGCTCCGCACCCACGATCACCCGCTGCGCGGCGATCTCGAGGTCGCGCTGCGCAAGCTCGTCGTCGGCGCGCGCGGGCTCCCGCCCAGGGCCGCGGCCCTCGAGACCGACGGGGTGATCCAGGACGCGGAGCAGCTGGGCGACTGGCTCGAGACGCTCACCGAGGCGGTGGAGCGCCGCAAGCGGGTGAGGCTCGTCTACCGCAAGCCGGGCGGCGAGCCGACCGAGCGGCGCGTGGACGTGTACGGCTACGCCTGGCGGCGCGGTCAGTGGATCTTCGTCGGCCACGACGACCTCCGCGACGCCATCCGCATCTTCCTCCTCGAGCGCGTGCAGGAGCTCGACCTCGCGCCCGTGAGCGCGAAGAAGCCCGACTACCGGATCCCGGCCGACTTCGACGTCCGGGCCTGGTCGCGCCAGGAGCCGTGGGACTACCTCGTGCACGAGCCGCGCGAGGTCCGCGTCCGGTTCCGCGGCTCGCTCGCCCGCATCGCGCCGCAGCTCCTGCCCCGCGCCGAGCTCTCGCGCGAGCCCGACAACGCCCGGGTGGCGCGCCTCGTCGTCCGGAACCTCCGCGGGCTCGTGCGGCAGGCGCTGGCGTGGGGCCCGGAGGCCGAGGTCGTGGAGCCGCCCGAGGCGCGGCAGCTCGCGCGCGAGATGCTGGCCGGTCTCACGGACCGGCTCCCGAGGGAGGCGCCGTGAAGAAGAAGCGCCCACCGCGGCGGCCGAAGCAGCGCAACACGGCGTTCGACCACGTCCGGCAGATGATCGTGCTCGTCCCCGCCGCCTGGAAGGCGGGGCGGGACGGCCTGCCGCTCGAGCGCGCGGCCCGGATCGCCGGCGCGCGGAGCGCCGCGGACGTCAAGGACGTCGTGGACGCGCTCGGCGCGTTCGACGTCGGGCCGTCGATGCCGGAGGACTTCCTGGCGGTGAGCGTCGTCGACGGCCGCGTGGTCGTGGACAGCGCCCTCCACCTCGTCACCCCGCCGCCGCTCTCCGTCCGCGAGGCCGCGGCGCTCATGGCCGCGCTCCGCCCCTTCGCGGCCGGCGGCGGTCCGGCGGTCGCGGCCGCGCTGCGCAAGCTGCGCCGGGCCGTGCCCGCGCCCTTCCGGGAGCAGGCCGACGAGCTGGCGCGGACCACCGACTTCCCCATCGATCCGCCCGGCGAGTGGGCGGACGCGCTCTCCGAGGCCATCGAGCGCCGGCTGGAGGTCGACCTGGAGTACCGCGCCGAGGGCACCGGGACCGCCGCGGCGCGGACCGTCGAGCCCCGCGCACTGTTCCACCAGGGCGGGCACTGGTACCTCGCCGCGTGGAACGTCGAGAAGGAGGAGGAGCACCTCTTCCGGCTCGACCGCATCGCCTCGGCGGTGATCGGGACGCGCGCCTTCGGGGAGCACAAGGGTCCGCCGCTCGAGCGCTACCGGACGCGGCACCTGTACTTCCAGTCCGGCGGAGAGCGCGACGTGAAGGTCCGGCTCACTGGCGACGCGGCCACCGCCGCGCTGGAGCGCTGGCCCGGGCAGGCCGCGCGGAACGACGACGGGTCCGTCACGCTCGCGATGCGCGTGACCCCGGGGAACTTCCTCTACGGCTGGGTGCTCGGGCACGGCGGGCGCGCGGCGATCGAGGGGCCGGACGAGGCGCGCGCGGGTCTCGCCGAGCGGGTCGAGGAGCTGCGGCGGCTCTACGCTGCGACGTAGCGGGGACGCTCGCTCCTGGAGGGACGGCCGGGAGCGCGCCCGCGCGGGGCGCCACCGCGGATCTGGCGGGTCGCGCCCTCCGACCTGGCGCCTTCCTCCACAGGAGGAAGTCCTCGTGCGCTCGTTCCTGATCCGATCCTTCGGCGTCGTCGCCTACCTCGCGTTTCTCGCGTCGTTCACCGCGTTCGCCGCGTTCGTCTGCGGCTTGATCCCCGGCCGCGATGGAGCCCCGGAGGGGCCGCTCGCCGCGATCGCAGTGGACCTCGCCCTCGTCGCGATGTTCGGAGTCACCCACAGCGCCATGGCGCGACAGGGGTTCAAGCGCCTGATCACACGCGCCATCCCGACCGCCTCCGAGAGGAGCCTGTTCGTGCTCGTGGCGTCGGTGCAGCTCGCAGCGCTGACCTATGCCTGGCGCCCGCTGCCGGGCTGGACCGTCTGGGCAGCGTCCGGGCCGGCTGCCGTCGCCCTCTCCGCCGTCCAGCTCGCCGGTTTCGGCATCGCGCTCGTCAGCACCTTCCTCATCGACCACCTCGAGCTGTTCGGCCTGCGCCAGGCGTTCTCGCCGCGGCCGACGTCGCCCTCGTTCAGGACGCCGGCGCTCTACCGGCACGTGCGCCACCCGCTCTACCTCGGGTTCCTCGTCGCGTTCTGGTCCGCGCCCCGCATGAGCGTCGGGCGGCTCTGCCTCGCCGCGGCGTTCACGGCGTACATCCTCGTCGCCATCCGGCTCGAGGAGCGCGACCTGGTGCGCGTGCACGGCGAACGCTACCGCCGTTACCAGCGCGACGTCCCCATGCTCCTTCCCGCGCCGCCGGGGCGCGCGGCGGAGGAGCGCGTGGCGCAGTGATGGCCGCGGTCTGTCGGATCGAGCCAGCTCACGTCCGTTCGCGCTGAGCGTGGCCGCGCAGCGGCGGAGTCGAAGCGCGCCCCTTCGACAGGCTCAGGGCATGCCTTCGACTCCGCTTCGCGCAGCCTGTCCTGAGCGTAGGCCTCGCCCTTCGACTCCGCTTCGCTCGCTCAGGGCGAACGGGGGCGAGGCCGCAGTCGAAGGGCTCAGGGCGAACGAACGGGATCGACGCAGCGGGCACGGCCAGAGCGCAGGTGGCGCCCGGGCCGCGCCGCGCGTACGATCGCGGGCGTGGCGCCGCGGATCAGGTTCCTGCGCGCGAGAGCGGGCCACCGGCTCGCATACGCCACGGACGGGAGCGGTCCGGCGCTCGTGCTGCCTGCGTGGTGGGTGAGCCACGTCGAGCGCGACCTCGCCGATCCCGGCTTCCGGCGGTTCTTCACGCGCCTCGCCGAGCGCTTCACCGTCGTGCGGTACGACCGGCTCGGCACGGGCCTGAGCGACCGCGAGCGGTCGGACTTCACGCTCGAGCAGGAGGTCGCGGACCTCGACGCGGTCGTCGGCGAGCTGGCGGTCGATCGCTGCACGCTCCTCGGCGTCTCGTGCGGCGGCCCGACGGCGATCGAGTACGCGGCGCGCCATCCGGAGCGCGTCGAGCGGCTGGCGCTCTTCGGGAGCTACGCCCACGGCGAGGCGCTGGGCAGGCCGGAGCTGCGCGCCGCGCTCGTGGCGCTGGTGCGGGCGAGCTGGGGCGTGGGCGCGAAGACGCTGAGCGACATCTTCACGCCCGAGGCGACCGCCGAGGAGGCGCGCCACTTCGCCTCCGAGCAGGTCCACGCCGCGTCCGCCGAGATGGCCGCCCGGCTCCTCCAGCTCGTCTACGAGATGGACGTCCGCGGCGCCGTCGAGCGCGTCGCCGCGCCGGCGCTGGTGATGCACCGCCGCGGCGATCGCGCCGTCCGTTTCGACCAGGGCAGGGAGCTGGCGGCGCGGCTGCGCGGCGCGACGTTCGTGCCGCTGGAGGGCCTCTCCCACCCGCCGTGGCAGGGCGACGGCGACCCGGCGCTGAGCGCGCTGTTCGCGTTCTGCCAGGGCGAGGCGACGGCGACGACCGCCGCGGGCGCAGCGCCGGCCAGCCATCCCGAGCTGCGGCGCGACGGCGACGTCTGGACGGTGCGCTACGCGGACCGGACCGCGCACGTGAAGCACGCGCGCGGCCTCGCCGACCTGGCGACGCTCGTCGCGCGCCCCGGGCACGCGTTCGCCGCGCTCGAGCTGATGGGAGGCGGCGCCGCGGAGGCGCAGCTGGGCGCGGATCCGGCGCTCGACGAGCGCGCGCGCGTCGAGTACCGCGAGCGCCTCGACGAGATCGATCGGTCGCTGGCCGACGCCCTGGCCGCGGACCTGCCGGCGCGCGCGGCCGCGCTCGAGGCCGAGCGGGACGCCATCCTGCACGAGCTGCGCGCCGCCACCGGCCTCGGGGGCCGGCCGCGCGCGCTCGGCGACGCGAGGGAGCGCGCGCGCAAGGCGGTGAGCTCCCGGATCCGTGAGGCCATCGACCGGCTGCGCGAGGCGCACCCCGAGCTCGGCCGCCACCTCGAGGCGGCCGTCGCGACCGGCACGCACTGCTCGTACGACCCGGGACGGCGGGGCGGCGGCGAGCCTGCCCCCCGCTGAACGGCGCGAGCCGGCGCTCGCTGCGAGCAGGTCGAGCGGCTCACCCTGCGCTTGCCCCGGCGTCGCCCGGCGTGCGAAGGTCCCCCGGCCGGAGGGGCACCGCGCTCGCGCAGCGCCTCGTCATCCCAGCCCGTTCAGCCCAGGAGCCGCACCATGAAGAGGGTCCTCCTCGCCGCCGTCTGCCTCGCCGCCCTCCGCACCACGGCGCTCGCCGCCGACACGTCGCTCCAGGCGGTGAAGCAGAAGGGGAAGCTCGTGCTCGGCCTCGACGACTCGTTCCCGCCCATGGGCTTCCGCAACGAGGACAACCAGATCGTCGGCTACGACATCGACGTGGCGAAGGACGTGGCGCGCCGCCTCGGCGTCCAGCTCGCCCCGCAGCCCATCGACTGGAACGCGAAGGAGCAGGAGCTCAACACCGGCAAGATCGACTGCATCTGGAACGGCTTCACCATCACCGACGAGCGGAAGAAGGTGATGGCCTTCACGAAGCCGTACCTCCGCAACGCCCAGGTGGTGGTCGTGAAGAAGGGCTCGCCCTACACGACGCTCGCCAGCCTCAAGGGCAAGAAGGTCGGCCTCCAGGCGGGCTCCTCCGCCGCCGGCGCGCTCGACTCGGCCGCCTCCTTCAAGGCGTCGCTGAAGCAGGTGGTCGAGTTCAAGGACAACCTGACCGCGCTCATGGACCTCGAGGCGCGCGGCGTCGACGCGGTCGTCATGGACCTCATCCTCGCCGAAGACAACATCAAGCGCTCGGGCCGGCCGTACGCCGTCCTGCAGGAGTCGCTCGCGCCCGAGATGTTCGGCGTCGGGTTCCGCAAGGGCGACCTGGCGCTGCGCGACGCGGTGCAGGGCGCGCTCGAGGCGATGGCCTCCGACGGCACGCTCGGCCGGATCACGACGAAGTGGTTCGGCTCCGACATCTCCGTCGTGGGCAAGTGAGCGCGGCGGGACCTTCCCGATGCTGAAGCTGCTGGGGGCGATGCTCGAGGGGACGGTCGTCTCGCTCGAGATCTTCTTCCTCACGCTCGCCTTCGCGCTGCCGCTGGCGCTGCCGGTGGCGCTCGGCCGCATGTCCGCCAGCCGCTGGGTGCGCGGCCCGGTCCACGTCTACACGCTCGTGATGCGGGGGACGCCGCTCATCCTCCAGATCATCTTCGTGTACTTCGCCCCGTACTACCTGTTCGACGCGTCGTACGACCGCTTCACCGCCGTGATCGTCGCGTTCACCATCAACTACGCGGCCTACTTCGCCGAGATCTACCGCGGCGGCATCCAGTCCATCGCCAAGGGGCAGCACGAGGCGGCCAAGGTGCTGGGGTTCACCCGCGCCGACACCTTCTTCCGCATCGTCCTGCCGCAGGTGGTGAAGCGCATCCTGCCCGCCAGCGCCAACGAGGTCATCACGCTCGTGAAGGACACCGCGCTCGCCCAGACCATCGGCGTCGCCGAGCTGTTCCGGGTGGCGCAGAACGCGTCGGCGCGTCAGTTCTCCACCATGCCCATCTTCATCGCGGGCGCCTTCTACTTCGTCATGAACTGGGCGGTCTCGGAGGCCTTCCTCCGCGCCGAGCGCCGGCTCGCGTACTACAGCTAGCGGTGAGGCGCACGCGATGGACGTCGTCGAGGTCGAGCACCTGTCGAAGTCGTTCGCGGACGTGCCCGTCCTGCGCGACGTGTCGTTCTCGGTGCACCGGGGCGAGGTGCTCGCCATCATCGGCCCGTCCGGCTCGGGCAAGTCGACGCTCCTCCGCGCCATCACCCACCTCGAGACGGCGACCTCCGGGTCCATCGCCATCTGCGGCACGCGCATCCTCGACGGCGGCGTCTACGCGGACGCGGCGACGCTGCGGAGCGCCCTCCTCAAGCTCGGGCTCGTGTTCCAGGACTTCAACCTGTTCCCGCACTTCTCGGTGCTGCGCAACGTCACCGAGGCGCAGGTGCGCGTGCTCGGCCGCGGGAAGGGCGAGGCGCGCGACGTCGCGCTCGCGCTCCTCGAGAAGATGGGGCTCACCGGGAAGGCCGCCGCCTATCCGTGCGAGCTCTCCGGCGGCCAGAAGCAGCGCGTGTCCATCGCGCGGGCGCTGGCGCTCGATCCGGAGGTCCTCCTCTTCGACGAGCCGACGAGCGCGCTCGACCCTGAGCTGACGGGCGAGATCCTGAGGGTCCTCCGCGCGCTGGCCGCCGAGAAGATGACGATGGTCGTCGTCACGCACGAGATGGCCTTCGCCCGCGACGTCGCCGACCGCGCCATGCTCATCGACGGTGGGTCGATCGTGGAGGAAGGCCCGGCGCGCCAGCTCATCGACAACCCGCGCAGCGAGCGGACGCGGGCCTTCCTGGGGCGGTTCTCGCAGCGAGACCTCGCCGGGCGAGAGTGAACGTCCTTGCCGCTCGCGTACCAGGATCCCGGGACGCCTCTCCCGGCCCGCGCCGCTATGAGCCCGCCTTCGCTCGCAGTATGGTCGCGAGCGGCATCCACGCGTGCGGGGGCGCTCGCGAGGACCCATGGGCCGTCACGTCAGAGGATCGCTCTTCCTCGACTACGTGCGGATGCTCAGGGCCCGCCGGGAGGCCGAGTGGAGCCCGCGCCTCCCGCCCGAGGACCTCCCCTACCTCTCGGAGCGCATCGATCCGGCGGGCTGGTACCCGATGGCGACGTTCGAGCGCCTCGGACTCCTCATCCTGGAGCTGATCGCCGGCGGCGATCTGGAAGCGGTCCGCGTCTGGGGCGAGGCGACCGTCAGGACGCTCGCCGACCGCCACGCCGACGTCCTCGTCGAGCGCGATCCCCGCGAGTCGCTGATGCGCTTCCACGTGGTCCGGCGCACGCTCTTCGACTTCGAGGCCGCCACCATCAGCCGGCTGCACGACAGCGAGGTGCGCATCCGCATCGCCTACGGGATGTCGGCGCCCGCCGAGGAGGCGGCGTGCCACCAGACCATGGGCTTCTTCCAGGGGCTGGTGGAGCTGGCCGGCGGACGCGACGTGGCGGCGCACTTCGCCGAGCGGGCCTGGGAAGGCCGGGAGAGCACGGCGCTGGTGGTGACCTGGAAGCCTCCTCCGTCCTCCGGGTGATCGGGCGGCCACGGACGGGGCCCGGCGCGATCGGGGCTCCCTCGCGGGCGAGGCCGCCCGGTTGCCGCACGCTCCCCCGCGCGCCATCATGAAGGCGAGGAGCCGTGAGGCACGCCGGCGACAGCGAGGCGTTCCGGCGCGACCTGGTGGCGCGCATCCCGCGGTGGTACGTGCCGTGGGTCCACCTGGTGGGGCCGTCCCTCGTGGGCGTGCCGGTGATCGCCTTCGCGATCTCGCGCGTCCGCTCGCCCCGCGCCTGGGAGATCGCCTGCGCGGCCGGGTTCTTCGTGCTGGCGAACCTCATCGAGTGGTTCATCCACCGCGACGTCCTGCACCACCGCGTCCGCTTCCTCGAGATCGCGTTCGTGCGCCACACGCCGCAGCACCACGGCGCGTTCGACGCGGAGCGGATGGCCATCCACGACCCGCGGGAGCTGAAGCTCGTGCTCCTGCCGGCGTTCGGGGTCCTGGGGATGTTCGCGGTCGCCCTCCCGCCGGGGCTCGCGCTCGGGGCGCTCGTCTCACCCAACGTCGGCGCGCTCTGGGTCGCCGTCGGCGTCGGCTACGTCCTCGCCTACGAGTGGCTCCACCTCTCCTACCACCTGCCGGCGGAGAGCGCGGTGGGACGCCTCGCGCTGGTGCGCGTGCTGCGGCGCCACCACGTCCTCCACCACACGCCGGCGCTCATGCAGCGCGCGAACTTCAACGTCACGCTGCCGCTGTGGGACTGGCTCCTCGGGACGCTCGTGCGTGAGCCACCGCCGCCCGTGCCGTCGCTGCGCGACGGAGGGTGAGGGCGCCGGCCGGATCCGGACCGCCGTCAGGGATGAGCGACCTGCGTCGCCGCAGGGGTATTCTTCGCGCGTGGATCGTCACCACCCGAAGGGCCTCGCACCCATCGACCCGCTCGCCGTGCCGCTGCCCCACGGCACGGAGGTCACGACGCGCGTCGACCGGATGGCCGGTGAGCGCCGGGTCCCCCAGGGCGTCGTCGGCCGCGTCGTCGCGATCCGCGAGGACGGGCTCGACGTCCTCGTGACGGGCGTGGGAGTGCTCCGCTACGCGCGCGACGAGATCCTGCCGCGCCGCCCGGGCCAGGTCCGGTTCGCCGAGCAGCGCGCGGCGGACTGGGAAGCCCTCCGGCGATGCACCGTCCTCGAGGCGACCGTCGGATCGCGGGCGTGGGGCCTCGCCGACGAGCGCTCGGACACCGACCTCCGCGGGATCTTCGCGCTCCCGCTCCCCTGGACCACGGGCCTCCTCGCGCCCCCGGAGACGCTGACCAGCGCCGACGGGAGCACGACCTGCTGGGAGCACCGGAAGGCCATTCACCAGGCGATCAGGGCCGATCCCAACACGCTCGAGCTCCTGTTCGTCCCGACCGTCCACGCGACGGACGTCATCGGGGAATGGATCCTCGACGAGCGCGATGCGTTCGCCTCCGCCGATCTGTTCGGCAGCTTCGGGCGCTACGCCGTGAGCCAGCTGGGGAAGCTGGCGCGGTCCGCCCGCCTCGCGGAGCATCGCGGGCTCGTCCTCGACTGGCTCGAGGCGGAGCCCCCGCCGGATCTGGACGAGGTCGCCCGGCGTCTCGCGGCGATCTCGCCGCGGAAGCACGCCTCGGAAGCGGACGCGCTCCTCGCCTCGAAGGAGTACGTGAAGCAGCTGTACCGGTCGCTGTTCGATCAGGGGCTGCTCGATGCGAACGAGTTCTCCGCGCTCGTCCGTCACGCGCGAGGCGGCGGCGCGCAGCCGGAGCCGGCACGCGAGCTGCGGCCCAAGAACGCCTACAACCTGCTCCGGCTCATCCACGTCGCCTCGGACTGGCTCCGCACCGGT
>DASTGH010000018.1:0-2945 GCA_035719345.1 Anaeromyxobacteraceae bacterium
GATCCTCTTCTCCTACGTGGTGCTCGGCGCCGTGCTGCTCTTCGCGGTCCCGGGCGTCTTCGCGCTCGTCCCGAGCCGGCTCCTCGCCGGCGCCGTGGTCCTCGGGCTCACCCTGGCCATGGGCTGGGGCCTCACCGTGGCGCTGGCGCAGGTGTCGCGCCTCACCCGGCTGCAGAGCTCGGCCGAGGAGATCAGCCGCGGCGACCTCTCCAAGAGCGTGGCCGCCGGCTCCACCGGCCGGCTGCACGACGAGATCGACGACCTCGCCCGCTCCATCGCGCGCATGCAGGAGAACCTGCGCGACCTCGTCTCGCGCATCCAGCGCACCGCCCAGTCGGTGGCGGAGAGCGCCAACGAGCTCTCCACCTCGGCCGAGGACGTGAACCACTCCACCGACGAGGTGGGGCGCTCGATGGAGACCATCTTCAAGGGCGCCGAGGAGCAGTCCTCGCTCGTCGAGCTCGCCTCCAAGGTGATCGGCGACATCGCCTCCTCCATCGAGCGCACCGCGCGCTCGGCGGAGGAGGCGGCGCGCGCCTCGGCCGAGACCTCCTCGGGCGCGGCCTCGGGCGGCGAGGCGGCGCGGCTCGCCGGCGAGAAGGTGAAGCGGGTGTTCGCCCGCATCGAGGCGGCGAGCGAGCAGGTCTTCGCCTTCGGCGAGCGGACCAAGGCCATCTCCAAGATCGTCGAGGCCATCACGCTCGTGGCGCAGCAGACGAACCTGCTCGCGCTCAACGCCACCATCGAGGCGGCGCGGGCCGGCGAGTACGGCCGCGGCTTCGCGGTGGTGGCCGACGAGGTGCGCAAGCTGGCGGAGAGCGCCGGGCGCTCCGCCGAGCAGATCAGCGCGCTCGCCACCGACATCTCCGGCCGCGCCTCGGCCGTGGTCGACACCATGAAGGAGTCGGTCTCGGTGCTGGGCGAGGGGCGCGAGGACCTGAACGCCATCATCCGCTCGCTGGAGGAGATCTCGAAGATCGCGGCCACCGGCGCCGACAAGGTCGGCGTCATCAGCCAGGCGGCCCGCGACCAGCTCAAGGGCTCGGCGGAGATGGTGCAGGCGATGGACCACATCTCCGACGTGGCCACCTCCAACGCCCGCTCCACCGAGCAGGTGCGCAAGGTCACCGCCGAGCAGACCGCGGCGGTGGCGCAGATGGCGGGCGCGGCGCAGGAGCTGTCGAACCTCTCCGTCGAGCTGCAGACGGTCGTCTCGCGCTTCAGGCTGGGCGCCGGGTGAGCGCGGTGGGCGAGCCGGCCACCGAATCCCTGCCGCGGCACATCGTGTTCCGGACCGGGGGCGAGCGCTTCGCCGTGCCGCTCGAGGCGGTGCGCGAGGTGGTGCTGCCGCGGCCGCCCTTCGCGCGCGTGCCGCGGGCGGGCGCCGGGGTGCGCGGCGCCATGAACCTGCGCGGCCGGGTGGTGGCGGTGGTCGAGGCGGCGGCGCTCCTCGGGGTCCCGCGCGACGCGCTCGCGCCCGGCGCCGGGCACGTGCTCGTCCTCGACGCGGGGCGTCGCGGCCTGGGGCTGCTCGTCGCGGCCGTGCTCGGGGTCGACCCGGTCGCCACCCCGACCGCGCCGCGCGCGCCCGGGGCGCTGGCGCGCGGGGTGGCGGAGGTGCGCGGCCTCCCGGTGACCGTGATCGACGAGAAGGCGCTGGAAGAGGCGGCCGCCGCGCTCTTTCGGCCGCAATGACGCGGTGTTAAGGTCGGTCTCGCACGCGGAGGCCAGGAGAGCCCATGCCGAAGAGAGTCCTCATCGTCGACGACGCCATCTTCATGCGCAACATGATCAAGGACATCTTCTCCGGCGGCGGCTTCGAGGTCGTGGGGGAGGCGGCGAACGGCCTCGAGGCGATCGAGAAGTACAAGGACCTCAAGCCCGACCTCACCACCATGGACATCGTCATGCCGTTCAAGAGCGGCATCGAGGCGACCCGCGAGATCGTGAAGGCGGACCCCAGGGCGGTGATCGTGATGTGCAGCGCGCTCGGGCAGGAGTCGCTCGTCATGGAGGCGATCGAGGCGGGCGCCAGCGACTTCATCGTGAAGCCCTTCAAGGCCGAGGACGTGCTGTCGGTGGTGAAGAAGGTCCTCGGCGACGCCTGAGCGCGCCGTGCGGCGCCGGCGCCCCATGGCCCGGCCCGGGAGGTGATGGCGGCGTGGAGCTGGCCAAGTACCTCGGCCTGTTCGTCTCCGAGGCGAGCGAGCACCTCGCCGCCCTCGGCGCGCTGCTCGTGCGCCTCGAGGCGGCCGGCGGCGATCCGGCCGGCGCCCGCGCCGGCGTCGACGCGATCTTCCGCCACGTCCACAGCCTGAAGGGGATGGCGGCGACGATGGAGCTCGGCGGCATCGCCGCCCTGGCCCATCGCGCCGAGGACCTCGTCGACGTCCTTCGCGCGCGCGGCGCGGCGCCGGACGCGGCGGCGGTCGACGTGCTGCTGGCGACGGCGGACGCGCTCACCGCCAGGGTGGAGGCTGCCCGCGCCGGGGCGTCGCCGGAGCCGGAGCCGGAGCTGCTGGAGCGGCTGGCGCGCGCGGCGGAGGGGGCGCGGGTCCTCTCCCCGGGGGATCCGCCGCCGACCTCCCAGGCCCCGACCGTCACCCCGTCCCCCGAGCCGGCTGCGCCTGCGCCCATCCCTCGCCGACGGGTGGCCGTCGAGGTCGAGGTCGCCGCCAGCTGCCCGGTGCCGTCGGTCCGCGCCTTCCTCGTCGTGAACAAGCTGGCGCGCCTCGGCTCGGTCGCGGGATCCACGCCGGCGGTGGCCGACCTCAAGGCGGGCCGCCTCCCCGAGCGGCGGCTGGAGGTGGCCTTCGACACCTCGGAGCCGCTGCCCGCCCTGGAGCGCGCGCTCTCGCAGATCTCCGACCTGGCGCGCGTGGCGCTGCGCGAGGAGGCCGGCGGCGTGCACCGAGGAGGACCTCATCGAGGTGTCGCGCCCCGGC
>DASTGH010000019.1:0-6802 GCA_035719345.1 Anaeromyxobacteraceae bacterium
TGTCGCAGGCGCTGCGCGAGGCGCAGGAGGCGGCCCGCGCCGGAGAGCGCGACGCCGCGGCGCTGCGCCGGACCGCCGCGGCCCGCATCGAGGCGGCGCCGGCGCGGCTCGACTACCTCGAGGTCACGCACCCGACCACGCTCGAGCCGGTGGCACGCGCCGAGCCGGGGAGCCGGATGCTGGTGGCCGCCTTCGTCGGCACGACGCGGCTCATCGACAACGTGGCGCTGCCGTGAGCAAGGGGAAGGGCGGCGGGAGCAAGGCGCCGGGCGACGACGGCGTGAAGGTGGTGGCCACGAATCGCCGCGCCCGGTTCGAGTTCACCATCGAGGACCGCTACGAGGCCGGCATCGCGCTCACCGGCAGCGAGGTGAAGTCGCTGCGCGCCGGGAACGTCTCGCTCTCCGACGCCTACGCCCTGCCGAAGGGGGACCAGCTCCTCCTCGTCAACTGCCGGATCGGCGAGTACGGACCGGCCGCCCACTTCGGCCACGCGCCGCTCCGCGACCGGCGGCTGCTCATGCACCGCGCCGAGATCGAGAAGATCCGGGGAAAGGTGGAGCACCGCGGCTACACGCTCGTGCCGCTGCAGCTCTACTTCAAGGCGGGGTGGGCGAAGGTGGAGCTGGGCCTGGCGAAGGGGCGGACGCACGAGGATCGGCGGGACGCCATCGCGGAGCGGGAGACGAAGCGGGAGATGGACAGGGCGATGTCGAGGAGGAAGAGGTAGCTCCGGTTCGACGGCCACTCGGCCGCCGAACCCCGCGCGCCCGCCCCTGCCCGCCACACGGCGGCCAGGGGTCCCGCATCCCACGCGCGCGTACATGCGGCCAGTTTTCGCACCCTCCTCCGGCGGAGCGACCGCGCCGCAGCCCGCACGGTACGCTCCGAGTGTCAGGGGGGAGCTTGTTCGACCGCGTGGTGCTGTCCCGCGATGTCGTCGACTGCCGGGGCGCCGTGCTGGGCAGGCGCGGCCTGGTCGTGTCCGTGGCCTCGGTCCAGGACGCGGCGCGCCGCGGGTCCCCGCGGGAACGCCAGCGGCTGGCCGACACGCCGGTCGCCGAGGACCTGCACCTGGCGCTGGCCGAGCCGGCGTACCGCCACCTCTTCCGCGGCGCGGGCGTGCAGGCGGCGGTGGCGCGGGCGCTCCTCGGGATCCGGCTCCCGGCCGCGCTCTTCGACGAGCTCGCCGCCATGCGCATCGCCGACCCGCCGCGTCACCGGCACGCCATCGCCAGCGCCGCCGTCACCGCGCGCATGCTGCTGGCGGCGGTGGGCGAGGCCCCGGCGCTGCCCGACGTGGCCGCGGCCGGGCTCCTGCACGACCTCGGCATGCGCCACGTCTCGCCGCACCTCGTGCGCAACGGCGATCCCCTCGACGACGCCGAGGTCATGGACGTCGCCGCCCATCCGCTGCTCGGGGGCTGGCACCTGGCGCAGGTGCTGGGGCTCCACCCGGCCGTGGACGCGGCGCTCTCCCACCACTGGCGCTCGGGCCACGGCTACCCCTCGCTGGCCGCGGGGCCGTCGCGGGCGGTCGAGGTCGTGTCGGTGGCGAGCGCCTTCGCGGCGCTGACCCATTCGCGGCCCTTCCGCTCCGAGCCCTACGACGCCCGCGGCGCGGCCGACGTGCTCATCGCCGAGGCGCAGGGGGGGCGCGCCGACGTGAACTCGGTGCGGCTCCTGGTGCACGCGCTCCGCGGCGCCTCCGGCGAGGTGCGCGAGGTGCGCTTCGGCCGCGAGCGCGCCGGCCACGGCCCGGCCCTGAACCGCCACACGCCCATCGCGCCGCTGCGGGCGGCGGTGTAGGCGCGCCCGCGGGCGCGCGTGGCTAACCGCCCGCGCCCTGCCACCACTCGAAGGTGCGGCCGAGCGCGTCGTCGCGGTCGAAGAAGACGAGGTAGGCGGCCGCGTCGTAGGCGAGGAACGCGGGCCGTCCGCGCGCCACGTTGCCGAGCTGGTGGAGCTGCCGCCAGGTGCCGGTGTTGAAGTAGACCGCCGGCTTGCCGTTGACGAGCCCGAGCGGCGTCATGCCGGCGAAGTGCGTGTGGCCGTTCACCACGAAGCGCAGCCCCCGGTGCTCGCGCGCCTCGAGCTGCTTGATGGCGGTGCGCGCGAAGCGGGCGTCGAGCAGCTTCATGAGCAGGTAGTAGAGCTGGGTGAGGCGCGGCTCGTCGCGCGGCTTGGCGCGCGCCGAGAGCGCCAGCAGGAGCTTCACCCGCTGCGCGAAGTCGAGCTTGAGCGGGCGGTGGTGATCCTTCATCCAGTCGCGCACCCAGCCGTTCTCCAGGAACTCCTCGACGAGGTCGCGCCAGACCGTCCCCACCACCCGCGCCAGGAACGGCTTCTCCTCCCGCGCCACGCTCCGCACCCAGCCCGGGACCGCCAGGATGGGCCGCACGTCGTCGATGTCGTCGAGCCGCGGGTCGGGCAGCTCCATCCGCCGCCGGATCTCGCCCGGGAAGCGGACGATGAGCTCGGAGGCGATGACGTCGCCGAGCGGCGCGCCGCCGCCGGGCTCGTGGCAGAGCAGGTCGACGGTGTGGCCGTGGTAGGCGAGGACGCCCTCCTCCGGGAAGACGAGCGAGCCGGGCAGGGGCGCGTCGCCGCCCTTCATCCCGAGCGCGGTCCGGATGGCGGCGCGCGCCTCGGGCGCGTGCTCGAGCAGGCGATCGTGGTTGCCGAGGAGGTAGTGGACCTCGAGCGTGCCCTCCTCCACCTTGCCCCGGACGGCGTCGAAGAACGTGCGGTCGGCCTCGAGCGTCGCGTCGACGATGGTCTTCACCATGCGAGCCAGCGCGGGCGAGGGCGCGTGGTAGGGCCGCACCGGCGCGCCCAGCCACTCGGGCGCGCGCACGAGGTCGAAGATGTCGCCGACCAGGCACAGCCGGACGGGGGCGCCGGGCCGGCCACCCTCCAGCCGCTGCCACAGCCGCTGGAACTGCGCCGCCCGCGCGACCGGGCTCGGCGCCCCGGGCCGCAGGTGCAGGTCGGAGATGAAGACCAGCATCAGCCGGGCGACGTCCCCGGGCCGTCCTCCGGCGGCAGGCCGGAGGCGCGGCGCAGCGTCTCCCACGTGTAGATCCCGGAGCCGTGGCCGTCGGACCACTGGATCTGCACCGCGTAGTTCCCGACGCCCTTCACCTCCAGCGGGCGGATGTCGTCCGGGATGGTGGCAGGGTCGAGGATCTTGCGGCCGGTGCCCTCCTCGATGCAGGAGGCGCACGGGCACTGGTCGCGGAGCTGCTTGGGCGGGATCGTGACCTGGAGGTCGCCCGGCCAGCGGATCACGACCTCGCCCGCCGGCGAGACGTCGATGCTCTCCGGCGGGCTGGTGCCGGTCTTCTTGAACGACGAGATGCGGTCGAGCAGGCCCATGACGATTTCCGAATAGAGGCCTAGCGCAGCGCGTGCAACAGGCGCGAGCGGTCCTCGAGCGGCGCCTCGCACGGATGCCCGTCCGCGACGAACAGCTCGGAGGCCGCCACCGTCGGCGCCAGCCGGAGGATGGCGGACGAGCGCGTCCCGTAGACCGGGTCGGCGTGGATGCACGTCCCCGTCCGGCCCTCGCCGTGCACGGCGAGGACGTCGCGCAGGCGGGACGGGTCCGGGTCCATCGGCCAGCGCGCGCGGACGGTCTCGCCGCGCGGGCCGCGGTCGTCGGGCGCGCTCTCGGTGACGACGTGCAGCCCCGGCCCGAGCGCGTCGAACGCGCTCCGCTCGCCGTCGAAGCGCCACAGGAACGCGCTGCTCGCGTCCGCGACCAGGAGGTGGAAGGGGTTCCAGGCGGTCGCGTCCAGCGGGTCGAGCGCGGCGCGCGCCGCGGCGGCCGTGGCCTGCTCGAGCGCGCGGGGGACGAGCTCCCCGCGCGACCGGCGGGCCGGGTCCGGCGGGTTCCCGGTGTGGAAGTTCGTGACGGCGGCGAAGAGCCCGAGCGCCGAGACGCCGATCCAGGTGCCGCCCGCGACGAGGTCGCGCGGGGCGGCGTGGCGCGGTCCGCGCGCCGGCTCGCGCACGGCCCAGCCCTGCGCCGCGCGGCCGAGCCGCTCGTCGCGGTTCGCGGCGACGAGGAGCGGCCAGCGGCGGTCGGTCTGGAAGGCGACGGCGAGGGTGCACATTGGGCGGACCCCGGATGCTGGCGCGAGGAGGAGAAAGGCCCCCTCCCCGATCGTGGGGGAGAGGGCCTCGAGACGCGTCCGCGGCGCCCCGGCGCCGCGGCGTGGCTAGCGGGCGGAGACGCTCGCCCGCACCTGCGCCAGCAGCATCTGGCGCTGGAACTCGAGCGCGGGCGGGAGCGTCTTGCCGAGCTTCTGGAACCACTCGGCCTGGCTCTCCAGCTCCGCCTCCCACTCCTTGAGGTCGATCCGGGTCGCGGCCGCGACGTCGGCGCCGGTCAGGCCCGAGACGTCGAGGTCGCCCTCGCGCGGCGTGAAGCCGATGGCGGTCTCGCGGGCCCCGGCCTTGCCCTCGCACCGGTCGAGCATCCACTTGAGGACGCGCATGTTCTCGCCGTAGCCCGGCCACAGCCACTTGCCGTCCTGGCTCTTCCGGAACCAGTTCACCAGGAAGACCTTGGGCGGGTTCGGGATGCGGCCCTGCATCGTGAGCCAGTGCGACAGGTAGCTGCCCATGTCGTAGCCGCAGAAGGGCAGCATGGCCATGGGGTCGCGGCGCACCACGCCCACCGCGCCGGTGGCGGCAGCGGTCGTCTCCGAGCCCATGGTCGCGCCCAGGTACACGCCGTGCGTCCAGTTGAACGACTGCAGCACGAGCGGGACCGTGGTCGAGCGGCGGCCGCCGAAGATGATGGCGCTGATGGGCACGCCCTTCGGATCGTCCGCGAAGCGCGAGAGCGCCGGGTTGTTCTGCATGGGCGCGGTGAAGCGCGAGTTGGGGTGCGCCGCCTTCTCGGTCGAGCCCTTCTTCCAGGGCTGGCCCTTCCAGTCGATGAGCTCGGCCGGCGCCTCCTGGTCGATGCCCTCCCACCAGACGTCGCCGCCCGCGGTGCGCGCCACGTTCGTGTAGAAGGTGTCCTTCTTGATCGTGTCCATCGCGTTCGGGTTCGTCTTCCGGTTCGTCCCGGGAGCGACGCCGAAGTACCCGAACTCCGGGTTCACGGCCCAGAGCCGCCCGTCCTCGCCCACCCGCATCCAGGCGATGTCGTCGCCCACGGTGCGGATCTTCCAGCCGGAGAGCTCCTTCGGCGGGATCATCATGGCGAAGTTCGTCTTGCCGCAGGCGGACGGGAACGCGCCGGCGACGTAGTGCAGCTCGCCCGTCGGGCTCTCCGCCTCGAGGATGAGCATGTGCTCGGCGAGCCAGCCCTCGGTCTTGGCGAGGTACGAGGCGATGCGGAGCGCGAGGCACTTCTTGCCGAGCAGCGCGTTGCCGCCGTAGCCGGAGCCGACCGACCAGATGGCGTTGTCCTGCGGGAAGTGGCAGATGAAGCGGCGCTCCGGGTTGCAGTCGGCGACGGAGTGGACGCCCTTGTTGAAGTCCTTGCCGTCGGCGCCCAGGCGATCGAGCGCGACCTTCCCCATGCGCGTCATGATCCCCATGTTGAGCGCCACGTACACGGAGTCCGTGAGCTCGATGCCGACCTTGGCGAAGGGCGAGCTGGCCGGGCCCATGACGTAGGGCACCACGTACAGGGTCCGGCCCTTCATGGCGCCGTCGTAGATGGCGCGGAGCTTGGCGTACGCTTCCTTCGGCTCCATCCAGTTGTTGGTGGGGCCGGCCTCCTCCTTCGTCGGCGTGCAGATGAAGGTGAGGTGCTCGACGCGCGCGACGTCGTTCGGGTTCGAGTGGTGGTAGTAGCAGCCCGGCAGCTTCTTCTGGTCGAGCGGGATGAGGACCTTCGCGCCGACCGCCTCCTCCGTGAGCCGCTTCTTCTCCTCGGCGGAGCCGTCGCACCAGTGGACGCGATCGGGCTTCAGCATCCGCGCCATCTCGTCGACCCAGGCGAGGAGGTGAGGGTTGGTCGTCGGCCGCTTCTCGGCGGCCTCGGCAGGAGAGCGCATGCGGGGTCTTCCTCGGGAAAGGTGGGAGGGCGGAGACTAACCGAAAAGGCGCGCCCTTCGCCAGAGAACGTGAGCGGTGGGCGCGGGCGGGGCCGAGCCCTAGTTTTCGGCGCATGAACGGGCGACGACACGGCACCGAGGTGCTCGCCGGTGCGGTCCGCTTCCAGATCTGGGCGCCGTCCTCGCGGGAGCCCCTCTCCGTCCGCGTCGAGGGGCGCGATCACCCGCTCGTCCGGGAGGCGGGTGGCTGGTGGACCGGCGAGGTGCCGGGGGCGAAGGCGGGGGACCGCTATGCCTACGTGCTCGCGGACGGCAGGGCGCTGCCCGACCCCGCCTCGCGCCGGCAGCCGGACGGGGTGCACGGGCCCTCGCAGGTGTGGGACCCCCGGCGGCACGCCTGGCGCCACGCCTTCGGGGGTCGCCCGCTGCACGAGCTCGTCTTCTACGAGCTGCACGTCGGCACCTTCACCGAGCAGGGCACGCTCGACGCCGCCGCCGAGCGGCTGGGAGATCTCGCCGCGCTCGGGGCGACGTGCGTCGAGCTGCTCCCGCTCCAGCCGTTCCCGGGCGCCCGCAACTGGGGGTACGACGGCGTCTCGCTGCACGCCGTGCACGAGGCGTACGGCGGGCCGGACGCGCTCCAGCGCTTCGTGGACCGCGCCCACGGGCTCGGCCTCGCCGTCTGCCTCGACGTCGTCTACAACCACCTCGGGCCGGAGGGGAACTACCTCTCGGTGTGGGGCCCGTACTTCACCGCCCGGCACAAGAGCCCGTGGGGCGAC
>DASTGH010000020.1:0-4452 GCA_035719345.1 Anaeromyxobacteraceae bacterium
GGGGTCGCCACCGCCGCCCGCCAGCATCGAGACGAGCTGGTCGGCGCTGAGGTGCGGATCGGGGCGTGTCAGCTTCGCCTCCCAGCGGACGTCGGGCCGGCCGGCGTCGGCGAAGTCGCCGTGCTCGTCCTGATCGCCGTCCTGGAAGCCCTCGTCGTCGAACTTCTGCTCCAGCTCCGCGAGCTTGCCGCGCGCCAGCAGCGTCGCGGCCGAGAGGTCGCGCGCGTAGGCGTGGTTGCGGAGCGCGTTGCCGACGAGATCCGACGCGGCCGCCAGCGCGGTGGCGAGGAGCGCCAGCGCCACCAGCACCTCGAGGAGCGTGAAGCCGAGCGGCGCCCTGGCCCGCCTCATGTCCGCGGGACCTCCGGCTTGCCGGTGACGACGCGGGCGCGGCCGGTGAAGGGTTGCGTCACGACCGAGTAGACGTGATCGCCCTCGGCGATGGGGATGCGTGCGGCCTCGGCCTGGCCCTGCGCGTAGAAGTAGACGTAGGCCATGCCCTTGGTCACGGGCTCGCGCACGTGCTCGCTCCACACCTCCACGAAGTTGGCGCTGCCGGGGAGCTTCCGCTTGCGGGCGAGGCGGTCCGAGAACTGGCCGAACTTCGTCTTGGCGAGGAGCTTTCGCTTCTCGCCGTCCTGCTCGTCGGGGAAGCGATCGGACAGGCCCGGCTCCTCGTCGGGCGAGGCGCCGTCGGGCGAGGCAGGCGCCCGGTCCTGCTCGCACTCCGCCCACCAGCTCCGCCCGTCGAGGTCGAGGGCGAGGCGGCAGCTCCGGTGACGGAGCGAGGCCGTGTCGAAGAGGTAGCGCGCGCCTGCGGCGAGCTCGCTCGCCGCCGAGCGGACGTTGGCGCCGGTGACGGAGTTCAGGGACGGGACGGCCGCGGCCGAGAGGATCGCCACGATGGCGATCACGATCAGCAGCTCGATGAGGGTGTACCCTCGCATGCCGCGCGCTGTCCGCATCCCTCGGTCACGTTCACTGGTTGATGATGTCGGCGTTCTCGCCCTCGCCGCCGGGCTGGCCGTCGGCGCCGTAGCTCTTGATGTCGAACGACTCCGGGTGCGTCTGGCCGGGGTACATGTAGACGTAGTCGTGCGACCACGGGTCCTTGAGCCCCGCCTTGCACTTGCCGGCGGCGACCACGGCCTGGAGCCCCTCCTCCGTGGACGGGTAGCGGCCCTTGTCCACCTTGTAGAGGTCGAGGCAGTTCTCGATCGTGTGCAGGTCGGTCTTCGCCTGCTTCACCCGCGCCTCGGCCAGGTTGCCGACGACGTTCACCGCCACCGCGGCCGCGATCAGGCCGAGGATGGTGATGACGACCATGATCTCGATAAGGGTCATGCCGCGCTCCCGGCGCCGCTGCCCCTGTTCACGACGGGTCATCTAGGTCCCTCCGGCGAGGTTGTTGATCTGGAGAATCGGCATGAGGATCGACATCACGATCCCGAAGACCACCGCGCCCATGACGATGATCATGAGGGGCTCGAGCACCGAGGTGAGCGCGCCGATGCGCGTCTCCACCTGCGCGTCGTAGGCGTTGGCGACGTTGCCGAGCATCTCCTCGAGCTGCCCGGACCGCTCGCCGATGGCGATCATGTGGTAGACGAGCGGCGGGAACTCGCCGGAGCGCTTGAGCGGCGCGGCGATGCTCTCGCCCTCCTTGATCGCCTCGCGCGACTCCTCCACCACCTGCGCCAGCCGCACGTTCCCGACGATGTTCTTGACGATGTCGAGGGCGGTGAGCAGCGGCACGCCGCTCTTGAGGAGCGTCGCCAGGGTGCGGCTGAAGCGCGCCACCGCGATCTGCCGGGTGAGCGTTCCGACGATGGGGGCGGTCAGGATCCAGCGATCCCACACTGCCCTCCCGGCAGGGGTCTTCCGCCAGCGCAGGAAGAGCCACACGCCGCCGCCGAAGCCGAGGAGGAAGGCCCACCACCAGGTGCTCAGGGCGCTCGAGAAGAAGATGAGGAAGCGCGTGTTCCAGGGGAGCGCCGCCTTGGTGTCCTCGAAGATCTTCGTGATCTTGGGGATGACGAAGGTGAAGAGGACGCCGAGGATCCCCGCCGAGACCCCCATCATGAGGATGGGGTAGGTCATGGTCGCGATGATCTTGGAGCGCAGCCGCGCCTGCGACTCGGTGAAGTCGGCGAGCCGGACGAGCACCACCTCGAGCGCGCCCGACGACTCGCCGGCGCGGATCATGTTGATGTAGAGGTTCGAGAAGACCCGCGGGTACGTCGCCATGGCGTCGGCGAGCGAGGCGCCCTCGTTCACCTTCTGGCGCACGTCGGAGATGACGCGCTTCATCCGCTCGTGCTCGACCTGGTCGACGAGCGCGGTGAGCGCCTCGACCAGGGGCACGCCCGCCCCCACCAGCACGGCCAGCTGGCGCGTGGTGATGGCGATGTCGTCGGTGGAGATGCGGCCGGCGGCCCAGCGGCGCACCGAGACGTCCCGCCGCGCTGCCTCGGCGGCCGCCTTCTGGCCCAGCACCTCGGTCAGGAAGAAGCCGTCGCGCCGCAGCACCTGCCGCAGCGTCTTCGGGGAGTCGGCCTCCTTGAGGCCCTCCACCGTCTTCCCGCGCCCGTCGAGCGCCTTGTACTCGAAGACGGGCACTAGATGTCCTCGGCCGTGACCGACAGCACCTCGGCCGACGTGGTGATGCCGCGCGCGATCTTGTAGGCGCCGTGCTCGAGCAGCGTCACCATCCCGTTCTGGACGGCCTTCTTCTTGATGGTGTTCGAGTCGACGTTCTTGAGGATGAGCTGCCGGATGTCGTCGTCGACGAGCATGAGCTCGTAGATGCCGGTGCGGCCCTGGTACCCGGTCTGCTGGCAGGCGGGGCAGCCGGCGGCCTTGTAGAGCACCTCGGGGTTCCCCGCCTTCTTCAGGATGTCGGCGGTGATGTTGGCCGCCTTGAGCTCCTCCTGCGTCGGGCGGTAGGCCTTCTTGCACTCGTGGCAGAGCACGCGCACCAGGCGCTGCGCCAGCACGCCCACGAGCGAGGAGGCGACGAGGAACGGCTGCACGCCCATGTCGGCGAGGCGGGTGGTGGCGCCGGCGGCGTCGTTCGTGTGCAGCGTCGAGAAGACGAGGTGGCCGGTGAGCGAGGCCTGGATGGCGATCTCGGCGGTCTCGAGATCCCGGATCTCGCCGACGAGGATGACGTCGGGGTCCTGGCGCAGGAAGGAGCGCAGCCCGCCCGCGAAGGTGAGGTCGATCTTCGGGTTGACCTGCACCTGACCCACGCCCTTCATCTGGATCTCGACCGGGTCCTCGATGGTGAGGATGTTGAGGTTCGGCGAGTTGATCTTGGCGAGGGCGGCGTAGAGCGTCGTCGTCTTGCCGGAGCCGGTCGGGCCGGTGACGAGGAAGATCCCGTGCGAGCGGGTGATGAGCTGGTCGATGGTCTTGAGCTGCCAGGGCTCGAAGCCGATCACCTCGAGCGAGAGGATGACGTTCGACTTGTCGAGGAGGCGCATCACGATGCGCTCGCCGTGCGAGGTCGGCACCGTGGAGAGGCGGATGTCGACGTCCTTGCCCGCGATCTTGATGCGGATGCGGCCGTCCTGCGGCAGCCGCTTCTCGGCGATGTTGAGCCCGCCCATGATCTTGATGCGGGAGGTGAGCGCCGCCTGGATGCGCTTGGGCGGGCGGATGACGTCGCGCAGCTCGCCGTCGATGCGGTAGCGCACCGAGAGATCGCGGTCCTCGGGGTTGATGTGGATGTCGCTGGCGCGCTCCTTCACGGCGCGGAAGAGGAGCGAGTTCACGAGGCGGATGATGGGCGCCTCGTCGTCGGCCTCGAGGAGGTCGGTCGGCTCCTCCAGCTCGTGCGCCACCGACTCGAGGTCCTCCGACTCGAGGCCCTCCATGATCTTGTCGTGCTCGTCGGCGGCTCGATCGTAGACGGTGTTGATGGCGTCGAGCACCGCCTGCGCCGGTGCCAGCACCGGTTCGAGCGGGGTGCCGAGCAGCATGGCGAGGTGGTCGAGCGCCGCGGTGTCGAGGGGGTCCGCCACCGCCACCCGCGTCGCGCCGCCCGGCGCCGTGCCGAGCGGCAACGCGTGGGCCGTCTTGGCGAAGTTGATGGGCACGCGCTTGGCGAGGTCGGGCGACGTCTCCTCCGCGTCCAGCCGGTCGAGGAACGGCAGGTCGAGCTGGAGGGCGAGCGCCTCCAGCACCTCCACCTCGGTGAGCGCCTTCGACCGCACCAGCACCTCGCCCAGGCGAGCGCCCGCCGCCTCGGCGCGCTGGGCGACGAGCGCCTCCTCCAGCTTGGCGGGCGTGAGCTTGCCGGTGGCGAGCAGGATCTCGCCGAGCGGCCGGCCCGAGAGGGCGGGCGTCGACGGGACCGCGCTCGTCGGCTGGAGCGTGAGGGCGGTGGCGGGCTGGGACTCGGGCATGGGAACCTCGTGAAACGCGCGGCGCCGCTCGATCATTCGCTGC
>DASTGH010000021.1:0-5946 GCA_035719345.1 Anaeromyxobacteraceae bacterium
GGGGCGCCAGCGGCCGGGCCCATGCCCGGGCACCCGCCCTCGCGGCGCCCGCGAGCCGCGCCTCACGGCGCCTGATGCGGGCGCGCGTCCGCCTTTCCGCCCGCTCCTCACCGCCGCGCACAGCGGACGACGTCCGCCGACTTTCGCGCGTCACGTGTGCGGAATCCGTGGCGGGCGCCCGCTCCACCGCCTGTGGTCCCCCCACCCGCCCACGTGCCAGAACCTCGCCCGGTGGCCGCTCCGGGACGATGGACCGGCGGGCGCCAGGACCCCAGCCAGGAGGACGTTTTGCTCCGACCGACGCGCCCTGCCCTCTGCTCCCGCCTGGCGCTCCGTGCGCTGCTCGCGCTCCTCCTCGCCGCCCCGCTCGCCTCCCGGGCGGCCACGGCCTGGACCGCGAGCAGCATGGAGAAGATCCGCGCCGACGCACCCGCGCGCCCCGCCGCCTCCGTGCCGGTGGACGTCTCCGCGGCGCGCAACCAGTTCGGTGCGTTCCAGATCGCGGTGAGCGGCGCCGTGAGCGGGGTGCGCGCGACGGCCTCGGTGCTCTCCGGACCGGGCGGCGCGCACGTCCCCGCGCCGCGGCTCTTCCAGGAGGCGCTCTACACGGTCGCCACGGTGTCGTCGCCCGACAGCCCCGGTGCCGGCGCCTACCCCGACGCCATGATCCCCGACGTCGACGACGTCGTGGGCGAGAAGCGGAACGCGTTCCCCTTCGACGTGGCCGCCGGTCAGACGCGCGTCGTCTGGGCGGAGGTGCTCGTCCCGCGGGACGCGCCGGCCGGCGATTACCAGGGTCAGGTCACCGTCGACGGGAACGGGCTGCACCAGGTCGTCGACGTGCGCCTCCACGTGTGGAACTTCACCTTGCCGGCGACCTCCTCGCTCCGGTCCTACTACGGGCTCTCCTGGCCGGAGCTGCCGGCCGGCCACGGCTGGAACGCGTCGGGCAGTGCCTTCGCGACCTGGGCCACGACCGGCACGAGCGCCGACCAGGCCTTCACCGACCTGCGCGCCCGGTACGCCCAGCTCGGCCTCGACCACCGCATCTCGATCAGCAAGTTCAACGACAACCACTTCGAGGACACCGCCTGGTTCGAGCGCCACTACGGCCCGTTCCTGGAGGGCAGCGGTCCGACGCAGCTCCCCGGCGCGCGGCTCACCTCGACCATGTGGGTCCAGGGCTGGAACGACAGCCTGGCCACGCAGCAGGCCAAGGCCGCCGCCTGGATCACGCGTTTCAAGACGCACACCTTCACGGACGGCACGAGCTGGTTCGACCGGCTCTTCGACTACACCTGCGACGAGCCGCCGAACCTGTGCGCGTGGAGCACGGTCGCGTCGCGGAACGCCATGCTCAAGGCGGCCGATCCCAGGTTCCCCTCGCTCGTCACCACCACCCTCGACGCGGCCACGGGCCAGGGCCTCGCCTCGGACGTCGACCTCATGGTCGTGGTCGTGAACTGGATGCAGGGCAAGGCGAGCGATCCCGAGTACGCGGGCCCGCAGCGCGCCGGGTACGACCCCTGGCTGGCGGCGAGCCCCAAGGGCGGCGCGCGGCGCGAGGTCTGGCTCTACCAGGGCTGCGCCAGCCACGGCGTGTGCAACAACTTCGGCGCGATGGACTCGACCGCCACCGGCTGGCCGAGCCTCGTCATCGACGCCGAGCCGGTGCGAGCGCTCTCGCTCGAGTGGCTCGCCTTCACCAACCAGGCGTCGGGCGAGCTGTACTACGCCACCACGCTCGCCTACGACGGGCACGACCCGTGGACGGACCAGTACCTGTACGGCGGCCACGGCGACGGCACGCTCCTCTACCCCGGCACGCCGGCCCGGATCGGCGGCACGACGCACATCCCGGTGGCGTCGCTGCGGCTCAAGATGATCCGCGAGGGCCACGAGGACTACGAGCTGCTCAGGCTCCTGTCCGAGGCCGGCGATCCGATGCTGGCGAGCTCGATCGCGACCGGCCTGTTCCCGACCGCCTGGAGCGTGCCCTCCCCGGCCGCCGTGCTCGCCGCCCGTCAGCAGATCGCGGCGCGGATCGAGGCGCTGGGCGCGTCGGCGACCTCCGCCGCGGCGCCGACGAACCCGGTCGCGCCCTCGTCCGCGGGCGGCGTCGCCGGCGCCGACGCGATCTCCGTGAGCGGGTCGGGCTGCTCGCACGCCGCCAAGACCGACCTCCTCGCCGGGCTCGGGCTCGCCGTGGCGTACGCGCTGCGGCGGCGGCGCCGCCGCAGCGCCTGAGCGCGCGCCGTCCCTAGCCGGCCGCCCCCTCCACCCCGCGCCCCGCCACCGCCTCGCCCTCGTCCCCGCCCGCGCCGCCGATGGCGCGGTGCAGGGCGATCACGCGGCGCCGGATCTCGCGCAAGAGCGCCGTCTTGTCGGGGAACGCGGCGGGGTCGACCGGCTCGCCCACCGCCAGCCGGATGACGCCCGGCCAGATGGCGACGAGGTTCTTGGGGGTGACCCGGCCCGCGCCGGACACGGCCACGGGCACGACCGGGACGCCGGCCTCCTTCGCCAGCACGAACGGGCCCTTCTTGAAGGGGTGAACCCGCCCGTCACGCGAGCGCGTCCCCTCCGGGAAGACGATGAGCGAGGTGCCGCTGCGGACGACCTCGGCCGCGTGGTGCAGGCTCTCCACCGCCTGCACGTGGTTGCGGCGATCGACCGCCACGTGCCCGCCGAGCCGCATGTAGGCGCCGAAGATGGGGATCTCGAACAGCTCCGCCTTGGCCACGAAGCGCACGCCGCGCGGCAGCCGGGCCAGGAGCACCCAGATGTCGAGCGCGCTCTCGTGATTGGAGGCGAAGATGAGCGGGCCGCGGGGGAGGTCGGGCAGCGGCTCCATCGCGATGCGCACGCCGGCGAGCCACAGCGCCGAGCGCGACCAGGCGAAGCGCGCGAACCAGATGGGCAGGTCGCCCGACCGGGTGAGGAGCATCACCGGCAGGCTCACGAGGAAGTACAGCACCATCGTGAGCGCGCCGAAGGCGAGGACGGTGACGCCGCGGACGCGTGCGAGGAGCATGGCTCGTCGGCGGAGCGCCGGGCGGCCTGGCCCGACGCTCCACCGGGAGCTTAGCGCCGCGCTCCGCGGGGCGCGCTACGCCGTGCTCGAGGCGGGGCGCATCGCGGTGCGGCGCTCGGGGACGACCACCTCGGAGAGGCGGCCCAGCGTCAGCGCGCCGAGCGCCATCATGAGATCTCGCACCGCCACGTCGAGGTGCTGGCCCGAGGTGAGGATGTTGAGGGCGATGGCTGCGAGCCAGGCGCTGGCCACGTACGCGCCGATGCGGGTCAGCCCGGCCAGGATGGCGAGGCCGACGGCGATCTCGATGATGCCGACGAGGTGCATGAACGTCGTCGGGCTCACCGGGAGGAGCGCGGCGAACCACGGCGCGAGGTAACCCTTCCAGTCGCAGAGCAGGTTCGTGAACTTGTCGAGCCCCGCCACGACGGGCACGAGCCCGTAGGCGATGCGGAGCGTCCACCAGGTGCTGCGGATCTTGTCTTCCATGTGCGGCCTCCTTGGAACCTGCCCGTCCGATGCGCCGGCCCGGCGGAAGGTGACGCGCCGGGCGAGCCAGGTCGCGGGTGGGTCCCTCCCGTCACCCGCTTTCGATGCCCAGCGTCGAACCCGCAGGCGAACGGTTCGCCTCTTGAGGCTAATCATGAGAATTCACGCTGGGTGGTTGCTGTCGGCTGCAGGCCTGCTCGCCTGCGCGATGGGTTGCCGTGTGCAGCCCAGCACGGCGTCCGCCGCGGAGGCGGCGAACGCGAACGGATCCGCACGCGACGTCGTCGCCGACCACGTGGAGCAGGCGATCCGCGAGGGACGCGACACGTTCCGCTTCGACACGTTCGGTGACGAGGCGTTCTGGGGCGACCTCCTCCATCTTCACCAGGCGCTCGAGGGGGCGGCGCTCGGCGGCGTCGGCCCCGGCGTCTCGCCCAGGACGGCCCTGGCGGTCGGCCTCAAGGTGGACGCGGACGCGCTCTCCCCCGCGACCGTCAACGCCATCAAGCAGGGGAAGGTGAACCTGGACGATCCCGCGGTCACCGTGGCGCTCCTCACCTCGCGTGCGGTCCTGGGCGTGACCGGCTTCCCGGACGGCAAGGGCGGGCTCAAGTCGGTCGGCATCCAGTGCGCGCTCTGCCACTCCACGGTGGACGACAGCGTCGCGCCCGGCATCGGGCGGCGGCTCGACGGCTGGGCCAACCGCGACCTGAACGTCGGCGCCATCGTCAGCCTCGCGCCCAACCTGCAGCCGGTGGCGGACCTCCTCGGGGTCTCGCAGGACGCGCTCCGCTCGGTGCTCGGGGCGTGGGGGCCCGGCAAGTTCGACGCCGAGGTGTTCATGGACGGCAAGGCGGTCGGCCCGGACGGCAAGCCGCACCCGACGCTCATCCCGCCGGCCTTCGGCCTCGCCGGCGTGAACCTGCACACGTTCACCGGCTGGGGATCGGTCACCCACTGGAACGGGTTCGTGGCGAACCTCGAGATGCACGGCCAGGGCACGTTCTTCGACCCGCGCCTCGATGACGCGGTCAAGTTCCCCATCGCGGCGAAGAACGGGTTCGGCCACGTCCGCAGCACGCCCGACCTCGTCACCCCGAAGCTCGCGGCGCTGCACCTCTACCAGCTCGCGATCCCCGCGCCCGCGGCGCCGAAGGGCTCGTTCGACCCGGTGGCTGCCGCGCGCGGCCAGAAGGTGTTCTCCGGCGCCGGTCTGTGCGCCACCTGCCACGTCCCGCCGATCTACACCGAGCCGGGCTGGAACCAGCACACGCCGAAGGAGATCGGGATCGACGACTTCCAGGCGTCGCGCTCCCCGGACGGCCGGTACCGCACGACGCCGCTCAAGGGCGCGTGGTCGCACGCCAAGGGCGGCTACTACCACGACGGCCGGTTCGCAACGCTGGCGGACGTGGTCGAGCACTACGACGCGACGTTCGGGCTCCACCTGTCGCCCGGCGACAGGGCCGACCTCGTCGAGTTCCTGAAGAGCCTGTAGCGGCGCGGTCGTGCTTCCCGGGGAGGCCGGCTCCTCCCCGGGCGGCCTGGCGTGCGCGCCGGGTGGAGGTGGTCGCTGTGGCGCGGAGGTAGGCGCCGCGGCCGGGCCTGGCAGGCGGCGGGGCCGCGCTAGGATGGCGCGCGTGCGCCGCCGCATGGGACCCGACCTCGCCGTGCTCGCCGCGCTGGCCGCGGTCACCGCCGCTCTGGCCTGCGCCCCGCGAGCGCCCGCGCGGGAGGCGCTCGCCACCGAGCCCTGCAGGCTGGCCCACCCCGGCGGCGCCGGAGCGGTCGAGGCGCGCTGTGCCTCGGTGGAGGTGCCCGAGGACTGGAGCCGGCCGGACGGGCGCCGGATCGCGCTCCGGGTCGCCATCCTCGCCGCCGAGGCGACGCGCCCGCTCCCCGACCCCGTGCTGGTGCTGGCCGGCGGGCCGGGCCAGGCCGCCACGCTCGAGTTCCCTGCCATCGCGCCGGCGTTCGCGCCACTGCGCCGCGACCGCGACGTCGTGCTCATCGACCAGCGCGGGACGGGCGGCTCGGCGCGCCTCGCCTGCCCGCCCTCGCCGGACCAGGACGCGCTGGCGCCGCCCGGCGACGAGGACCTGCGCGCCGTCGCCGCCTGCGCGCGCGCCCAGGCGGGCGACCCGGCGCAGTACACCACCGCCGCGTTCGCGCGCGACCTCGAGCACGTGCGCGAGCGGCTGGGCCGCGACCGCCTCAACCTCGTGGGCTTCTCGTACGGGACGCGCGCCGCGCTCGCCTACCTCCGCCTCTACCCGGGGCGCGTCCGCACCCTCGTCCTCGACGGCGTGGCGCCGCCCGGCATCGCCATCGGCGAGCGCTCCGGCGAGGCCGCCGGCCGCGCGCTCTCGCTGCTCGCGGCGCGCTGCGGCGCCGACCCCGCCTGCCGCGCGCGCTTCCCCGAT
>DASTGH010000022.1:0-4264 GCA_035719345.1 Anaeromyxobacteraceae bacterium
CCCTGCGGCGGCGCGTGCACGGCGGCGGCCGGCACCGCCCCGCGCGCGCCGGAGACGAGGTCGGCCGCGGGCCGCCGGGCGAAGCGCTCCCCGCTCGCCGGGTCCTCGGCCCACGCCAGCTCGTCGGCGCCGACGCGCTCCGCGCACCACAGCTCGGCGGCCTCGCACAGCGCGCCGCGCGCCGCCTCCGCGAAGCGGAGCCCCTTCCCGTTCGTCACCTGCAGCACGTGGCCGCCGGGGCGGACGGCACAGGCCACCTCGACCCCGCTCCGGTCGAGCCCCGTCACGCGCGCCACCCGCGTCACGCCGATCGCGCGCATCAGCCCCACCCAGGGGCGCGGCAGCGCGCCGGTCGGTCGTGAGGAAGGCATGGGGCGCCCTTATATCGCCGCCATGCCCGACATCGCGAAGGCCCTCGCCCACCACGAGGCGAACGCGGCCGCCTACCGCCAGGATCTCGAGGCCCTCGTCCGCATCCCCAGCGTCTCCTTCCCCGGCTTCCCGGAGGCCGAGGTGAAGCGCAGCGCCGAGGCGGTGGCGGCGCTCCTCGCCCGGCGCGGCCTGGAGCGGGTGGAGGTGCTCACGGTCGCCGGCGCGCACCCCTACGTCTACGGCGAGCGCATCCGCGACCCGAAGGCGCCGACGCTGCTCCTCTACGCCCATCACGACGTGCAGCCGGTGGGCGACGAGGAGGCGTGGACGTCGCCGCCGTTCGAGCCCACCGAGCGCGACGGCCGCCTCTACGGCCGCGGCAGCGCCGACGACAAGTCCGGGATCATCGTGCACGCGGCGGCCGTGGACAGCTGGCTGCGCGGGGGCGGCGACCTGCCGCTCAACGTGAGGGTGGTCATCGAGGGCGAGGAGGAGACCGGCTCCGAGCACCTGGGCGAGTTCCTCCGGACCTACCGCTCGCGCCTCGACGCCGACGCGATGGTCCTCACCGACACCGGGAACCTCGACACCGGCGTGCCGTCGATCACCGTCGGGCTGCGCGGGATGGTGACGGTGGACGTGGAGGTGCGCGCGCTGAAGCAGAGCTTGCACAGCGGGATGTGGGGCGGGCCGGTGCCCGACGCCGCCATGGCGCTCTCGAAGATCCTCGCCACGCTGGTGAACGACGACGGCACCATCGCCATCCCCGGGCTGTACGACCGCGTGAAGCCGCTCTCGGCGGAGGAGCGGCGGCAGATCGAGAAGCTGCCCGTGACGCGCGAGGAGTTCGCGCGCCACGCCGGGCTGGTCGAGGGGGTGAAGCTGCTCGGCGACCGGCATCCCTGCGAGACGAACTGGTGGCAGCCTTCGCTGGCCGTGAACGCGATCCAGGCGTCGTCGCGGCGCGACGCGCGCAACATCCTCGTCGACGCCGCCTGGGCGCGGGTCGGGATCCGCCTCGTGCCGGACATGGACCCGAGGGACATCTCCGAGCGGCTCGTGGCGGCGCTGCGCCGGGCCGCGCCGTGGGGCGTGCAGGTGAAGATCGACGCGGGGCAGGGCGTCGCTCCGTGGAAGACGGACATCTCGCACCCGGCCTTCGGGGCGGCGTTCCGCGCGCTGCAGGCGGGGTACGGGCGCGAGGCGCTGGCCATCGGCTGCGGCGGCTCGATCGGGTTCGTGGAGCCGTTCGCGCGGGAGCTCGGCGGCGTGCCGGCGCTGCTCATCGGCGTCGAGGACCCGTACACGAACGCCCATTCGGAAAACGAGAGTTTGCATCTCGGCGACATGGCGAAGGCCACCCGGAGCGCCGTCCACCTCTATGCCGAGCTGGCGACCACGATGCGCAAGCCCTAGCGCGTTATAAGGCGGGGATGGCCGCCCAGAGAAAGCCCTCCACCGCCGAGGCCCGCGCGCTCCAGCGAGCCCGCGACCTGCCGAACGCGCGCACCGCCGCCGACGTCGACTCGCTGCGCCGATCCTTCCTCGACCACCTGCAGTTCTCGCAGGGCAAGGACGAGCACACGGCCACCGCGCTCGACCGCTACTTCGCGATCGCCCACAGCGTGCGCGACCGGCTCATGAAGCGCTGGATCCAGACACAGCAGGCGTACTACGGGTCCGATGCCAAGCGCGTCTACTACCTCTCGCTCGAGTTCCTCATGGGGAAGGCGCTCGAGAACAACCTCATCAACCTCGGCCTCTACAACGGCGTCCGCGACGCGCTCTCGGGCATCGACTGGGAGCTCGCCGACCTCGCCGGCGAGGAGCCCGACGCTGGCCTGGGCAACGGCGGCCTGGGGCGGCTCGCCGCTTGCTACCTCGACTCGATGGCCACGCTGGCGCTGCCGGCCTCCGGCTACGGCATCCGCTACGAGTTCGGGATCTTCGACCAGGACATCCGCGAGGGCTGGCAGGTGGAGCGGCCGGAGGAGTGGCTCAAGTTCGGGAACCCCTGGGAGGTGGCGCGGCCCGAGTACGAGGTGCCGGTCGCGTTCTACGGTCGGACCGTCCACGAGCTCGACGACAAGGGGCGGCCGCGCGTGCGCTGGACCGACGCCAAGCACGTGCACGGCACGCCCTACGACACCCCCATCGCCGGCTACCGCAACGGCACCGTCAACACGCTGCGCCTGTGGCGGGCCCGCGCGCACGAGGAGCTCGACCTCGCCGACTTCAACCGCGGCGACTACCTGGCGGCGGTCGAGGACAAGAACGTCTCCGAGAACATCTCCAAGGTGCTCTACCCCAACGACGTCACCGTCATGGGGAAGGAGCTGCGCCTGCAGCAGCAGTACTTCTTCGTCGCCTGCTCGCTCCACGACATCGTGGTGCGGCACCTCAAGACGCACTCCGACTTCGCCACCTTCGCGGACAAGGTGGCGATCCAGCTCAACGACACGCACCCGGCCATCGCCATCGCCGAGCTCATGCGCGTGTTCGTGGACGAGCGGGGGTTCGAGTGGGACCGCGCCTGGGAGACCTGCCAGAAGGTGTTCGGCTACACGAACCACACGCTCCTCCCCGAGGCGCTGGAGCGCTGGCCGGTCGACCTCTTCGGCCGCGTGCTGCCGAGGCACCTCGAGATCATCTACGCCATCAACCACAAGTTCCTGGACGAGGTCCGGGTGCGGGGCATGGACGAGGGCGCGGTGCAGCGGATGTCGCTCATCGAGGAGGGGCCGGTGCGGCAGGTCCGGATGGCGAACCTGGCGGTGGTCGGCTCGCACTCGGTGAACGGGGTCGCGGGGCTGCACACCGAGCTCCTCAAGACGGATCTCTTCCACGACTTCCACGCGCTCTGGCCCGAGCGCTTCAACAACAAGACGAATGGGGTCACGCCGCGGCGCTGGATGGTGCAGGCGAACCCGGAGCTGTCGGCCATGATCACGGAGGTGATCGGGCCCGGCTGGGAGACCGACCTCCGCGAGCTGAGACGCCTCGAGCCGCTCGCCGACGACGCACGGTTCCGGGGCCGGTTCCGCGAGGTGAAGCGCGCCAACAAGGAGCGCCTCAAGGAGATCGTGCAGCGCGAGAACGGGATCACGCTCGACGTCGACGCCATGTTCGACGTCCAGGTGAAGCGGCTCCACGAGTACAAGCGGCAGCTCCTCAACGTGCTGCACATCGTGGCGCAGTACCTCCGCATCAAGGCCGACCCGTCGTACGACCCGGTGCCGCGCGCCTACCTCTTCGGAGCGAAGGCCGCGCCCGGCTACGCGATGGCGAAGTGGCACATCAAGCTCATCAACTCCGTGGCCGACGTCGTGAACCGCGACATCGACGTCCGCGGTCGCATCGCCGTCGTCTTCCTCAAGAACTACCGGGTGTCGCTGGCCGAGCGGATCTTCCCGGCGGCCGACCTCTCCGAGCAGATCTCCACCGCCGGCAAGGAGGCCTCCGGTACGGGCAACATGAAGCTCGCGCTCAACGGCGCCCTGACGATCGGCACTCTCGACGGCGCCAATATCGAGATCCGCGAGCATGTCGGTGTCGAGAACATCGCAATCTTCGGCATGGAGGCGGGTGACGTGATGATCCGCCGCAAGCAGGGCCTGGATGCGACCGACCTGATCCGCAAATCGCCGCAGCTCGCGCGCGCCATCAACGCCATCGGCAGCGGCGAATTCTCGCCGGACGAGCCGAGCCGGTTCGAATCGATCGCGCATGCGCTGCGCTATCTCGACCACTACATGGTCAGCGCCGATTTCGATTCCTACTACGAGGCGCAGCGCGGCATCGACGCGCGCTGGCAGGTGATGCCGGCGTGGACGCGGGCCAGCATCCTCAATGTGGCGCGCATGGCATGGTTCTCTTCCGACCGCACCATCCG
>DASTGH010000023.1:0-3843 GCA_035719345.1 Anaeromyxobacteraceae bacterium
GCATCGCGGGCGCGCCGGGCGGTGGACCGCCCGCGGCGCCCTCGACGCCGAGCGTGTGCGCCGGCCGGTTGAAGTAGCCCTCGCGGATGTGATCGGGCATGGCCGCGAACGGATCGCGCACCGTCTCCAGGCTGCCTTCGCCGGAGGGCTCGTCGAGCGGGATGGCGGCGCGCTGCGGCCCCTCGTCGTCGAAGTAGAGCCGCTTCACCGCCGCCTGGATCTCCCGGTCGCCGGCGAGCACGACCCGGACGCGCTTCCCGGTGCGGAACGACAGCTCGTCCACGACCGCGATGTTGGAGGGGTCGCCCATGGCGACCGTGACCGAGGAGGTATCGGAGGCGATGGGCAAGAGCGTCTGGCGGAGCGCCAGCTCGCGCGGCACGAGCCGGAGCGCGGCCTCGAGCGCCGGCGTCCGGACGAGCGTGCCGAGGTGCACGCTCTCGTACCCGAACTTGCGCGCCAGCGCCGAGACGATCTGCGGCTCGCTGGCCAGCTTCAGGTCGAGGAGCGCTTGGCCGAGCTTGCCGCCCCACTTGCGCTGGTGGCCGAGCGCCGCGTGCAGCTGCGTCTCGTCGATGACGCCCGCCTCGAGCAGCATCTCGCCGAGGCGCTTCTTGACCACCATGCGCTCCTCTCCGGCTACCCCGGAGCGCGGGACCCGCGGGGACGCCGGACCGCGCCGTGAGCGATGATAGTGCAGCCCCGGGATGGGGTCGAGGAACGGGCGGCGGGCTGGCGCTCGCCCGGGCCCTAGCCCGCCTCGCTCCCGCGGCGGCGAGCGCGCGGCACCGGGATCCCGAACTCCTTGAGCTTCTGGTACAGGGTGCTGCGCGGGATGCCGAGCCGCTTGGCCGCCGCGACCACCCGGCTGTTCTCGTTCTGCAGGGCACGCTCGATGGCCCGGCGCTCGAGCTCGCGCAGCGTGAGCCCGTCGAGCTCGGCGGCCGAGGACCCCGGCGCCGTGGCCGCCTCGGTCAGGATCCGCCGCCGCTCGGCCGTCGCCTGGTGGAGCTTCTGGACGAGCTCCGGCAACTTCACGGGCTTGGTGAGGAAGTCGTGCGCGCCCTCCTTCATGGCGCGCACCGCCACGTCGACGTTCCCGAGCCCGGTGAGCACGACGAGCGGCACGCGCCGGTCGACCTCCGGGAGGATGCGCAGGAGGTCGAAGGCGTCGCCGTCGCCGAGCCCGTGGTCGAGCAGCGCGACGTCCGGCACGTTCTCCCGGAACGCGGCGATTCCGCTCTGCACGCCGTCCGCCTCCGCCACCTCGTGGCCGGCGGAGGCGAGGTGGTCGCGCAGCGCGCTGCGCAACTCGGGGTCGTCCTCGATGATCAGGATCTTGAGCCGTTCGGGGGCGGCCTGGGCCGCGATCTCCATCATGCGTTCGCTCCGTCGCGCGTCAGTGCGCAGCAGGCTCGGCGCCTTCCCGCGTCGCGATGGCGAGACGCGTGAGCCCGTGGCGCCGGGCCAGGTCCATGACGGCCACCACCTTGCCGTGTGCGACGCCCTCGTCCGCCTGCACCAGGACGAGCGTGTCCGGGTTGCGGGCGCGCGCCCGGTCGAGGAGCTCGGCCAGGGCGTCGTCGGTCACCACCTTCCCCGAGACCACCGTGCGGCCGTCCTGCAGCACCGCGATCGCGATGTCGTGCAGCGTGGTGGTGGGCGCGGTCTTGCCGGCGTGCGGCAGGCTGACCTGGAGGCCGCCGCTCTGGCCCGCCCCGGCCTCGGCGATGGCGGTGGTCGTCACCATGAAGATGATGAGGAGGACGAGGAAGATGTCGGTGAGCGGCGTGATGTTGATCTCGGCGAAGATCCCGCCGCCGCCCTCGCCCTCGAGGTCGTCGCCGCCGCCGCCCGGACCGGTCGCCGCCATGTCAGGCGCTCTCCTCGCGCGCGGCGCGCGGGGGCAAGGCGGCCACCGGCGACTCCTTCAGGATCTCCAGGTACTCCTCGGCGAGCAGCTTGAACTGGAGGGCGAGCCTCTGCACGTGCGTGTTGAGCGCGTTGAAGAGGACCACCGCCTCGATGGCGACGGCGATGCCGGCGGCGGTGGTGATGAGCGCCTCGGAGATGCCGGCCGCCACCACCGTGAAACCGCCCTGGCCCTCCTTCGCCATGCTCTGGAACGCGAGCATGATGCCGACGACCGTCCCGAACAGCCCGATGAAGGGCGCCGTGGCGCCGATGGTGCCGAGGATCCAGAGCCGCGCCCGCAGTCGCAGGTTGAGCTGCTGCCGCTGCCGCTCCACCGCCGCCGCCACCTTCTCGAAGGCGAGCGGCCGGGGCGGGAGGCCGGGCTGGACGGGGGCCGGCGTGCGGACGAGGCCGGCCAGGAACACGTCGCCGGCCGGCGAGCCCGAGCGCTCGCACTGCGCGCGTGCGTCCTCGAGGTCGCCGCGGAAGAGCGCGCGCGTCACGGCGTCGGCCAGCGTCCGCGCGCGCTCGCCGAATCGCCACAGCGCGAGCACGCGCTCGGCGGCCACCGCCACGGCCGCGATCGAGCAGCCGAGGATGAGCCACAGGGCGACGCTCGTCCTGAGGAGCCTGAGGACTTCCTGGTTCACGCGACCTCTGTGCCGGGAGGCGCTCCCCGCCCCCCTTCGGGAGAGATAGGCAAAACGCCGCCGGAATCAACGCAGAAGCGGCAGCGGCAGGGAACACGCCGCCGCGGCTCGTCATTCCCGCGCGTCCTCCACCGGGAAGGGGATCGCCGGGGCCGGAGCGCCCGAGGGCAGCTCCACCACGCGCGCGCCGCGCGGCGGCTCGATCCGGTACATCGCGGGCGCGGCCTCGCCGTTCACCTCGGCGTCGTCGCGCCAGACGAGCTGGACCTTGGAATGGCCGGCGGGCGCGTCCAGCACCACCTCTCCGGGGAATCGCACGCCGCCGTTGCGACGGAACCGGCCGAAGGCGAGGTCGTAGCCGTGCGCCACGTCGTGCTCGCCACCCGCGTCGGCGACCCGGCGCCGCACCCGCGACCATTCGACGGCAGCGCCCTCGCCGATCCCGAGCCGCTGCCCGACGAGCCCCTGGCCGACCGTGAGGAGGACGAGGCCGTCCTGCACGCCCACCTCCAGCGGGTCGCCGGGCAGGACCGGCGCCGAGCCGCACAGGATCGTGACGAGCTCCTCGACGGGCAGCATGACCGGGAGCAGCCGCGAGACGTTCTCCGGCGTCGCGTCGCCGCGGTAGTACACGTTCTTCTGCGCGTCCCAGAGGCCGAAGCGGCCACCGGAGGCCACGAGCACGACGGCCGGGTTCCCGAAGAAGTCGAGCGTGGACAGGTGGACGGAGTCGGGCTTCTGCGCGGCGACGAACTCGTTCACCGTCCCGGAGAGCTGGGGCGAGGCGATCTTCACCCGGGCCGAGCCGCGCACGTGGTGGACGCGCGCCTGCGCGGCGCGCAGCTGGTCGAGGAGCGCCGCCGGGTCGCGCGACAGGCTCGAGGGGGGCACGCGCGGGCAGCCCGCCAGCGCCGCGACCGCTGCGGCCAGCAGCGGCGCGCTGCGGGCTCCAGGCTTCAGGCTCCGGGCTTCAGGCTTCAGCGCGGCCGCTCCAGGCTTCAGGCTCCAGGCTTCAGGCTTCAGCGCAGCCTCCTCCAGCACAGGTTTACTGTAGCCCGTAGCCTGCAGCCCGTAGCCTGTTCCCTCCAGCCTGTAGCCTCTAGAACAGCCGGTCGCGCCGCTTTTCCAGGGCGCGGGCGAGGCGCTGCGCCAGCCGATTCTCGGGCGCGATCTCGGGCGAGCGCTCCGGATCGTACGCCAGCACCTCGCGCAGGAGCGCGTCGAAGCGGCCGGAGTCCTGGAGCAGGACGGCCAGCACCTCGGCGTCGCGCACCCGGGT
>DASTGH010000024.1:0-19011 GCA_035719345.1 Anaeromyxobacteraceae bacterium
GGCGATGCGGCACGTGAGGAAAGGCGAACCCTGAAGGCCAGGGCGTCGTCGCCTCGGGCGCGGCAACACTCACCCGAAGATCGGCGTCACCGATGCCACGGTACGCTCGGCGACCGCCGCGTCGACCCCCCGGTGTCGGAGCGCGGTCTGGATCCTGAGGGCTCCGCGCGATCCCGAGTACGAGCGGACCAGCAACGCGCGATGGTTCCAGCACGCGAACGCCGTGCTGTCGAGCGCGAGGGGCCGTGCCCCGGGCCCGGTCGGGTGGTACGTCAGGCTCAGCTTCCAGGTGGGCCTCTCGGCGCAGCCGGGTTGGTAGCACTCCATGTGTGCTCTCGCGGGGCCGGTTGGCGGGGGGCGGGGGCGCTCCGGGTCGTGCAGCCTCTCAATGTTTGTAGCACAACGCGCGCGTGCTTGCCGGCCAGGCGGCGTATCGGCTATCCGCCCGGCCGCATCAGCTTGCGGACCTTCTTGATGAAGGTCTTGGTGCAGCGCCCGTGCGTGCTCTCGTGGTTCACGATCTCGGCCACGAGCCGCGCCTTCGCGTCGGCGGCGAGCGCCGCGCAGGCGTTGACCTCGAGCGCGAGCTGCGCGCCTTCGAAGGTGACGGGGGACTTCGGGCCGGCAGGCGCCGCTACCTCCTGGCGGTAGTGGGACGGCTTGGTCTTCGTGACGTCGTGGAAGCGCGGGCCCGCCTCCACGCGCCGCCCCGAACCGTGGCAGCTCGGACACCTGGCGTTGCTCCCGCCGAGGCTGTTGCCGATCCGCCCGTCCCCACCGCAGAGGCTGCAGAGCTCGCCTTCCATGTGATCCTCGATGGCCCGCGCCGGCCGTCGGATGCGCGCGGTGAACCGGAAGGTGTTGTATCCGCGCGAAGGGCTCGCCACCCGGCCAGATGTCGGTAAGCACCGACGCGCAACGCGCGCCTCATCCGGCTTGAATTGTTACGCGCTCGTGGACGAGGCCGCCAGGCGACCGAACTCGTCCCCCCTGTCGCAGCACGCGGGAGACGTGCTTGCGCCCATGAGGAAGGCATCTCATCACCGGGCACCATCGAAGGCGTCGCTGCGCGACGTCCCCGAGGTCGACTTCAGGTCGCCATCCGAGCAGCGGATGCCGACTTGAAGGGGTTCAAGGCTGAAGGCGCACCTCGCCCCGGCGCGGCGGCCGAGGCCTGAGTGCACGCGTTGCGCTGCCGCTGAGGCTCAGGCAGCGCGTCGTTGGCCGTGGCGATGGAGGCCGACGGCTTCCGCGAACTCTCAAGACTGCCTCGGCGATCTCGAGGCCTTGCACCGGTCGAGGCACGGGGTGGCCGTGATTCGATTTCTGGCGCGTCTTCCCTTCAGTACTCGCAGGGGCGTACAAGTACGCATGGCCCAGAACTCGGACAAGAGGAAGCAGTCGCTGTACTTCCCGGAGGACATGCTCAAGCAGATCCAGGAAGAGGCCACGCGCCAGGATCGCTCGCTCTCGTGGATCATGCAGCAGGCGTGGAAGTCCGCTCGCTCGCAGATCGCGAAGATGCCGGGCATGAACGATCTCGGGCAGCCGCCGCCCGCCGCGAGCGCGTAGCGTCCGGCCGTCCGAGCGCGCGAGCGCGGTGAGCGATTGCCGTGCGCGTGGCCAACCGCGCAGAGGCGTGTGCCGTGACTACGCTCACCTCGCCATTGCGATACACGTTCGATGCCAGGAACAACGTGCCACGCGTCGGCCGTGTCCTGATCGCGCGGGGTCGCGATGCCGCGGACGTCGCGATCAGCAATACATTTGGACTCAATACTCTCGAGCGCTTCATCGTCCACGCCGAGGAATCGGCGCGGGCATAATGGGGAGGTCCAAGCTCATGGCGACGAAGAAGGTGGACGCGAAGGATCTCGTGAAGGATCTCAAGGCTATCGGGCGCAAGCTCGACGAGGCCGGGCGAGCGCTGGTGACCACCACCGGGAGGAAGGTGAAGAGCGCGGCCGAGGAGACGCTCGACAAGGCCGAGGAGGCCCTGGCGGCGGCGCAGAAGAACTTGAAGAGGGTGCGGGCCGGGATGAAGAAACAACCCTGACGTCATCCCAAGACGAGCCACACCGGTGTGCTGGTGCAGTCCCCACGCCCCAACGTTCCGGGGTTGTGCAAATCACGAGCACTGGCGCCGGCTAATGCTCGCACATGTAAACCGACCGAAGTCCGTTCCGACTCGCTTCCGGAGACATGCGGATGCATGATCGACGCTGCTCATGCGTCTCTCGACGTGCCCGTGCGCCAGTGGATGGCGGACGCGGGTCTGTTCCCTGCACACCGTCCAGCACAGCGAGGAGTGCGCAATGCTCACTTACCGTGTCATGCCCATCACGCCAGGCGGTGAGGCGGGGGAGTCACTTCAGCAGGCGAGCCTTCGTCCGCTGATCGAAACCATCGACCGCGAGATGGCGAGGCTCGCGGGCGGTACCGCGATCGAGAGCAGAGCCGCGATCTGCGAGGTCCAGCGGGCTTGGGCCCATCTCGTCGAGATCATGGGGCTGGGACCAGCGCCCGAGATGAGGGCGTGCCCCGCCTGCAGACACATGGGAATGCGCGCGGCTACGCGCTGCGGCTTCTGCTGGACGGCGCTGTCGTCACTAGCCGACGGCGGTGCGCCAGCGCACCGAGAGACCATGTGAACCCGTTCTGCCGCGGCAGCTTTCCGCCCGGTGCTGGATGGCCCGATACATCGCAACGATGATGATTCGGATCTGGATGAGTACGGTCGCAACGACGCCTCCGTGCGTGGCGAAGACAATCCGCCGAACCGTGGGCGGATCCTGAGAGCGCTGGAGCGGGAGACCGGGCTCCAGTTCCAACACGCGGAGGCGTACAACACCGGCGGCGTCGAGCACCAGAAATCGAGATGAATGGAGCGTGAGCGGGGAAGGCCTGCTGAACGTAAACCGATGCGGCTCAGTGCGAATCGACAGGGAGGCGTGGGCTATCGCACGGCGCGACTTGGCGAACCGTGCCAAAGAGATGGCATCGCAACTTGCCTGAGTTGATCGCGTTGTGGACGGTGGCGACGCTGACGCCCAGGAACTGGGCGACGGTGGTCGCAGGCAGGAAGAGGCATGGGGCGCCACTCCGGCCCCGCACCCGCCCTCCGCAGGAGCACACGGTGAGCGCGACCGTGATGGTTCGGAATGATTGACGCCCGGCGCCGCGGTTCTCCTGGCCGCCTACGGTGCCCGCCGGATCGCGCCCCTGAGCTGCTCGATCGTGGGCGGCTTCGCGAGGTGAACGTCGAAGCCGGCGTCCATGGCGCGCTGTCGATCGTCGGGGAGCGCGTAGCCCGTCAGCGCAATCAGGAACGCGCTGCGGAGCGCCGGGTCGCTCCGCAGCGCCTGTGCGACCTCGTGGCCGCTCATGCCGGGAAGGCCGATGTCGCACAGCACGACGTCGGGACGGAACCCGCGGGTCCTCTCGATCCCCCGCGGACCGTCGTGCGCGACCTCGACGGTGTGGCCGTCCAGCTCGAGCACCGAGCGAAGGCTGTCGGCGCCGTCGTCGTTGTCGTCGATGACGAGGATCCGGCGTGCACGGGCCGCCGTTCCTGGCTCGGGCTTGCGCACCGCGGGCGGCGCCGCCGCGAGCGGCAACCGCACCACGAATTCCGTGCCGGTGCCTTGTCCGGCGCTCATCGCCTCGACCGTCCCGCCGTGCGCCTCGACGAGCCCCCTCACGAGCGCGAGTCCGAGCCCGAGCCCACCCGCGCTCCGAGCGAGCGTGGCGTCGGCTTGACGGAAAGGCTCGAAGAGGTGCGGGAGCATCGCCCGCTCGATGCCGACCCCGTTGTCGCTGAGATGGACCTCCACGCGCCCCTCGGCGATTGCCAGGGTGAGCCGGGCCGAGCCTTCGCGGAGCGTGAACTTCGCAACGTTCTGCAACAGGTTCCCGATCACCTGGGAGAGGCGCGTCCGATCGCCGTCCACCCAAGCCTTGCCCGCCGCCGCCGAGACGTCGAGACTCACCCCGCGCGTCTGAAAGAGCTCGCGGTGGTCCTCCGCGGCGCGCTGGACGAGGTCTCCCAGATCGAGGCGCTCGCGGTGGAGCTGGAGCTTGCCGTGGGAGACGCGCGTCGCGTTGAGGAGGTCGTCCACGAGCCGCGAGAGATGTCCTGCCTGACGCGCGATGACCTGCTCGGCGCGCCGCGCCTCCTCGCCGCCCGGCGGCGAGACTTCGAGGATGCGAACGCTGTTCAGGATCGGGGCGAGCGGGTTCCGGAGCTCGTGCGACAGCACCGCGAGGAACTCGTCCTTGCGATGGCCGGCGTCCCGCAGCGCCTGCTCGGCGCGCTCGCGCTCCCCCATCGCTTCACGGAGGGCCGACTCGATCTGCTTCAGCTTCGTCACGTCGGTGAAGGACATCACGACGCCTGCGATGACGTTCGAGGGCGTGCGGTAGGGGTTTATCCGCATGAGGAAGAAGCGGCCGTCTTCGACGGTCCGGACGGTTCGCTCCATCGGCTCGAGCGTCTGGAGCACCCGCTCGACCTCGCGCGGCACGCCCTCCGCGTCGAACCGCGCGGCGAAGTCGGAGAGCGCCCGTCCCACGTCTCCCTCGGCGAAGCCGAACATCGTCATCGCCTCGGGCGTGAAACGCGAGACGCGGAAGCTGACCGATCATTTCTTGAGAGCCTTGAGGCTCACCGGACCGAAGATCTCCTCGGGAGTGCTGAACTTCGTGAGAAGCCGCTCGAAGTGGCGAGCGCCGTATGCTTGCGCGACAGCGCGTCCAAGCGCGCTCTTCCCGGTGCCGGGCGGGCTCAGCAACAGGATGTGATCGCTGCAGAGCAGGGCATCAAGCGTTCCGTCGATGACCTCGCGACGCTCGGGAAACTGGGCGGCGAGGTCCTGTCGGAGCTGCTGGAGCTGCTGGATAGGTGCGGTCATCGCGACTCCCTGTGGTTCGGCGGCAAGCGCACCGCTCGTAAGAGCGGGCGGCGCGCGCGCCGTCGGGCGGTGCGACACCGCTCAGGCCACGGGCGTCCGCCGTTGCCGCCTGGAAGAAGGAGTCGTCGCGCTGCACAGTTAGTGAATCACAGCGCGGTCGAGAGTACGCAGGAGATCGTTCACACTGCAGGGCTTCTCCAGGAAGGCGACAGCCCCGATCCCTTCGCATGCGAGTTGCGCGCTGACGACGATGATCGGGACATCGGCCACGGTCGGGTCTTGGAGCTGTGCTCTTCTGAACTCCCACCCGTCCATCCCCGGCATGTTGAGATCGAGCAGGACCACGTCGGGGCGTTGCTCGTGGAGTTGGCGCAGCCCTTCTCGGCCGTCACTCGCGCAGGCGACCAGGTACCCTCTTGCGCGGAGCACCGCGGCCAAGCTCTGGCGGGTGGCCTCGTCATCCTCCAGGACAAGCACTCGAGACACGGACGCTCCTCGCGCACGAAAATGTGGGGCGTCGGGTGCGAAAAGTCCACGTCATTCCCACCATCACGTGCATGACGTTGGAGCAGCGCAAGCTGCGAGTGTGCCTGGCGCACGACGCCTACGCCAGAGCTCTTCAAACGGTACGGACCGAGGCCACGCCCGTAGCGTGGCGGCGGCTCGTCCAAGCTGGCAGGAATTTGCGCGACGCGATGTGCGATCGGGCCACGTACGCCGCGCGTTTGCACCACCAGTAGCGTCGGGGCCGAGAACTCGGGCGCACCACGACCTTCCGTATGGCTCCGTGCCCGGCACCGGCGCGCCCGGGTGCGTCGCTGGATTCCAAGACCTCGGGGCACCCGGGGCACGTGATCGCCGGCGAGCACGGCGCAGAGCGCCCCGTCGATGACGTCGCGCCGCTCGCAGAAGCTGGCGTTTAAGTCCTGGCGGAGCTGGTGATCGGCGCGAGCGCTGCGCAAACGGGCGTCCCGGTAGCGTTCCTGGGACGCGTGTCCGCCTCACGGACCGCGAAGGAACTCCTCGATCGCGCTGAGCGGGATCCGGATCTGCAGCACGACGCGCCGGTGGCGGAGTTGGCCGCACTTCACGAGCGCGTACACGGTGGCCCGGCTCACCTTGAGCCGAGCGGCCACTTCTGCGGGCTTGATCCAGTCCTCGACGCCCCTTCCAAGCCGCGCCACCGGCGCGCCAAACGGCGTCGTTTCCGGTGTGATCGTGGCCTCCATATGCGATCCGGCGCCGGACCGAGTTCCAGTCAGATCAACGAGATGGCTCTCGGTGCCACGCCCTGCTTCGGTATGACAATCGACAGCCGGCCGTTCGGGACCAAGGGGTCGCAGGTTCAAATCCTGTCTCCCCGACACTGAAGGGCGCGGAACCGTTCAGGATATCTGACGGACCGCGCCCTTCGCTTTTCCGGCTCCGGAACGTTGCAGTTGTTTTGCAGTTGTTCTGGCGCGCGAGACGGCCGGCTGCAGTCGTTGGTCGACTGCAACGTCTCGAATCGACCGCCGTGTACCACCCTCTCGCCGCTCGAGAGTGGCGGCGGGGCTGGTACCGCGATTTTTCGAAGCGACTCCGCTTGCCGCGGAGCGCGTGGCTGTCACTGGCTTCGGGACGCCGCACGACGGGCACCGCCGCCTCGGCCCGCACGTGCGACCATGTGGGCAGAGGTGCCGCGGGACGTTGAGCGTCCCTGAGTGCGTCCGCCGCTGACGGATCTCGCGTCCGCAACGTGCGCACGGCGCGTGGTGCCACTGGCCTTCGTCCATCACGGGGCCCGGAGTCATCGATAACGCCGCTTCGCGGAGCGGTAAACCCTTGCGCGCCCTCCCGTGAACGACCGTCTACGGAACGTGAACGGATTACACGTTACCCTCGTCTTGGAACGGCCACTCCGGGCTCCTCTCGACGGGCGGATCCGCGAATCGGGCGAGCCGCGCCTCGACCGCCGGCCGTGGCTCAGCCACGCGCGGGCCAGCGAGTGGTCCACCCTCGCGGTGCGGTCACGGCAGCCGCTGCGCGAAGTGGCCGCTCGAGTCGACCGCCTCGACGTAGCTCGGCGGGAACTCCGCCAGGCGCTCCACGAAGATCGCGGTCACGACTCCGGCGGCGGCGTGCTTCGCGGAAGGCGCGGCGATGGCGCCGACGCGCTCGCCCTCGAATGCGGCGCGCGCGAGGCGATGCGTCGGCCGGTCCCGCGCGATGCGCCACGGTCCCGTGAGCTCGGGCAGGGTCGTCTGGAGGGTCTCTCGAACGGCCTCGTCCGTCAGGTCGAGGACCGCCGTGAGGCTCCCGTTCACCGTCACCACGGTGAACGGGTCCTTCGTCGCCGACACGGCTCCGACCGGGCCGAACACGGCGCCGATCTCGAGGCCGGCGGTGACGAGGTCGGAGGCGAGGTACAGGGTGTCGAAGCTTCCCTTCGGCGTGAACCGGCCGCCGTGCAGTCTCGCGCCGCCGCCCCACAGCGGCTGGGGCGGCGAGCCCGGAGGTGCCCCCGACGGCGCGGCGGTGAGGTAGCGCGCGTCGATGGCTCGCACCCACGGGCCTGCGCGCTCGACGAGAGGAACCGTCTGGATCGCGCGACGCAGCTCGGCGTCCGCGAGCATCAGGCGGTCACGCCGGCGAGCGTCGCCTCGACGAGATCGGCGACCGCTTCCGCGCGGCCATCCAGCACGAGCTCCATCGGCCGCGCGCCGCCGAGCTCGAGGTTTGCGGTGTTGAGCCAGGCGAGGGCCCTGGCGCGGTCACCGTAGACCCGCAGCAGCGCGACGATGGTGCGGTGAACCGCCGAGAGCAGCGGCTGCAGCGCCGCGCTCGCGGGGCTCTTGAAGACGGCCTTGTAGTCCTTCCCGATCGCGCGCGACAGCGCGGTGAGCGGCACGTCGAGGTACGCGGCGACGCGCTTCGCGTCGATGCGGCCGCTGGCGTCGTCGTGCAGCTCGGTGAGCGGCTCGCCACCGCTTCGCGGTGTCACGTCTGCGGGGGTGGGCGCTCTTGGCGCCGTCGCGCGGGCGGCCTCGGCGAGGCGATCAACGCGGATCTTGAGCTCCGCCCCGGCGACTGGCGCGAACACGAGATCATCCGCCAACATGGTGTCCGCGGACCCGAGGTGAGTGGCGGCGCGCGCCGCATGGACGGTGAGGACCTTCGTCCGCGGCGAGGCTTGCCGGATCTTCTTGAGCGAGGCCCTCGCGGCCTCCGCCTGGATGACGAGCACGTCGGGCTGGTCCGTGCGCACGCTCTGGAGCGCGAGCTCGGGCTCCGCGACCTCGGTCACGGCGTAGCGAGTACCGGCGAGGGCCTGGGCCGCTCGCTTGCGGACCCCCTTGCTGCCAGCAACGGTGACGCGGATGCCCTTCCTCATGGAGGACAGTATAAGTACCGAGCTGCTCATAGTCTACCCTTAATCTACCTGGAATCTACCTCATCCGGGCTGCTGCCGCTGCCCTGACGGCCGCTGTCCCGGGTCCGCCCCGCTCTTGGAGCCTTCTTCGAAGGCGCCCGTGAAGCTTGAGCAGCCGGACGAGTGGCTGCCGCAGGAAAGGCGCGTAGCACGCCGCGCCTGAGGTCGTCCAGGTCGAGGTGTCCGTAGGTGTCCGCCGTGAGCCGCGAGTCAGAGTGGCGCAGCGCGAGCTGCGCGACGGCAAGGCCGGCTTGCCGGACGATCTGCGTCCCGAAGCTGTGGCGCGTGTCATGGAACCGGACGTGGCGGGGATGGGCTTCGACCACGTGGTGCGTCGGTGGCACCTTGGGCACTCCGGCGGCGGCGTCGCCTCTGGCGACCGCGTGGTCCAGCCGCAGCGCCAGGCACGGCACCGGTGCTGGTGGCCGACGATGAGCCCCGCCTGCGCGATGGCGCGGCGGAGCACCTTCCCGAGGCGCAGGTGGCGCGGGTACATCTCGCCGTTCGCGCACGGGAACGCGAGTGCGCCCGGCGAGCGGAGCGCCTCCTCGAGGTACGGCCGCAGCGGCGGCGCGACCGGGAACGGGAGCGCCTTGCCGTCCTTCGTGCGCGGTGCGTCCCACGACCGGGAGACCATGAGGAGCCCGGCGCGGAGGTCGATGTCCTCCTTGCGGAGCCCGAAGACCTCGCCTTCGCGGAGCCCCGCGTACAGCGTGGTCGCGACCGCGCCTCGCCAGGGAGCCGGGATCGCCGCGAGCACCGGCTCCATCTCCTCCGGCGCGAGGATCGACCTCGCCACCTTGGGCACGCGGATCGGGTCGACGTCGTCGATGGGGTTGGCGCGCCCGTGCCACGGACCGCCATGCCGGCGCGCGACCTCGAACACGTTGAAAAGGTAGCCGCGGAGATGCTTCCGGCTCTTCGGCGCGAGCACGTCCACGAGGTCCGTCTGGAGGAGCGGAGTTCTTCGCCGAGTTCGGGCATCGCATGCAGCACGTGCTCGACACGGGCGAGCCGGTGCTCAATATCGAGGTCCACAGCCCCGTCCCGACCCGCGCCGGGCAGGTCGGGTCCTGGCGCGTGTCCTACTTTCGCCTGCCGCTCCCGGGCGGGAAGCGCGGACTCGGCATCGTTGGTGCCGAGATCACCGATCTGAAGAACGCGGAAGCGGCGCTGCGCGAAGCTGATCGGCGAAAAGACGAGTTCCTCGCGGTGCTCTCGCACGATCTGCGCAACCCACTCGCGCCCAGGCGCGCGGCGTCGCGCAGGCCCGGGGGGCCTGGGGCTGGGCCTGGCGCTCTCAAAGGGGCTCGTCGAGCTGCGCGGAGGCTCGGTGGCAGCGCACAGCAGCGGCGCGGGAAACGGTACGGAGTTCCTCGTCAGGCTGCCGCTGGCAGCGCAGGCGCCGCGACCGAGCAGCCCGACCCCGCCCCCGCGAGTCGAGTCGAAGCGGCGACGCGCGCATGTGCACTCGCCGCCGGCGATGACCGCCGAATCAGAGGCACCTCGGCCGGTGTGATTTGGACGCCGGTACGGGGGATCCGAGATGCCTGCGCGCGCGGGGGCTACGTACGGTCGAACCGATCTCCACGATCGATGTCGAGATGCTCGTGTGGATGGCCTCCCCGCGCCGCAGGCGCACTACGTGAGCGCGGTGGTCCCCGGAACTACCGCGTGCGCAGCTGCGCGCGGAGCTTGCGCACCTTCTCCTCGGCGGCGGCGAGCGCGTCGTCCGCGGTGGCGATCACCGCCTTGGTCGCCGAGAGCGTCTCGTCGGCGGCGGCGTCGATGGCGATCGTCGCCGCCCTCAGCAGCGTGAGCCCGGCGTCCTGGAGCGAACGTCGGATCTGGTTCAGCTCGTCTGGTGTGGCGACTTCTTCCGGATCCTTGGTCATCGCGTCAACCTCCGCCGGCAGGGTACTCCCGCGTAGCGGCGCCGCCGGCGAGCGCTGCGGGTTACGATCGGGCAACACAACAAGGGTCAAGCGTTCGCTGCCCGGCAAGCGTCGCGGACCGGCGATGCCGTGGCGGCGCCGCGCAGCTCGTCCATGAGGGTCTTCACCGGCACGACGCTCTCGACGCGATAGGCATTGCTGCCAACCGTGTAGAGCGGCTCCTCGTCCTCGGGGTTGTAGCCTGCCGAGCTCAAGAGCCCGTTGCAGATGCAGAAGTAGTGGTCGCCGTCCTCCTTGGCGAGGCAGCGGCTGAACCTACCCTGCGCGTCCTTGAGCAGCACGTACCCCTTGTCACACCGTGGCTTGCGCTTCCCTCCGAGGGCGGAGACGAACATGGGCGACTTCCTCAGGACGCGGAACGGGAGACCGCAGGGTGAGCCCGGCGATTGCGCCACGAAGATGTCCTCCCTGGTCGCGTTCACGACCGCCCGCTTGTACGCGTCGTCCGCACTGCTCTCGCACGTCGCGAGGAAGCGGGTCCCCATCTGGACGCCGTTCGCTCCCTGCCGCAGGAAGCTCACGATGTCGTCGTGCGTGAAGATGCCTCCCGCCGCGATCACGGGGAAGTCGCCGTGCTTGCGGGCCGTGTCCTTGACCTGCGGGAGCAGGACCTCGAGCGCGTTGGACGGCAGATCGACCTCGTCGAACTTGAATCCGAGGTGCCCGCCCGCGAGCGGCCCCTCGAGAACGACGGCGTCAGGTCGGTACCCGAGCTTCTCCCACTTCTTGCAGATGACCTCGAGAGCGCGTGCGGAGGAGACGATGGGGATGAGCGCCGTGTCGCGCGGGTCCTGGACGGCCGGCAGTGACGTGGGCAGGCCCGCACCCGAGATGATGGCATCGGCGCCCGCGTCGATGGCACCCCTGACCGAATCGGCGAAGTCGCGCTGCAGGGCGACCATGATGTTGATCCCGGCGAAACCGCCCTGGGACCGCGCGGCCGCGACCTCTTCGCGTACCGCCTCGTACGTGTCGACCTTCCTGCCGAGGCGCCGCGAGACGACCCGGTCGATCGCGGCGCTCGAGACGATCCCGAGGCCACCCTCTCGAGCGACCGCCCCGGCGAGAGGATGGAGCGACACGCCGACGCCCATCCCCCCCTGCACGATCGGGACGGCGATCTTCTTGCCCTTCACGACCAGCGGCGGGAGGCGCGTCATCGGACGTCCCTTTCGTGCGGCGTGGATCTTCGCGAGGGAGCGTCACCCCCGCACAGGCTCTAGGATCAGCTTATTACGGTATCGTAACTTATCACGTCCACGGCGGCGTGGATACGGACTAAGACGCACACACGGAACCGTGGACTTAGATACGATCAGGTAGCTTCCATGTGGGAGGATACGAGAGTGTCACCCGCGAGCTGCGGCGTCGGGTCGCTCCACCGCGGCGGTCGCCCTGGAGGCGTCATCACCTTCCGGCGATGCAGCACGCCGGTTTCGCCACGCTCGCCAGCGGCCTCCACACGGTCAGCGCTTGCGCGCCGCTCTCGTCTGGATGTGGCGCACCAGTGCGCGCGAGATGCCGTCGAGGCGCACGACCTCCGCCTCGGCGGCCTCGCGCGCCTCACGCTCGGATACGAACAGCGCCGGTAGGAGTGCGCCGTCGATCGTGACGCGCCAGCGTTGTACCTCGACGGTCTCGAGCCGGACTGCGCGGTACCGGCTTCCGAACGCGCGCGGAGGCAACCCCATGCGGTGAAGGTAATCACCGGATACTTCGGAGAGGCACCGCCCCTGAAGCGCAGGGTCGCCTCGGGCGATGGTGCAGCACGTCCTGACGTACAAGCCGCGGGACTACGTGTCCTTCTCGGCGTTGCCTGGCTTCGCAGGAATGAAGGGCACTCCCTCGGCGGGACACCACTCCGAAAACGTCACGGGCGCGATTGCCTGAGCAAAGCGAGCAGCTGCGCCTCGTGCCGCGTCCCGAGCGCGAGCACTGCCTCCGCCGCGGTGTGCTTCGCCGCCGTTGCGTTGGAGCCGTCGAGGTTCACGGCCCACCCTTCCGGCGTTCTGCACCAGGAGATCACGTGTACCTACCAACTACCAAGAGCGCGTGCGAGGCGCTGATGCAGTCCTGGCAAGCGCGTCAGCCACTCCTAGAGGCCCGCAGGCGCATGAGCAGCGTCGCTCGCGGCTCGTGCCATCGTCCTCTCGCGAACGACCGCGATGCACGCAGCACAGGTCACGGTCCGCACGTGCTTCGTGGAGTGATCGTCCGCGACGTGGTCTCGGCACGCGATCCGGTGCACCTGCGTGTCGTACAGGTGGATCGGGCGAGCGCTGGTCGGCTTTGTCATCGTCCCCTCTCTCGTTCACCAATAGCCTAACCGGTGGGCCGGGCGAGTGCATGAGCCACCAGGCGCCTGCGCGTCGCCAGGGCGGCGGGACGCTGGGGTGGAAACCACCGGGTGCTGGCGTCGGCGATGCTCACCACCGTCACGATCATCGCCGACAGCCGAGGGCAAGGCGCCGGAGGCACCGTCGGCGACATGGCACGATGGGGGAGCTCTCAGTCCTCGGATTCGTGGGTGCTCGGGCCCGCGCGCCGGGCGTCGTCCGCCAGCAACCGCACGCAGGCAGAGGGCGTGACCGCCGCGTCCGTGACGCCTCGGCACCAGTCGAACGAAGGCTCGGTGTGGCCGCACAGCAGCCGCCCCGTCACATCGACGAGGTGGTGAACCGCGCCGTACCCGTTCCGCACGTTCATGGACCGCTTTGATAACGGCGGACGCCAGGCGGTGCTTGCCCGTCGGAGGACGCCGCCCCGGCGCGCGCGGAAGCTCGATGGTCGAGACGCAGGCCTCGCCAGCTCCGCTCGGTCGCGCGCTCGAGGCCGAGATCTCCCGGTTCAACGGGATCCGTCGTCGAGCGCCACCTCGCCTCGCGACGCGAACTCTGTCTGGAACGGACGCGCGTCGAGCGGCAGCTCGACCGTGAACGTCGTGCCCCCGCGCGGCGCGCTCTCCACCCTCATCTCACCGCCGTGTGCTTCCACCACGCCCTTGACGAGGCTGAGCCCGAGACCCCATCCGCTCACCCCACGAGCCCGGGCCGCTCGGCTACGAGAAAAGGGCCGGAAGAGGCCCGCCAGCTCGTCCTGCGTCAGTGCCGGGCCGTCGTTGTGGACGGCGAGCGTCGCACACTTCCCGGTGCGCGCGACCGAATACACGACAGGCGCACCTTGCGTTCCGTGCTTCGCGCCGTTGCTGCCCAGGTTCACCGCCAGACGCCTGAGGTCGTGCGCGCTCCAGTAGCCCTCGACGCTCGGCTCGCCCTCGAGGAAGAATTGCTCACCGTACGCCGCCACGAGCTCGGCCAACGCGTCCCGGACGACGACGACCAGATCGCATGGCGCGAGCCTGAGCGTGAGCCGCATCCCTGCCCTGACGCGGTTTGCGTCGAGGAGATCGCCAAGGATCTCGTTCGTTCGCGCGACGCTGTTCCTGATGCAGTCCGCGAGCTGCCGGTGGCGCGGGGCGCTCTCGGGAAGCTTCGCGATGAGCGTCGCGGTCGCGTGGGCCGTCATCAACGGCGAGCGCAGGTCGTGTGCCATCACCGAGACGAGCCAGTCGCGGACCTGCCGTTCGTCTTCGAGCTCGCCGATCTTGGCGCGGAGTGCCGCGTACAGGTGCGCGTTCTCGAGGAGCGCGGACAAGAGGTGGCCGAGCGCCTCGAAACGCCGCACCTGCCGCGTCGAGAACGGTGGACCCGTCCGGATGACGTACATGACACCTGACAGGGAGCCCTCGAACGGAAGCCTCGATCCCGCCAGCGTCACAGGGTTCTGCATCCCACTCTGGCGGAGCTGCGCCGGGAGCTGAACGGTCGACGTGGCCACATCCTCGATGAGCACGCTCGCGTTGGTGGTGGCCGCCACGAGCTGAAACAAAGGTCGTGCGTCTGTCGCGGCACGCCCGGTCGGTTCGGCGAGCGTTCCGACGGACGCCATCACGGCGGCGCCATCGCCCTCCGGGAAGAGCACGGCCGCGCCGTCGGCTCCGACCGCCTCGGTCACGACCGAGAGAACGTCCGCGAGCCTTTCCAGCAGCGGTGGCGTGCCGTTGCCCTCCGCCCCGCGCGCCTCGGCAGCGATCCCCTGGATGCGGCGGAGAAATGCCCGCTCACCCTGCTCGTCCTCGAGCAGGTACTCCGTGAACATCAGGCTGACGGCAGCGGCCGCCTGGTTCAGTTCGAGAACCAACGGCTCCATCTCGGCCGCATTCGGGCGCTCATCAGCTGACACTCCCCTGCAGACCTCGGCCACGCACGAGCCGAGGAGGAGGATCTCCTCGATGATCTCCGGGAGGACGAATCCTTGGCGCAGGCGGGCGGAAAGATGGCTCTCGAGGAACCTGCGGCGGCGGTGCGCGGCGTCTTCGTCCACGTCGGCCAGGGCACGCAGGTACTTCGGAAGGATGTTCTGCAGCTCGGGACGAGAGAGACCCTTCGCCGACGCCGTCTGTGCGGCGCGAACGCTCCACAGCTGCATGATCTGTTCGGCGCGGGACTGGATCACTTCCGTGACGGAGGACATGTGCGCCTCGCGAGGTGATCGTACCGGGGCGCCCCGCGCACGCGATGTGCCGGATGGAGAGAGCACCCGCCGTGGCGCGCGGAACGGAAGGGGCGCCCCACCGTCGGGCGGGGCGCCCCCGAGCGACGCGGCCGCAGGGCGATCACGCGCCTGTACCTACCCACCCGTCTGACGACGTGAGATGGGGACCGGAGTCGAAGCCGGCCGTGCTCAGGGATGACGTGTCCATCGATGCCCCGACAGGCAAGCCATCGAGAGTTCGTTCCGCTCGTTGGAGACGCCACGGCCCTAGGCGAGACGGTGCACGGGGCGACGCATATGCCAGAGCGAGGCGATCTCCCGGAAGCCCGTGAGCCTTACGTTCGAGACTCCCGTCCTACCGGGCGATAGGAACGCGTACGACGATCGGACCCGCCGGCAGGGGCTCGTCGAATTCGTAGGCCATCACGCCGGGCTCTTGCTGCCAGTAATGCTTGGCAGCCCAGCATCGCCCGTCGATCACCGCCTCCGCGCGTCCCGCGTTGCCGGGTGGGATCCGCAGGAGCAGCCGAGAGCGCGGGGCGGGAAGATGCAACTTCGCCTCGAGCACGTCGGCGTGCGCCGCCTCGCTTCCGGTGAGATCGATCACTTCGGCGGCCATCAGGAAGATGTATTCATCGAGACCGTCACGGGCTGGCAGCGACCTTCCCACCGCCCGTGGAGCACGCGGTTGCGAGCTTCTGCCGCCTCGAGCCGGATCGGCGGTCCCGAGCTCGAGCTCGCCGCGGCTGAAGCCGAAGGCCTTGGCGGCATGATGACCGAGGGCCGTCAGAGCGCGCGAGCGGGGTCCGCCGCACCTGTGCCTGCGCGACCCGTCGCGGCGATGGCTGGTGCGGTGGGCGATTCCGCCAGGCCCACCGCCCGTTCGTCCATCATGGCGCCGGTGCCCGACCCGACGGTCGCGCCGAGGCGCGCGGCGAGTCTCTTCGAGAACGGTCCGAAGTGGAGGTAGAGCGCGGCGAAGGAGACGGCGATCTTGAGCGCGCGCGGGTTGTGGACCAAGCAGTCCGCGACCGCACCCCAGAAGGCACGCCGGGCGTCGCGATCGCGCCAGCCGAGGTGGCCGGTGATACGCGCGAACGCCCTCAGGTCGCGCAGGATGTGGCGCCAGGGCACGCGGAGCCGATGGGTGGAGCAATCGAGCTGACGGCACACCCTGCGCACGCGCCCGAAATACGCTGCCGGTGTGTAGACGCGTTCGACCACGGAGCGATAGTCGGCGAGCATCTCGGAGCGTGCGCGGCGCGTCTCGAAGTTGAGGCCGGACGTGCATTGGTCGGCGTCGCCCTCGCGGACGGCGTAGGCATCCGCGTGGAGCCGCCCTTCCGCCTCGAGACGCCGCGCCAGGCGCGTCCCGGGGAGCGCATAGAGCAGCCCGACCATGCACACCGGGATGTTGGTCGCCTCGATGCAGGCCACCATCTCCTCGGCGACGCTCGCACGCTCCGCGTCGAACCCGATGATGAACCCCGCGTTCACGAAGATGCCGGCGCGGTGGATCTTGTGGATGCTCTGGGCGATGTCGCGCCGGGTGTTCTGCATCTTGTGCGTCTCGATGAGCGCCGCCGTGTCCGGCGTCTCGATCCCGACGAAGTTCGCGAAGAAGTTGGCGCCCTTCATGAGGGCGAGCAGTTCCTCGTCGTCCGCCAGGTTGATGCTCGCCTCCGTCGAGAACTCGAACGGATGGCCACGCGCCGCGAGCCACGTCGCGAGCGCCCGAAGGAGTGGCTTCGCCCGCCCGCGATTGCCGATGAGGTTGTCGTCGACGAAGTCCACGTGGCCGCGGTAGCCGAGCGCATACAGCACCTCGAGCTCTCGTAGCACCTGCTCGATCGTCTTCGTTCTCGGCTTGCGGCCGTTCAGCTCGATGACGTTGCAGAATTCGCAGTCGAAGGGGCACCCGCGCGAGAACTGCACCCCGACGTGCATGTAGAAGGGAAGCTTCAGCAGATCGAACCGCGGGACCGGGGAGCGCGTCACGTCCGGGAAGCCGGATGCGACGTACGAACCCCGCGCGACGCCCGCCTCGAAGTCCGCCACGAAGCGACCGAGGATCTCCTCTGCCTCGCCGCGCACCTGGAACTCCGCGGCCGCGTACACCTCGGCACTCGCGGTGACGTCGGGGCCGCCCACGACCACCGGTCGCCCGGCCGCGTGCGCGCGGGAGATCAGCGCGAGCGCGTCTCGCTGCTGTGGAAGCATGCCGCCCGTCATCACCACGTTGGCCCAGGCGAGATCCTGGTCGCGGAGCTCGTCGACATTGCAGTCGACGAGCCGCACGTCCCAGTGATCCGGGAGCAAGGCGGCGACCGTGGTGAGCCCGAGCGGTGTCGCCGAGTATCGCGCGCCCACCACCTCGCACGTCGCTCGGTAGTTCCAGAAGGACCCGGCTTCGAACCGAGGGTAAACGAGCAATGCTCGATGAGTTGGCGTCGTGATGCCCGGCTCCAGGAAAGATGCGGCCAGCCCACCACGCGTATCCGGTGGGAGGAGCGGGTGCAATGGGGACGCGGGACGGCGACCCTCCAGCGACACGCGAAACGTGGCGAGCGGGCTCGCGTCTCGCCGGGGACGACACGCCCCAACTTCCCCCGCGGCTGATCCCGGAGAACGGCACCGAGAATGGACGGACGCGACCGGCGGCGGGATTGAGCCGGACCAAGACGACCGAGGTGAGAGTCACACCGCACGTTGCGGGCGGCGGAGACATAGGGCCGCCGTCGCCCCGAGCGCGCAGCTGGCACTCACCGGAAGATCGGTGTCACCGACGCTACGGTGCGCTCGGCGACCGCAGCGTGGACCCCTCGTCGCAGGAGCGCGGCCTGGATCCTGAGTGCTCCACGCGATCCGGTGTACGAGCGGATCAGCAATGCGCGATGGTTCCAGCACGCGACCGCCGTGGTGTCGAGCGCGACGGGCGGTGCCCCAGGCTCGGTCGGGCGGTACGTCAGGCTCAGCTTCCAAGTGGGCTTTTCGGCGCAGCCGCTTTGGTAGCACTCCATGTGTGCTCTCGCGGGGCTAGGTGGCGGGGGGCGGGAGCGCTCCGGGACGCGCAGCCTCGATCCATTGTAACAGGAGGCGCGCGTGCGAGCCCGTTCGGCGGGCACCGCGACCTCCTGACAGTAGTGGGGCGGCTTGCGCCGAACCTCGTCACTCCGCGCTTCGGTCGATCACACATCCTCACCGCGCGTAGCTCACGCCGACTACCCGACCTTTCTTCCAACTCTGGCGCCTCTGGCCTCGGACACGACAGCCAGGCACGCCGGGCAGGTCACGGCGCGGATGTGCTTCGTCGAGTTGCTCAGCTGGCTCGCGCCACAGGCGATGCGGTGGCGCTCCGTGTCATACCAGTGGACGAGACGAATCTCTGGCTGCATGAGGTCCTCCGTGGCGCCGTGACGCCGCCGCCTCGCTGCGACGTCGCACACAGGCGTTCAAGCGCTCCGACGTGCGAGGGTCTCCGCGCGCTCGAGCAACGCCCTCAGCTCGTCACTCGGCTCCCGCGATCGGTCTGCGTGGCGCTCCGCGCGGTGCACGCGACTCAGCGCCTGCGCGAACTCCACGTTCGTGAGGGCCTGCGCGACGAGGACCTCGTCGAGCTTCCGCAGCCGAGCCTTGAACTCACGGTACGAGTCATTCATCGCGTCCTCTCGCTCTAGGGGGGAGGAAGACGTGGACCGCGGTCGGCTCGACCGCGACCACCTTTCCGATGCTCTACGGGCGTGTCTCACCAACGAGCCGTTCGTGAGTTCGTTCACGGTCGCCTGTTCTCGGGAGGCGACCGTTCGACGCGAACGGAAGTCGGCGCGAGATGTTCCGTATATGTAGGCTTCGCAGCCCCGGGTGGGAAGGCCCCGGGGTGGCTCGTATCTCGCGTCGTTCGGGAGGTGCCAGTCGCCCAGTCGGGCCCTGGTTCACATGAGTACGCCCGGTCGTTGACGATTCGTGAGGAGGCATGGAGCAGCTCACGCTGCGGCCGAGCTCGGCAGCGCGTGGCGGAAGATCCGCCCCATGACGCTCGCGAGCTGCTTCTTGAAGCTCCCCGTGTTGTAGGCCTGCCCGTATCGCTCGCAGATCGCACGCACGCGAGGTGCGATACCCGGATAGCGCGCCGCCGGTAGGTCGGGGAACAGATGGTGCTCGATCTGGTGGCTGAGATGAC
>DASTGH010000025.1:0-26262 GCA_035719345.1 Anaeromyxobacteraceae bacterium
GCCGCGAACGCGCCCGCCGGGGCGCCGCCCGCCGGCGCGGCAGCGGTTCCGAGCGCGGTGACGCCGACCGGCGCGCCCGCGACCACCGTCATCCACTCGGGGTCGGACCAGGGCGCCTCCTCGGCGCGCGGGAAATCGACGCGGCCGGAGCGGGCGATGCGCCGGAAGCTGCCGTCCTGGGCGCGCAGCCCCACGTCGACGAAGGCCGACGAGGTCGGCTTGCCGATGTGGAAGAACCACTGCCGGTCCGACCGCTCGACCCGGTGATCGAAGTGACCGTGCGCGTTCGTGCCGTCGAAGAGCAGCCCGGACGTGTCGTACACGCGCAGCGCGAGCCAGGCCTGCTCGCCGGCGTCCCGGAGCCGCCCGCGGGCGACCTCGATCGCCTCGTCGGTGATCTCCCAGTAGACGTAGAGCCGGTCGGGGTCCACGGCCGAGGCGGTGACGCGGTCCACGCCGTAGCTCCACGGGATGTGCTGCACCGGCTTGTCGTGGCGGGCGCCCGGGCCGAGGTCGAGCTTGGCGGTGGCGCCGGGGTCTCCCTCCGCCTTGGCCGCGGCGGGCGCCGCCGGCGGGGCTCCCTCGGGAGCGGGCGCGAGCGCCACCGGATGAGGCGCGGCGGACGGCTCCGGCTGGCCCTCGCCGGGGAGGCCGGCGACGAGCCCGCGCTGCTCCAGCGCCTCCAGGATGCGGTGGGCCAGCTCGTGCTTGCGCAGGCGCGACACGCCGCGCAGCTCCAGCTCCCGCGCCGTCTCCATGAGCTGCCGGCGCGTGCGCTTCCAGAGCGCCTCGAGACCGACGCCCACCCTCGCGACGCTTCTCGCCATGACGACACCCAGCTGTCGAGCGAGACCGACCAGGGTCGATCTCAGCCGTTCGGTTCGCACGATCTCTCGCTGTCCGAGCTGTGCTCGCCCCCCATGTACCGCGGACCGCGGACGGGGGCTCGACCTGTTTTCGTCACCGGTCCGGCGCGCCCGGGCGCGCGGCGCGCGCTCATCGCGCGGGCCCATGGGGCGTGCGGAGCGCCCCCGGAAAGTAGGTGGCGGTCAGGCTCTTCGAGTGCACGGGCGAGGCGGCGTCCCACCCGCCGAAGCGGCGCCAGTCGCGGACCCAGAAGACGTCGTCCGCCAGCTCCAGGAGCCCGATCGTCTCGCGATCGCCGATGAGCACGGCCTGCACCCGCAGCCCGCGCTCCCCCTTGGCGCGCGTCACCGCCGCCGCCACCTCCGGCGTCGCGCCGAACTCGCCGTCGGAGGCGAGGAGGAGATCCGCCAGCTGCCACGCCTCGGTGCCGATCATCTCGAGGGCACGGCCGAGGGGAGCTCCGATGTCCGTCCCGCCGCGGAAGCTCTGGCCCATGAAGCGCGTGAGCCGCTCCAGTCCGCCGGCGTCGACGGCGAGCGGCATGTCGACGACCTCGCCCGGCCCGCTGAAGGCGAAGACGTGGCAGGCGCGCCGCTGGGCGTGCGCGGTGCGCACCGCCTCCAGCACCACCGCCTTCGCCACCTGCTCGGCGCCGCCCTGCATCGAGCCCGAGGTGTCGACGCAGACGAGCATGGGGCCGAGCTCGAGCCGGCGCTCCGGCACGGGCGTCGTCCGCTCGCGCCACGCCGGCGCCTCGCGCAGGACGAGGTCGTCCACCCGGTCGTCGTCCTCGTAGGTGAGCAGCGTGCGCTCGGCGTGCCGGGCGTGCCAGACCAGCCGCAGGCGCGGGTGCCTGAGCAGCATCGCCTCCGCGGGGAGCATGCGGGCGACGCGGCCGGAGCGGCACACGCCGCGCGTCTCGCCGGGGACGTCCGGGACGCGAGCGGTGCGGCGCTCGGGCCGGAGCGCGGCCTCGCGCTCGCGCGCCGGCGCGGCGCGGCCGTGGTCGGGGTCGTCCGTCGGGCGCGCCCGCCCCAGGCGCCGGATGACGCGCGAGAGGTCGGGGAGCCGCTCCAGCAGCCCGCGGATCCGGACCACCTCCTGCCACCCGGTGCTCCGGAGCACGCCCCGCAGGAGGTCCCAGCGCGCGCTCTTGAGGAGGTCGCCCACCGGCCCGAGCACCTGCGCGAGCTCGTCGATCTCGCCGAATCGTTCGCTCCAGTCGGCGGCGAAGGCCGCCAGCGCGCCGGCGCGCGCCGCCTCTTCCGACGAGCCGCGGTCGACGAGGTCGGGGATGCGGTCGAGGTGCCACAGCAGCGACCGGAGGACGAGGTCGGCGAGGGCCTCGTCGCCGGCGCAGTGCCGCGGGAGCTCGAGCGACCCGAAGGTGGCAGCCAGCCCGCGCGCCAGCCGGTGATCCGGCCAGCCGGCGTCCGCGTCCGGGCCGCGCCCGGCGACGAGCGCCGCGCGCAGGCGCTCGACGGCCGCGAGCCGCGGGACGAGCGGCCCGTGGGAGTGGGCGAGCGTCCCGAGCCAGAGGGTACGCGGCAGCCGGTCGAGCGGCGAGAGCGGCGCCTCGAGGCGCTCGGCGAGGAGCGAGGGGACCGCGGGCGGCGGCACGTCGCCCGACTTACCCGGGTCGCCGCGGCGATTCCAGGCCTGCCCGTACCACCCCGAGCGTGACGCCCGGCGCGACCGGGGCGTGCGTCAGCCCGCGCGCCGGGCGCGCGTCATGAACTCGGCGAGCCGCAGGTCGGTGAGCGAGACGTGATCCGTCATCCACTGGCCCAGCCACGCCCCGACGCGCATCGGCTCGAGGCCGCGGGTCCGGTGCTCGGCGGAGAGCTTCTCGAGGTCGCGCAGGAACCGGTCGTGCTGCGCCTTGTGCGCGAGGAACTGCGGGTACCTGAACTCCCGCATCCAGCTCTCCTCGACCGCGAAGTGCATCACCGTGTAGCGGCGCAGGTAGGCGATGAGGCCGTCGATGTCCTCGCGGGTGCGATGGTCGAGGCCGTCCATGAACGCCGCGGCGTGCCGGAACCACTCCTTGTGCTGGCCGTCGATCTCGTCGACGCCGACGGCCAGCGATGGCGTCCAGCAGAACATGGCCCCTCCCCCCGGGCGCGGGATCGATCCCTACCCTCGGCACCCTCGACCTCGGCGGCAATCCCTCCTGGGTGGCAAAACCCCCTTTTACGGTGCGATCAATCACCCATCGTGAAGATGGCCGTCGGGTGCGCAGGGGACGCGCTGGACCGGCGCCGCGCGCCGCGTCCCCGATCCGTGGGATGTCCGGGGCGACCCCGGTCACGCGCCCAGCGGCTCGTGCGCCACCGGCTCCGGCGCGGAGCCCTGCGCGCCCTCGAGGCGGGGCAGCGCGGCGAAGCGCCCGCGCGCGGCGAGCGCGCGCTGCCGCAGCACCCCGACCGCTTCCACCGTCGCGCCCAGCGCCTCGCCGGCCTCGCGCGCGAACGCCGCGTCGATCCAGACGGCCTGCCGCAGGTAGGCGGCGAGCTCCTGCCGGCGCCCGGACAGCTCCTCCGCGTAGCGGTCGATGCGCCGGACGAGGTCGTCGAGCTGCGCCAGGCGCGCGGCGACATGGGCCTCGCCGTAGCGGCGCCGCCGCGCCGTGGCCATGCGGGGGACGGCCGAGGCGCCCTTCGCGTCGGCCACCTCGGCGGCGAGCGCGGCGTCGAGCCGGATCCGGCCCTCCTGGTCGTAGTCGAGGTCGCTCGCGGCGTGCTCCGCCTCGACCTGCGCCTCGAACGCCTCGACCACGCGCGTGAGCCGGGGAGGGGCGAGCGCCTCGCGCACCCCGAGGCGTGCGGCGAGCCAGCTCGCCACCGAGGCCTGGCGCCGCCCGTCCGCCGCCGTGCACCAGGGGAGGAGCCACAGGTCCCAGATCGCCACCTCGGAGCGCCCCTCGCCGGCGGCGGCGGCGCAGAGGAGCCGGACGATCTTCACCCAGCGGCGATCGGAGACGTAGAGCCCCTCGCCCGCGAGGCGCGCGCGCGCCTCGCCCAGGAGGCCGGCCACCTCCTCGCCCAGGCGGACGCCGTCCGCGGCGCGCGACAGCGCGCGCCGCTCCTCCTCGCGCAGCGCGCCGGGGAAGGACCCGCGCGCCCGGGCCGCGGTCGCGAGCAGCGCGGGGAACGCCTCCGCCGCGACCGGCGCCACCGGCAGGCGCACCAGGAAGCGGTCCAGGAACGCCTCGCCCAGCTCGTCGTCGGGCACGGCGTTGGTCGCGCCGATGACGCTGATGAGCGGGCAGCGCTCGCGCCGGGGGCCGTTGTCGAACTCGCGCTCGTGGAGCAGCGTGAGGAGCGCGTTCAGGATGGCGCTCGAGCCCTTGAACACCTCGTCCACGAAGGCGATGGTCGCGTCCGGCAGGAAGCCGGCCGTCTGCCGCTCGTAGCGGTCCTGCTCCAGGGCGCTGATGGAGAGCGGGCCGAACAGCTCCTCCGGCACGGTGAAGCGCGTGAGCAGCCGCTCGAAGTAACGGCCGCCGGCGAAGGCCAGGTGGAGGCGCCGCGCCAGCTCGCTCTTGGCGGTGCCCGGCGGACCGACGAGGAGGGTGTGCTCGCCGGCGAGCGCGGCGAGGACCGCGAGCCGGACGGCGGTGCGGCGCTCGACGAGCCCGTCCTCGAGCGCGGCCAGGAGCGCGACGATCCGGTCGCGGCCCGGCGGTGCTGCGGCCGGCTCGGGCTGGGGCGCGGGATCCATGCGGCGAGAGACCGGCGATGATCCGCCCCGCCCCGTGTGCCGCACAACCGGGAGCCCCGAACAGGGCCCGAGCGCCGGGCAGCGCGGAGCGGGCGGCCGAGCGCGTGGAGACGCGCCGCGTCGCGCGCCGACGCCCCAGCCGAACGGCTCCCTTTGTGATGACGACGCCCGCGGGGGCCGTTATCGGCGATCGACTTCCGGCAGATCCGACCCGCCTTCCTCGAGGAGGTCTCATGCAGCGATCGCTCCACATCAACCCCGACAAGTGCACGGGTTGCCTGCAGTGCGAGATGGCCTGCAGCTACGAGAACTACGGCGTCTTCAACAACTCGAAGTCGCGCATCAAGGTCTTCGACTTCCACCACTCCGGAAAGAAGGTCCCGTACACCTGCACCCAATGTGACGAGGCCTGGTGCATGAAGGCGTGCCCGGTCGACGCCATCCGCGTGGACGCGGCGACCGGCGCCAAGGTCGTCTTCGAGGCAACCTGCGTCGGCTGCAAGGTGTGCACGATCGCCTGTCCGTTCGGCACCGTGAACTACGTGCAGGAGACCGGGAAGGTGCAGAAGTGCGACCTGTGCGGCGGCAACCCGGCGTGCGCCGCGGCCTGCCCCACCGGTGCCATCACCTACGTCGATGCCGACTGGACGGGGCTCGACCGCATGAAGCAGTGGGCGGCGAAGCTCGGCGATCAACCCCGCGCGGCCTAGAGAGGAGCGACACCATGAGCTGGGCACGACGGATCCTGCGTGTGAACCTGACCCGCGGCACCTGCAGCGAGGAGCCGCTCGACATGGAATGGGCGCGCGCCTACATCGGCCAGCGCGGCCTCGCCACCAAGTACTTCACCTCCGAGGTGGACCCGAAGGTCGACCCCCTCTCGCCCGCCAACAAGATCATCTGGGCGACGGGCCCGCTCACCGGGACCATGGCCTCCACCGGCGGCCGCTACTCGGTCATCACCAAGGGCCCGCTCACCGGCGCCATCGCCTGCTCCAACTCCGGCGGCTACTTCGGCGCCGAGCTGAAGCAGGCCGGCTGGGACATGATCGTCTTCGAGGGGCGGGCGCCGAACCCGGTCTACCTCTTCCTCGAGAACGACACGCCGCAGCTCCTCGACGCCTCGTGGCTGTGGGGCAAGTCCGTCTGGGAGACCGAGCCGGCGATCCGCAACAAGCACCAGGACGCGCTCATCCGGGTGAGCTGCATCGGCCGCGCCGGCGAGACCGGCTGCCTCTTCTCCGCGATCGTGAACGACCTGCACCGGGCGGCCGGCCGCTCCGGCGTGGGCGCGGTCATGGGGTCGAAGAACCTGAAGGCGGTCGCGGTCCGCGGCACGAAGGGCGTCGGCAACATCCGCGACTTCCCCGCGTTCATGAAGGCGACCGCCGCCGGGAAGAAGGTGCTCGCCGACAACGCGGTCACGGGCCAGGGGCTGCCCAAGTACGGCACCCAGGTGCTGATGAACGTCATCAACGAGGTCGGCGCGCTGCCGACGCGCAACCACCGCGACAGCCAGTTCGAGGGCGCGAAGGACATCTCCGGCGAGGCGATGCACGCGCCGCGCAAGACGGACGGCAAGGCGAACCTGGTCACGAACCAGGCGTGCTTCGGCTGCACCATCGCCTGTGGCCGCGTCTCGAAGATCGACCCGCACCACTTCACGGTGGAGACGAAGCCCGAGTACTGGGGCGCCTCGGGCGGTCTCGAGTACGAGGCGGCCTGGTCGCTCGGCTCCGCGAACGGCGTGAACGACCTCGAGGCGCTCACCTACGCGAACTTCATCTGCAACGAGCAGGGCATGGACCCCATCTCCTTCGGCGCCACGGTCGGCGCCGTCATGGAGCTGTACGAGATGGGCGTCCTGACGAAGGAGCAGGTCGGGATCGAGGCACCCTTCGGCTCGGCCAGGGCGCTCGCCTACCTCGCCGAGGTCACCGCCAAGGGCGAGGGGTTCGGCAAGGACGTCGCGCAGGGCTCGAGGCGCCTCACCAAGAAGTACGGCCACCCCGACCTCTCGATGAGCGTCAAGGGCCAGGAGTTCCCGGCCTACGACGCGCGCGGCATCCAGGGCATGGGCCTCACCTACGCGACCTCGAACCGCGGCGCCTGCCACCTCCGGTCGTACACGGTCGCCTCCGAGATCCTCGGCATCCCGGCGAAGACCGACCCGCTCTCGACCGAGGGCAAGCCGGCGCTGGTGAAGGCGTTCCAGGACGCGACCGCGATCTTCGACTCGGTCGGGATCTGCGTCTTCACCAGCTTCGCCTGGACGCTCGCCGACGTGCAGCCGCAGCTCGCGGCCGCCTGCACCGACGAGTTCACGATGGACGAGCTGGCGATCATCGGCGAGCGCATCTGGAACCTGGAGCGCGACTTCAACAACAAGGCCGGGTTCACCGCGAAGGACGACACGCTCCCGAAGCGGCTGCTCACCGAGGGCGCGAAGACCGGCCCGGCCAAGGGGAAGGTCAACGAGCTCGGCAAGATGCTGCCCGAGTACTACCAGCTGCGCGGGTGGGACCAGGATGGGCAGCTCAAGCCCGAGACGCGGGCGCGGCTGAAGCTGTAGGCGCGGTCGACCCGGCCCTCCCGACGGGAGGGCCGGGTCCGCACCCCTCACGCGAGGTTCACCATGAGACACGTCATCCTGGGGAACGGTCCGGCGGGGGTGATCGCCGCCGAGACCATCCGCAAGCACGCGCGGCGCGACGAGATCGTGCTCGTCGGGTCCGAGCCGGAGCCGCCCTACTCGCGCATGGCCCTCCCGTACCTCATGATCGGGAAGATCGGCGAGCAGGGCACGTACCTGCGAAAGGACCCCGGCCACTTCGACAAGCTCAACATCCACCTGCGCCGGGCGCGCGCGAAGCGCGTCTCCCCCTCGAACCGGAGCGTGACCTTCGACGACGGGATCGAGCTCGAGTTCGACCGGCTGCTCGTCGCCACCGGCTCGGTGCCGGTCCGGCCTCCCATCCCGGGCATCGACCTGCCCGGCGTCCACCCCTGCTGGACGCTGGAGGACGCGCGCCACATCATGGCGCTCGCCAAGCCCGGCGCGCGCGTGCTGCAGATGGGCGCCGGCTTCATCGGCTGCATCATCATGGAGGCGCTGGCCGCGCGCGGCGTGCAGCTCTCGATCGTGGAGATGGGCGACCGGATGGTGCCGCGCATGATGGGCGCCACCGCCGGTGGGATGATCAAGCGCTGGGTCGAGCGCAAGGGCGTCGCCGTCTATTGCTCGGCCCGGGTCGAGACCATCGTGCCGGGCGGCGTCGCCTCGCCGCTCGAGGTGCGCCTCTCCGGCGGGCGTCGCATCCCGGCGGACCTCGTCATCTCCGCCACCGGCGTGAAGCCGAACATCGACTTCCTGCGCGGGGCGGGGATCGAGTGCCGCACCGGCGTCGTCACCGACGCCCGGATGATGTCGCACGTGCCCGGCATCTACGCGGCAGGCGACGTCGCCGAGGCCTACGACGCCATCACCGACACCCGCATCGTGTCCGCCATCCAGCCCAACGCCGCCGACCAGGCGACCTGCGCCGGGCTGAACATGGTCGGCAAGGTCGCGCAGCTCCCGGCCGTCACCTACATCAACGTGCTCGACACCATGGGGCTCATCTCCTGCTCCTTCGGACAGTGGCACGGCCTGCCGGGCGGCTCGCACGTGGAGCTGGCGGACGAGCCCAACTTCAAGCTCCTCCGCCTCGAGTTCCACGGCGACCTCATGGTGGGGGCGAACGCGGTCGGCTACACCCAGCACGTGGGCGTGCTGCGCGGGCTGGTGGAGGGCCGGGTGAAGCTGGGCGAGTGGAAGGAGAAGCTCCTGCGCGACCCGATGCGCGTGCCCGAGGCCTACCTCGCCTGCGCCCAGGGACAGGACTCCTGGCTGAGGAAGGCGGCGTGATCACGGCGGCGGCACAGCGGGCGCAGCGCGTGCGCATCACCTTCAAGGCCTTCGCCACGCTCGGCGAGTACTTGCCCGACGAGGTGGACGGCGCGCGGCGCTCCGGGAACCAGATCGCGATCGAGGTGGAGGAGGGCACGCCGGTGCAGGCGGTCATCGACCGCTTCCGGCTGCCGCCCGGCCAGGTCCACCTCGTCCTCGTGAACGGGGCCTACGTGCCGCCGGCGCAGCGCGCCGGGCGGGCGCTGCGCGACGGCGACGCGCTGGCGGTGTGGCCGCCCATCGCCGGCGGCTGAGGCCTTGCCGGATTGCCGGACCCGTTCGTCCTGCGGCGCGAGATGGGCTGCACGCGGGAGGAGCTCGCCCGGTGGCTCCCCGGCGCGACGGGCGGTGCCCCGGCGCGCGAGGAGGCGGGCGAGGTCGTCGTCGCGCTCGCCGGCGGGGAGGCGCGGATCGCGGCCGAGGCCCGGGCGCCACGGCGCATCGGCGGGCTGGCGCTCCCCGTCCTGGCCGTCACCTTCACGTTCCGCGGGGTGGAGGAGCCCGCGCGGCGGGCGTTCCTCGCCCGCTTCGACGCCTGGACGCAGCGCGGCGGCGGGTGAACGCCCTCGCTAGCTCCCGTACCGGAACTCGATCGGCACCTTCACGTCGGGGTGGAGGCTCCGCGCCACCGGGCAGCCCTGCGCGATCTCCTCGAGGCGTGCGCGGTGCTCGGTGCGGACCTCTCGCGGCATGTCGATGACGACGACCAGATCGCCGATCCGCCGCGGCGCCTGCGTCATCCGCTTCTCCACCGAGGCGTGCGCGTCGCCGAAGGGGAGGCCCTCGCGCTGGGCGACGAGCGCCATGGTGGTGAGGGCGCAGGACGCCAGGGCCGCTCCGACGAGGTCCGTCGGCGAGAACCGCATCCCGGTGCCGCCGTTGTCCCTGGGGGGCACCGTCTCGATGCGGGCGCCGGACGGGCCGTGGGTGAGGGTGCAGCCGAGCCCGGACAGCTCGACCGTCATGGGGACGCCTGCCATGCGGACCTCCTCGTGCGAGCCGTTCTTAGCGCGTCGGCGGCCACGGCGCAGCGCGGCGCCCGTGCCTAACGTCAGCGGCGGGGATGGAGCCGATCGGGGACCACGCCGTCATCGGGGACTGCCGGACCGCCGCCCTGGTCGGGCGCTCCGGGACCATCGACTGGCTGTGCTGGCCGCGCTTCGACAGCCCGTCCATCTTCGGCGCGCTCCTCGACGACGGCGCCGGCCACTGGAGCCTCGCGCCGGCCGCCCCGCACCGCGTGGAGCGCCGGTACGCGGAGCGCTCGAACGTGCTCGAGACGCGCTTCGTCACCTCCGGCGGCGCCCTCCGCGTCACCGACCTCATGCCGGTGTCGTCCGAGGCGGAGCAGAGGGCGGAGCTCGGCCCCGACCACGAGGTGCTGCGCATCGTGACCTGCGAGCGCGGCGAGGTCGAGGTGGCGACCGAGTACGCCCCCCGGCCCGACTACGGCCGCGAGCGGCCGCGCCTCAGGGCCGCCGGGGCGCTCGGGATCCGGGCCGAGACGCGGCAGGGCCTGCTCTCGCTCCGCGCCGACTTCCCGCTGCGGGTGGAGGGCGACCGGGCGGTGGGGCGCGTCGTGCTCCGCGCCGGGGAGTCCCGCCACCTGGCGCTCACCTTCGCCCACGCCTGGCCCGCGATCCTGCACCCGCTCGGCCCCGCCTGCGCGGAGTCGGTGGACCGCACGCACGCGTGGTGGCGCGCCTGGGTGGAGCGCATCCGTTACCAGGGGCCACGGCGCGAGCTCGTCGTGCGCAGCGCGCTCGCGCTGCGGCTCCTCGTCTACGCGCCGTCGGGCGCGGTGGTCGCGGCCGCGACGACCTCGCTCCCGGAGCGCCCCGGCGGCGATCTCAACTGGGACTACCGCTTCTGCTGGCTGCGCGACGCTTCGCTCACGGTGCGCGCGCTCCTCGGGCTCGGGCTGGAGGAGGAGGCGGAGGCCTTCGTGAGCTGGATGCTGCACACGACCCGGCTCGGCTACCCCCGGCTGCGCGTGCTCTACGACGTGTACGGGCGCAGGCCGGGGCGGGAGCGGACGCTGCCGCACCTCGCCGGCCACCGCGGCGCCAGGCCCGTGCGCGTGGGCAATGGCGCGGAGGGCCAGCTCCAGCTCGACGTCTACGGGGAGGTGATCGACTCGGTCGCCCACCTGGTGCAGAGCGGCTGGACGCTCGACGGAGAGACGCAGGCGCTGCTCCGCGGACTGGGCGAGTACGTCTGCCGGGACTGGCAGCTGCCCGACGAGGGCATCTGGGAGCCGCGGTCCGGGCCGGAGCTGCACACGCACTCGCGCGTGCTCTGCTGGGTCGCCCTCGACCGCCTCCTGGCGCTGCACCGCAGCGGGCACGTGCGCGGCGTGCCTGCCGACCTGTTCGAGAAGCACCGCGCCGCCATCCGCCGCGAGGTGGAGGAGCGCGCCTGGAGCCCGGCGCGCTCGAGCTACGTCGCGGTGCTCGGGGGCGACGAGCTGGACGCGAGCCTGCTCCTCCTCGCCTGGTATGGCTTCGCCGAGGCCGCGTCGCCGAGGATGCGGTCCACGCTGCGGTGCGTGCGCGAGCGCCTGGGGGCGCCGGGCGGGCTCCTCCACCGCTACCGCAACTACGGCGACGCCGAATCGCCGGGCGAGGGCGCCTTCGGAGCCTGTGGCTTCTGGGGGGCGGAGGTGCTCGCCCTGGGCGGCGGCAGCGCCGCGGAGGCGCGCGAGACGTTCGAGCGCCTGTGCGGGTTCGCGAACGACGTGGGCCTGTTCGCGGAGGAGATCGACCCGGCGAGCGGTGAGGCGCTGGGCAACTTCCCGCAGGCCTTCACCCACGTCGCGCTCGTCAACGCCGCGCTCTCGCTGGAGCGGCGCCTGCGCGGCTCGGAGCCCCTGCCGCGCGAGGTCCCGGCGCGCGGCGACGCGCCGCTCCGCCAGGAGGCGACGTGAACGTCGGCAGCTGGGCGCTGTGGAGCTTCGTGGCGACGATGCTCCTCACCACGGTCATGGCGGCGGCACAGGGGCTGCGCTTCACGCGCATGAGCATCCCCTACATGCTCGGGTCGATGCTCACGCCGAGCCGCGATCGCGCCAAGCTCGCCGGGTTCTTCCTCCACCTCGCCAACGGCTGGGCCTTCTCGCTCCTCTACGTCGCGGCCTTCCAGTCCTGGGGACGGGCCAGCGCGCTGCTCGGAGCGGCGGTGGGCCTCGCCCACGCCGCCTTCGTCCTCACCGCCGGGATGATGATCCTCCCCGGGCTGCACCCGCGCATGGCGAGCGAGGCGCAGGGGCCGACCGTCACCCGCCAGCTCGAGCCCCCCGGCTTCCTGGCGCTCCACTACGGCGGCCGGACGCCCCTCGTCGTCGTCGCCGCCCACCTGCTCTACGGCGCGGTGCTCGGGGGCTTCTACCGCGTCGCAGCGGGGTGAGCGGGTCGGCGGCGGGCTCGAGCTCGATCCCGAACAGCTCCGCGATGGCGCCCTCGTCGAGGTGCGCGGCGGCGCCCGCCCCGCGCGCCACGAGCGCACCGGCGTCGGCCGCGCCCGCCACCAGCTCGGCGCCGTCCACGCCGCGGAGGGTGAAGAGCAGCTCCGGCGCGCGGTCCAGCCGGGCGCCCACGCCGTAGAGCACGGCGGCGAGGTGCTTGCACAGGCGGGCGCCGTCGGGGCAGGAGCAGGCGAGGTCGATCTCGGCCGGCCCCGGGAAGACGCCGCGGTCGCGGTCGCAGAGGACCTCCATCACCGCGCTGGAGAGCCGTCCCGAGAGGAGCTCGACCACGCTCCCCACCCGCCCGGCGCACTCGGCCCGCACGGCCTCCCATCGCGCCGGCGGCAGCGGCGCCACCTCCACCCGCGCCTGGTACACGTCGCTCCCCACCACCACCGCGCGGATGGACGCGGGCTCGATGCGCAGGTCCACGACCGCGCCGCAGCGGAGGTAGCTGCGTCCGCGCGGCAGCCGCGAGGCGTAGTCGGCGTAGCCCTCGAGGTGCTGGCACCAGGCGACGCCCCAGAACGTCGTGGCGATGGGCGCCCGCGGCCCGAGCTCGACCGGCTCGGGGGCGCGCCCGGCCTTCCGCAGCCGTGCCAGCTCGCGGACGGCCATCCGCCGGCGCTCGGCGGCGCTGACGTGGGCCGGGAAGTCGCCGTCGAAGGAGCGCCAGGCCATTCCCTCGTTCCTTTCGCGTCAGCCCTCGGCCGCCGCCCGGCGCAGGTCGAGCGCCACCACCCGGAGGAGCTCGTCGTCGGGCAGCTCCGTGAGGGCGAGCTCCGCTCCGCCCTCGATGAGGTCCCGCGCCAGCCGTCGCTTGTCCTCGAGCATCGCGTCCACCCGCTCCTCCACCGTGCCACGGCAGACGAGCTTGTGCACGAGGACCGGCCGGCGCTGGCCGATGCGGAAGGCGCGGTCGGTGGCCTGGTCCTCGACGGCCGGGTTCCACCACCGGTCGAAGTGGACCACGTGCGAGGCGGCGGTCAGGTTGAGGCCCGTCCCGCCCGCCTTGAGCGAGAGCACGAGGAACGGAACGGCCTCGTCCTCCTGGAAGCGGCGGACGCGCTCGGCGCGGTCGCGGACGCGCGTCTCGCCGGAGAGGACGAGCCCGGGGCGGCCGAACGGCCCCTCCAGGAAGCGCGCCAGCGGCTCGGTCATCTCCCGGAACTGGCTGAAGACGAGCGCCTTCTCGCCCCGCGAGGCCACCACCTCGGCGATCTCGGCCAGCCGCCGGAACTTGCCGCTGTCCTCGGGTGCGTAGGCGCCGTCGCCGGTCCACTGCGAGGGGTGGTTGCAGACCTGCTTCAGCCGCAGGAGCGTCGCCAGGACGAGCCCGCGCCGCCGGATGGCGTCGGGATCGCGCGCCGCCGCCTGCGGAGCGCCGCCGCCGGCCGCGGGGGCGCCGGCCCGCGCCGCCGCCAGCTCCCGCGCCAGGCTCTCCACCGCCTCGGCGTAGAGCGCGGCCTGGCGGCGGGAGAGGCCGCACCACGCCTTCACCTCCGTCTTCTCCGGGAGGTCGGCGATCACGGCGCGGTCGGTCTTGAGGCGCCGGAGCAGGTAGGGGCGGACCAGCGCGCGCACGGCGGCGTAAGGCGCAGGGGTCTCGGGGGCGCTCGCCGGCTCTCCCTCGGCGGCCGCGGTCGCGGCGCGCTCGCCGCTCCGGATGAACGCGGAGAACTCGCGGGCCGAGCCGAGCAGCCCGGGGTTCACGAAGTCGAAGATGGACCACAGATCGCCGGCGCGGTTCTCGACGGGCGTCCCGGTGAGCGCGAGCCGGAGCCGGGCGCGCAGCGCCTTGGCGGCGCGGGTCTGGCGGGCGGCCGGGTTCTTCACGGCCTGCGCCTCGTCGAGGACGGCGAGGCCGAAGGCCGCCTCGCGCAGGAAGGGCAGCCGGTGGAGCCAGCCGTAGCTGACGGCCACGAGGTCCACCGCGCCCAGCCGGTCGGGGGTGAGCGCGTCGAGCTCGGTGCGCCCCAGGGCGGACGGGTGCGCGACGAGCACCCGCAAGGACGGGGCGAACCGCTCCGCCTCCGCCTTCCAGTTGGCGAGGAGCGAGGCGGGCGCGACGAGGAGGTGCGGGCCCGGGAGCGCGCGCCGCTCGCGGAGCAGGAGGAGCAGCGCCAGGACCTGCACGGTCTTCCCGAGCCCCATGTCGTCGGCGAGGCAGCCGCCCAGGCCGAGCCGCGCCAGCGTCCAGAGCCAGCGCACGCCGTCGCGCTGGTAGGGGCGGAGCACGGCGCGCAGGAGGTCGCCCGGGTCGGTCTCGCCCGCCGCGCCCTCGCCGCGGAGCGCCGCCAGCGCCTCCGCCAGCCAGGCCCCGGGCTCGACGCCGAGCCAGGCGCGGTCCTCGCCCGCCCACCCGCCCTCGTCGCCGGCGAGCGGTGCGCCAGCGACGAGCCGCATCGCCTCCGCGAAGCCGACGCCCTCCGCCGCCGCGCGCCGCGCCTCGGCGAGGCGGCCGAGGAGGAGGTCGAGGCGGGCGCGGTCCACCTCCACCCACCGCCCCTTCACCAGCCGCAGCCCGTCGCCGCCCTCGCGCAGGGCGGCGAGCTCGGCCTCGGAGATCTCCGCGCCATCGACCGCCAGCCGCGCCGAGAAGTCGAGGAGCGCGTCGAGGCCGAGGCCCGCCGGTCGGGACGCCCCCACCGTCACGTGCAAACGCGGCCGCGGCGGCCGGCGCGCGCTCCACCAGCCCGGCACCTTCAGCACGAGCCCGCTCTCCTCCAGCGCCGGCGCCTCGCGCAGGAAGCGCAGCGCCTCGTCGGGGGACCAGGCCAGCGGCTGGAAGAGCGCGCCGGAGTCGGCGAGCTCCTTCACGAGCGGGCTCCGCTCCGCGGCCCGCTGCACCGGGGCGAGGAGCGCGAGCAGGCGGCGGCGATCGGCGGCCGAGGACGCGGCGCGCACCGCCTCGCCGAGGGGCCGGTGCCAGGGCTTGCCGCTCGGCGCGAGGCCGGTGGTGTAGGTGGCGAGGAACGCGAACGGTCGCTCCTCGTCGCGGCGGTTCTCGGCGAGGTGGAGGTGCACGCGCCCGACGAGCGCCCACGCAGGGTCGCGCGCCGCGAGCCAGCTCCCGACCGTGCCGCCCTGCGCGCGGACCTCGCTCCGGAACGCGTCGAGCGCCTCCGCCCACAAGGCGTCGAGCACCTCGACCCGCAGGTACTCGGCGCCCGGCATGGGCGGGGCGCCGGCGGCGAGGCGGGCCAGCGTCTCGGACGGCGCCGCGACGAGGACGCGATCGCGCCGCTCCTCGAGGTCCGGCTGCGCGCAGAGCGCGGCGACGAGCGTCCGGCCGACGTCGCGCCAGAACGCGAAGGCCGCCGGGAGCGAGGTGCGGGCCTCGGCGGCGCCGAGGTGGAGGAGCCCGGCTCCCTGTCCGTGCGCGAACGCCGCGCGGATGCGGCGGACCGCCGGTCCCTCGATCGCGGGCTCACCGGAGGCTGCGTCGCGGACGAGGAGGTGGCCGGCCGGCGTCAGCACGACGGCGAGCGGCGGTGCGGTCACGGGTGCAAGATAGCGACCTTTTGCGCCCCGTGCGGGTCGGTTTCAGCTCGTAACCGACCGCCAGAAGGGTCGCCTCTCGGTTCGGGTGGCAAGCGCTGGCATGATGAGGGGTCTCGGGGTGTCGAGGTGGACCCACATGCCAGACCTGCCTGATGCCTCCGCGCCCAAGACGCGCGCCGAGAAGCGCCGCGCTCGCCCTCCGAGGGAGCCGGGGACGTTCGCCCTGGCCTGGCCGGTCGGGCTCTTCACCGTGATCACGTTCTTCGTCGGCGCCGACATGGCGGCCGACCTCGTGGACGGGGTCCCGCTCATCCACTTCGGGATCGAGACGTTCGCGCTGGTGCTGTGCCTGGCGGGCGTGATCGGCACGGGCTTCACGCTGCGCAACGCCGTCGTCCGCGCCCGGGGCCTGGAGGAGGACCTCCAGGGCGCGCGCGCCGACCTGGCGCGCTCGCGGGAGCAGGCGAAGGAGCTCATGGGCGGGCTGGGCGGCGTCATCGATCAGCAGTTCGACCGCTGGGGCCTATCGGCGGCCCAGCGCGAGGTCGCGCTCCTCGTCCTGAAGGGCTTCTCCTACAAGGAGATCGCCGATCTGCGCGAGACGACGGAGCGGACCGTCCGCAACCAGGCGCAGGCCATCTATCGCAAGGGCGGGCTCTCCAACCGCGCCGAGATGGCCGCCTTCTTCATCGAGGATCTCCTCGCCGCCCGTCAGACGCCGCTCCGCATCGTCCGCAGCTCCGAGGCGGACGCCGCCGAGCAGGCGGAGCGCACCCGCGACGCGGCCGCTCCCTGATCGTCCGCCAGCGCCCGCGCCTTCTCCAGGAAGCGCTCGACCTTCCGCGACACCGTGCGGCGCGAGACGCCGAGCGCGCGCGCCAGCTCCTCGCAGTCCATCCCGTCGACCAGGATGGCGACCGCGATCGCCTGCGTGCCGGCGTCGAAGCGCGACAGGATCGCGCGCGCCAGCGTGAGCTCGGGCGCGCCGCCCGACGCCGCGGCGGCGTCGTCCTGGTGGGCGCCCTCGTCGCCCTCTCGCACGTCGCGAGGGCGCCCGCCGCGGTCGCGGATGACGTTCAGGCAGTGGTTCGTCGCCACCCGGTAGATCCAGGGGAGCACGGTCTCGCGGCGCTCGAGCGCGGCGAGGTTCTGGACGAGGCGGGCGAACACCTCCTGCGTGGCGTCGCGGGCCTCCTCGGGGTGCCCGAGCAGCCGGAGGCAGCGGCGGTAGGCGGCAGCGCCGTACAGCCGGTACAGCTCCGCAGCGCGGCGGCGGCGGGCCGCGGCCGTCCCGGCAGGGGTGGTCGCCGTCATCTCGGACCTCACCGTCGCCGGAGTCGTGGACGTCGTCAGGGCCGCGGTCGGAGCTCCGACCTCGCGCTGGGTGAGGTCCCCGATCGGCAGGATCGGCGCGACGCTGAAGGCTTCCTCGGGGAGCTGCCTGAAGACGGGTCGTCCCATGACGGTCATCCGGGCACGGCGGGGGTTCGAGGCAGCCGCCGCGCTTCGTGAAAGAGCCTGTGCGGGGCCGAAGACCGTCGGAAGGTGACGTATGACCTACGCCAAGAACCCCAGTCCCACCTCGCATTTCCTGCGCGTCGGTAGTCTGCGGGACGCAAGCCGAACGCTCGGTCCGGGCGAGGGACCTCCCGCCGTCGGGGAGATGCGGCGAAAACGCACACGGGTCCATCCGCACAACGCGTGCGTTATCCCCATTAGGGGCCATCAAGGCTTGATCGAAAGCAAGTCAGCCCCTCCCGGGTTCGTGGGACGAGGCTCAGCGCGGCGGCTGCGCTGCCGTCTCGACGACGGCGGGGAGCCTCGCGAGCATCAGGGTCGGCCGATCGCTTCCGACGTCCCAGAAGACCCCGGCCGGGTTCCGGCGAACGAGCTCCACTGCGTACGGCGATGCGTCGCCGGCCGCGACCGCGAGATAGGTCGCGCCGGCCCTCGTCAGGGTATCGATGAGCGCCGGGCCGATCGCCGTCGCCTCCGCGTTCCACCCGTTGCGCTGCGCCAGGAACAGGAACAGCGGGTCGTTCCAGTCGAGGCCCCGCTTCGCGAAGACCACGAGGGCGTCCGCCGGAGTCGCGCTCCGGACGAAGGCGCCGGCCCGCAGGTACTCGGGCGCGATCGGGGCGTAGTACGAGGTCTCGGCGACGGTGATCGACGCGACGCCCATCACGGCGAGCGACGCGCCGACGACGACGCGCCGGGCAGTGCCGGGCCGTTCCGCCGCCACGTCGGCCATTCGCAGGAGCCCGCGCGCGGCCACCACGGCGAGGCCGGCGAGGAGCGGCAGCCGGTAATAGTCGTGGCGAAACGTCAGGTTGAAGAAGACGAGGAGGTAAGCGAGGAGCCCGAGCAGCCACGCGCGCTCCACGGCGAGCGTCTCACCGTGCCGCCGCCGCGCCAGCAGGCCGACCGCGAACGGCGCGAGGCCCACCCAGGCGAGCGCTCCGGACGCGGAGCCCCGCGCCACGTCGAGCCACGCTCCCGGATCGACCCGCTGTGTCCAGCTTCCGAAGTACCATGACGCCATGCTCGCGCCCGGCGCGTAGCCGGGGATCACGGTCCAGTCCGGGGCGGACGCGTTGAGGCGGTCGGCGTGGACCCGCCAGATCGCGAACGCGACGACGGGGAACGCAGCGGCCGCTGCCGCGTACGGCGCCGCGCGCCTCCCGAGCCGCGGCAGGACATACGCGCCGACCGGCAGGTACAGGTAGAACGCGTAGGGTGCCTTGACCAGGAACGCGAGCGCGCCCGCCACGGCGCCGGCGGTCCAGCCGATGCGGTGGTGGTCGTCCGCCGCCTTCATCCAGAGCCAGGCCATGGCGTGCGCGAGCGCCACCGCGGTGAAGTCGACGTGCACGGCGCGCGAATAGAAGAGCCCGAGCGGCGCCGCGAGGTACATGAGCGTCGCCACCCTGGCGCGCGCGAGCCCTGCCGCCCGGACCACGATCAGGTGCAGGAAGAGGGCGGACGCCGCGAAGAAGGCCAGGTTCACGGTGCGATCGACGACGACGCTCGGCCCGACGGCGGCGTAGCCGAGGGCCGAGATCGCCTCGGTCAGCGGGAACTCGAAGGCGTGGAGGCGATGCCCGCCGAGCCAGTTCACCGAAGGGCGGAGCAGGTCGATCCCGAAGCGGTGAAAGTTGAGCGCGGCGGCGCCGGTCTCGGCCTGGCGCCAGGCGTGCGGCTCGTCGAGGGGACCGAGGAGGTGGAGCGCGCGGGTGGCGAGGAGCGCGGCCGCCGCGACCCGGAAGGCCGTCCGCGGCTCGAGGAGGGCGCGGACGGAATCGCGTCTCATGCGCGCCAGCGGCTCCGCCATGCGCCGCACCGTACCGGACGGCGATCACCGGGCGCCGTCCCACGACGCCGGGTGCCGCCGTCGAAGGCGCTGGCCGAGGGCACGCGCTCGCGTTAGGTTCGGCGGCTCACCCGGCGAGGAACACCGAGCGGTCATGCCCCCTTACGTCATGTCGATGCTCCGCGTGAGCAAGATGGTCCCGCCGAACCGGCAGATCATCAAGGACATCTCGCTGTCGTTCTTCCACGGGGCCAAGATCGGGCTCCTCGGCCTGAACGGAGCGGGCAAGTCCACCGTCCTCCGGATCATGGCCGGCGCCGACGAGGAGTACGAGGGCGAGGTGACCCGCCAGTCCGGCATCCGCATCGGCTATCTGCCCCAGGAGCCCCGGCTCGACCCGGAGAAGACGGTGCGGGAGGAGGTGGAGTCCGCGCAGGGCGACGTGGCCGAGGCGCAGCGGCGGCTCGAGGAGGTCTATGCCGCCTACAGCGAACCGGATGCCGACATGGAGAAGCTGGCCGAGGAGCAGGCGCGCCTCGAGGCCGTCATCGCGAACGCCGGCGCGGACACCGGCAACGCGCTCGAGATCGCCGCCGACGCGCTCCGCCTCCCGCCCTGGGAGGCGAAGGTGGCCCACCTCTCGGGGGGTGAGAAGCGGCGCGTCGCCCTCTGCAAGCTCCTGCTCTCGAAGCCGGACATGCTCCTCCTCGACGAGCCGACGAACCACCTCGACGCCGAGTCGGTCGAGTGGCTGGAGCAGTTCCTGACGCGCTTCCCCGGCACGGTCGTGGCGGTGACCCACGACCGCTACTTCCTCGACAACGCCGCGGAGTGGATCCTCGAGCTGGACCGCGGCCGGGGCATCCCGTGGAAGGGCAACTACTCCTCCTGGCTCGATCAGAAGGAGCAGCGCCTCGAGGTCGAGGCGAAGCAGGAGAGCGCGCGCATCAAGGCGATGAAGCAGGAGCTGGAGTGGGTGCGCCAGAACCCGAAGGCGCGGCAGGCGAAGTCGAAGGCGCGCCTGGCCCGGTTCGAGGAGCTCTCCAGCTACGAGTACCAGAAGCGCAACGAGACCCAGGAGATCTTCATCCCCGTCGCCGAGCGGCTGGGGAAGGACGTCATCGAGTTCCGCGGCGTCTCCAAGGGCTTCGGCGACAAGCTGCTCATGGACGACGTCTCCTTCATCGTCCCGCCCGGCGCCATCGTCGGGATCATCGGCCCGAACGGCGCCGGCAAGTCCACGCTCTTCAAGATGATCACCGGCGTGGAGAAGCCCGATCGCGGGCAGGTCGCCGTGGGCCAGTCGGTGAAGCTCGCCTTCGTCGACCAGTCGCGCGACGCCCTCGGCTCCGGGAAGACGGTGTTCGACGAGATCTCCGGCGGCAGCGATCAGGTCCAGGTGGGCCGCTTCCTGATGCCGAGCCGCGCCTACATCGGACGCTTCAACTTCAAGGGCGCCGACCAGCAGAAGGTGGTCGGGACGCTGTCCGGCGGCGAACGTGGACGGTTGCATCTGGCCAAGACGCTCATGAAGGGCGCGAACGTCCTCCTCCTCGACGAGCCCTCGAACGACCTCGACGTCGAGACCCTGCGGGCGCTGGAGGACGCGCTGCTCGAGTACGCGGGGAGCGTGTTCGTCATCTCGCACGACCGGTGGTTCCTCGACCGCATCGCCACGCACATCCTGGCGGCCGAGGGCGAGAGCCAGTGGACGTTCTTCACCGGCAACTACCAGGAGTACGAGGCGGACAAGCGGCGCCGGCTGGGCGAGGAGGGGGCCAAGCCGCGCCGCATCCGGTACAAGCCGATCGCGCGGGCGTGAACGGCGGGGCGTCTCCCCGGACGGTACCCGCACGCGCGGCGCAGACGGCCTTGCGCCGCGGGTCGGCGTCGTCATGTTTCGCCCGAGGTGCGGGATGGCTCGAGCGATCGTCGGCGCGCTGGCGGCGTGCCTCACCGTCGGTGCAGCGATGACGCAGGCGGCCGCGCCCGAAGGCGGCAGCGCCACCCACGGCGACCGGCGCATCGCCTCCGCCGTCCCCGCCCCGCCCGCTCCGGCGCGCATCAACAAGGTGGTGCCGCGCCCGTGCGGGCCGGCGCGCGCCATCCGCTGCGACGCGCCCGAGAACGACGATCCGCTGCCGCCGTGGAGCGAGGACACGAAGCGTCGCGTCCACGAGGACTGCCACGACCACATGTTCGGGTCGGTCTTCCCGCGCTGGAAGCGCGACAAGGCGGACGAGATCACGCAGTTCTACTGCGACTGCCTGGTCGACTACGCGGAGCAGGCCATGCCCGAGCGCGAGGCCTTCGCGGAGAGCGGGTTCGGCACGTACCAGGTGGCGAAGTCGGTGTGCGCCCGGCAGACGGTGGGGAAATACCCGTCGCCGCAGAAGCCGCCGCCGGTGAATCCGTTCCATACGTGAATCTGCCTCCACGGGTAGGCGCGCAACCGCGGCAGCCAGCCCTCTCCCCCGGCCCGAGCCGGGGGAGGGATGGGGAGAGGGCAGGCTTCGCTGTCCGCCGCCTACCGCGCCGCGAACACGTCGTGCACGTAGTCGTGCGCGGTGAGCGCGCTCTTGGGCAGCGCGCCGGACTGCACGCGCTTCACGATCTCCGCGCGGTCGAGGTCGAAGAGCGCCTCGAGCAGCGCCTTGCGGTCGGCGGGCTTCGCCTCGGCCACCACGAACAGGGCGCGCGCGGAGTGCTGGATGTAGCGGGGCGAGAGGAGCTGCTTGTGGAGCAGGTCCATGATGACCGGCGCCTTCGACCGGTCGAAGCGCCCGGCCGCGCCCATCTTGTCCTGCTCGGCGAAGAAGGCGGTCGTCCACTCGTCGTGATAGCGGTACACCTTCTCGAACAGGTCGCGGGTGAAGCGCGCGCCCGCCTTCACCTCCTCCGCCGGCGCGCCCAGCACCACGCCATCCTCCGTCAGCGCCTGCCGCATGAAGCGGCCGTCCTTCGTGATCGCCGGCTGGTGGCGGACGAGCGCCCAGAGCCAGGAGACGTTGATGCGGTAGGTGGCGAGGTCGTTCATGAAGCGGAGCTTCAGCTCGTAGTCGTCGATGGCCGCGGCGAAGTTGCCGTTCAGGATCTGGAAGCCGTAGTTCGCCGCCATGTAGAACGCGTGCTGGACGTGCTCGATGGTGACCTCGCCCTTCGGCACGCCGTAGATCGCCTGCCAGCGCTCGGAGGAGAGCAGCTTCTCGGGCGCGTCGAGCGAGGCGCGCGGCAGGACGAGCGGCGTGACCCGCCCCTGCGCGTCGAGCAGCCCGCGCTGCTGGAAGATCGCGCGCTCGGCGTCGCTGAGGCCGCTCCGGGCCGTGGGGACGGGCTTCCCCTTCACGTCGGTCGTCTGCACGGGGGCGGAGAGGATCCCCTGCAGCTCGGAGAGCGGCGCGCGCAGCGGCGCGTTGCCCGCGGCGACGTACTCCGTCTCCGGGCTCGCCACCCAGCTCTGCCGGTATGCATCGTGAAGCTTGCCCTTCGCCTTCCCGGAGAGCACGTCCTCCAGCGTGGGCTGCGCGCCCGCGGGCGGCGCGTCGGGCACGAACATGAGCCCGAGCAGCCGCTCGCGCAGCTTGTCGATGACCATGGCGCGCAGCGCGAGCGGGTTGTAGCGCGACCGGCCGTAGGGGTCGCCCTGCTGGTAGATCATGACCGCCGCCATGCCGCCGATGGGCGCGGCGTTCGTGAGCTCCCCGCCCTTCAGGCCTCCCATCAGCATGAGCAGGGCGTTGTAGCGCTGGTAGGCGATCATGTTGGGCGTCGCCATCCCGATGGCCTGCGGATCGGGGAAGACGCCCTGCGGGTCGTCCTTCCACATCTCGATGAGGCTGCCGAGGTAGTCCCAGCGGCCCACGTTCGTGCCGAGGAGCCGGCGCCGCAGCGTCCACATGATGCCGGGGAGCTGCCGCCCGGCGTTCCCCTCCTCGTACAGCATCTTCACCTTGAGCGTGCCGGCGGGGAGGCCGACCATGCCCTCCAGGCGCGAGAGCAGCCGCTCCACGATGAGCGCCTCGCGCGGCGTCTGCAGCTTGGGGATGTAGTAGTAGACGCCGCTCCCCGCGCCGCGGAGCGCGTCGAGGTTGTTGAAGAGCCAGAGCGTCGTCACCACCACCAGGCCCGGCGCCGGCGCGCCGTCCACGGTCACGTGGTCGAAGACGATGTGGATCGACGGCGGGCGCGCCAGGCGCGTCGGCCACTGCGCCGGCGGCTTCGCGATGCGGTACTCGCGGTCCTTGCCCTTCTTCTTCACCACGTAAGGCTTCCCGTTCCAGACGCCCTCGTGGATCTCCTTCGCGTTCTGGAGCGCGGCGAAGATCCCCACCGGCTCGGAGGAGGGCGAGCCCTCCGGCGTGAAGTGCGGCGGCGAGGCGTCCTCGAAGTCCGGCATGTTCATGGGCGCCGGGCTGTTGAGCGCGTTCATGGCCATGTCGAGCGGGTGCCACGGCCCGGTGAGCTCGAGGCCCGGATTCCGGGACGGGTGCACGTGCTCCGGGATGGCGACCTCGTCGTTGAGGCGCCAGCGCTGGGGGGTGTCCTTCCCCTGGAAGTTGTCGACGAGGCCCTGGACGACCTGGCGGAAGGTCGAGCGCTTGCCGGTCACCGGATCTTCCAGCTCGTCGTCCCACGGCCAGGCGTACTTGGCCGCGACCGACTCCTTCGACTCGAGGAGCGCGCGGCGCGCGGAGAGGGCCTCGGCGATGGCGGGGCGCAGCTCGCGGGTGAGCGTCGCGATGGTCTCCTCGACGTCGACGTCGCGCCCGTTCACGCGCTTCTTGCCGAAGAGGCCGGGGAACCGCTGGAGGATGTCCTGTCGAATCACGTGCGGGCTCCTCGGGCGCCGCGGGCGCCCTGTCAGGGGAAGGTGGGCCCCTAGGTTGTGCCGCGGGCGGGGCGGAGGCACGGACCAGGTAGGTGCGTGATTTCGCCGCAGGGTGGGTGATCGTGTGCCCGGGTGGGTGTGGCCTGTCCTTCCCTCGTGGGGTCCCGAGAGGCGAGAGTGGCGAGCGCCGGGGGGCCGGCCCGCCGACTTCATCCAACCAGGTAAGGGGACTCACACATGAACACGCTTCGACGCTCGCTCTACGCCGTCGTCGCGCTTCTCGGCGCGGCGGCGTGCGGCGGCTCGGACACGGGCAAGGTCACGGTCCGCCTCACCGACGCGCCCGGCGACTTCAAGGCCGCCGTCGTCACCATCACCGAGGTCGATCTCGTCGGGTCGGGCGGGACGTTCCACATGATCTCGAACAAGGAGATCACGACGGACCTGCTCACGCTCTCCAACCAGACGGCGGAGATCGTGAAGGACGTCGAGGTCCCGGCCGGTACCTACGGCCAGCTCCGCTTCGTCATCACCGGCGGCTACGTCCAGGTCGAGCAGGCGGACGGCAGCGTGAAGACCTTCGCCAGCTCGCCCGACTACGCCGGGCTGCCCGCCGGCACGGCGGTGGACGGCGTCCTCCGGATGCCGAGCTTCGCCCAGAGCGGCCTCAAGGTGAACCTGCCCGGCGGCAGCGTCACGGTGGGTGGCGGGACGACGGTCGTGCTCGTCGACTTCGACGTGTCGCAGAGCTTCGGGCACGAGGCGGGGAACTCGGGCGCGTGGGTCATGCACCCGGTGTGCAAGGCGGAGCGCTTCGAGCTCTCCGGGACCGTGAACGTCACCGCCGCGCTCGCCGCCGGGGCGGCGCTCCCGGGGGGCGCCACCCTCGGCGAGATGGCCGCCGTCCTCACGAACGACGCCGGCAGCGCCAAGCGCATCCCGCTCGCGCTCGACGCGGCGACCAACACCTGGGGCGTCTCCTTCAAGTACCTCATCCCCGGCGTCTACACGCTCTCGCTCGAGGCGCCCTGGGCGTTCACGAGCGATCCGACCATCCCGCAGACCCTGACCGTGGCGTCCGGCCAGAGCGTCTCCAGGGCGTTCGCGATCACGCCGGGCGGGACGCAGCCGAACCCGCTGTAGCGGCGGCGCCGCGCGCGGCGAGGAGCTCGTCGAGCAGCTCCCCGCCGCGCCGGAACGCGCACCAGCCGTCGCCCACCAGCACGTGGGCGACGGCGGGGTGGAGCGCGCGCACCCGCCGCACCGACTCCACGGCCTGGCGGATGTCGCGCAGCTTCGGGTCGGGCAGGAGCACGAGCGCGTCGGCGGCGTGCCCGCGCACGAGGTCGCCGAAGATGGCGGTGGTGCCGTCCAGCACCAGGGCGAGCTCGCCGGGCGTCTTCGAGCCGTGGAGCTCGCGGACGACGAGCCCGGGGACCGGCTCGTCGCCGTCGCCGAGCCAGCCGTCGCAGCGCAGCGGGAACCCCTCGCGCTCGCCGCGCGGCCCGAGCAGGCGGGCGCCGCTCGCCGCCGCCAGCTCGCGCGCGCCGCGCACGTGGGCCGAGTTGGTGAGCACGATGGTGGCCACCCCCCCCAGCTCGGCGAGGTGCTCCGCGTCGCCCGGCCCGAGCGGGAGCGGATCGACGAGCACGTTCGCCCCGGGGCGAGTCCAGAGGAAGCCGTTGAAGTCGAGGCGGTGCTGCGGCTGGTAGGCCGACCAGGCGAACAGGTCGGTGCGGTGGAGGCTCTTCATCGTCGCTCCCGGGTGACCGGCGTCAGCCTTAGCGCGCGCGGCGATCGGGCGCCGCGCCACGTCGCGCCCGCCCGCGCGGCGCATTATGGACGGCGCATGCCCGAGCCCTCCCGCGCCGCCGCCTGGACGCTCCTCTGCGAGTGGACGAAGACGCAGCCCCTCCGCCGACACGCGCTCTCGGTGGAGGCCTCCATGCGCGCGCTGGCGCGCCGGGCCGGCGTGAGCGAGCCGGCCGAGATCGAGGCGTGGGGCGTGGTCGGCATGCTCCACGACTTCGACTACGAGCGCTATCCCACCGCCGAGGACCACGTCTGGCGCGGGATGCAGATCCTGCGCGAGCGGGGCTGGCCGGAGCGGATCGTGCGGGGCGTGGGCGCGCACGCGCCCTACGTCGACTTCGCCCCGGAGAGCCCGATGGAGCGCGCCATCGTGGCGGCCGACGAGCTCTCGGGCTTCGTCGGCGCCTGCGCGCTGGTGCGCCCCTCGAAGAGCGTCCGCGACCTGCCGGCCGAGTCGGTGGTCAAGAAGATGAAGGACAAGACGTTCGCGCGCGCGGTCGACCGGGGCGAGATCACGCGCGGCGCGGAGCTCGTGGGGATGCCGCTCCCCGACCTCGTGGCGGTCGTCATCGCGGCCCAGGTGCCGATCGCGGACGCGCTCGGGATCGGCGGCGGACCGGCGCCCGACCTGCCGGACGCGCCGGTCCCGCCCGAGCCGCCGGCGGCCTGAGCGCGCTCACTCGTGGGGCGGGCCCGCGCCCGCCCTCGCCGGCGCCGCCAGCTCGCGCTCGCTCATCCGCGCCAGCGCGAGGAAGAAGGCGATGACGAGCGGTCCGGCGAGCACGCCGAGCAGCCCGAACACCTCG
>DASTGH010000026.1:0-40628 GCA_035719345.1 Anaeromyxobacteraceae bacterium
CCCGACCTGGATCATCACCGAGTACGCGTCGGGGAAGCTCGGCATGAGCATGTAGTCGAAGCCGATCATGAGGTCGGGAGCGCGGCGCGCCCGGTCGGCGAGTCGGGCCGTCGCCTCGGCGCGCTCGACCTGTGCGTGCGCCGCGGCGACCTCGGGGCGATCGCCGCCGTTCGCCGGGAGGGCGACGTCCGGCTCGGCCGGCGGCGGGAGCGCCTCGTCCGGCGTTCCCATCGCCGCTGCCAGGAGCGCCTCGGACGAGCGGAGGCTCTCCTGGATCCCGGCGACGTCGGCGTGCAGGCGGTGGAGGTCCGTCTCCGCGCGCAACATGTCGGACTGGCGCGCTCCGCCCGTCCCGTACCGCGCCTGCACCGCGGCGAGCGTCCGTTCCGCGAGCTTCATGTGCTCGAGGTGGACGCGGAGCTCCTCCCGGGCGCGCCACCACGCCACGTAGGCGTGCGCGACCTGCGCCTGCACGGCGAGCCGCCGCGCCAGCGCGTCGTCGCGCCGCGCTGCGGCCTCGCTGCGCGCGGCGCGCTCGGCGATCCCGAGCTGTCCGGGAAACGGCAAGGATTGCCGGATTCCGAACATGTGCATGTTCGTCGCGGTCGGGTCGAAGGGGCGCGCCAGCGGCTGCTGCCAGGCCTGATACGAGAGCAGTGGCTCCGGCAGGCCGCCGGCGCCGCGGATCGCATGGTCCGCGGCGCGCGCCGCCGAGGTCGCCTCGGCGAGCTCGGGGTTGCGCTCCATGGCGACCCGCGTCGCGTCGACGAGCGAGAGCGCAGGCCGCGTCGGTTCAGCCGCTGCCGCGGAGAGCGCAAGGACGAGCGCATGGACTGAGGTCGGCAAGCTCGGCTCCGGGCGTCCGGCGCGGAGCGGCAAAGCGCCGACCCCGCGCCCGTTTCGATCGAAAGGCGCACCGCTCGCGCTGCGGCGCGGCGGAGTGCCGGATCAGAACGGACGCGTGATCTAGATGCGGAGCGCCAGGACAGGCGGGCCGGTCGCGCTCGCGCCGATCGACGACACCTGGCTCGGCAGACCGCCGAGCAGCAGCGATGCATCCCGCCAGTCGAACGACGAAACCGCCGCCTCGGAGGGAGGCCCCAGCTGCGCGGAGGCCTGCCGATCACGCGCCGAGAGCGTCGAGCGATCCACGTTCGAGACGGTGCAGCAGGTGAGCCGGGCGCTTCCCTGTGGGGAAGGCGGGCAGCAGCAGTGCTTGAGCCTCCGCTCGCGCATCGCCGGGCAAGGCTCCGCCGCCGAGGCGACCGACGTCGCCGCGACGGCCCCCAGCACCACGATGGCGATCAGCCGGCGCACGGTGCTCCTGATCTACGAAGCTTCGTCTGGTGCGCAACGCGCGCGCTCGGGCACCGGGTCGTGTCTCACGAACGCGAGTGGCCCCGGACGGGTAGCTCGCGGCACGAGGCGCCGACGCCGAGCCGTTTCCGCTGTCTCCACGCGTTCGCGTCGACCGCACGCGGGCACTCTTCACAGCACCGCATTGAAGAGCCACCCGACGATCAGGATGCCGGCGGACACGACGGCGATGAACGTCGCGAGGAGCCGCGGCGTCAGGACGCGGCGGAGCAGGACGAACTCGGGCAGCGACAGGCCGACGACGGCCATCATGAAGGCGAGCGCCGTCCCCAGCGCGGCGCCCTTGGCGAGCAGGGCCTGGACCACCGGCACGAGCGTCGCCGTGCTCGCGTACATCGGCACGCCGATGAGGACCGCGAGCGGGACGGACCACCAGGCGGACTTCCCCATGAAGCTCGCGAGGAAGTTCTCGGGCACCCAGCCGTGCACGAACGCACCGACGCCGATGCCGGCGAGGACGTAGGGCCAGGTCTTGCCGACCACCTTGCGGACGGAGGCGGCGCCCTTCGCGGCGCGCTCCGCGAGGCTCAGGTGCTCGTCCTCGGTCTTCGCGGCCGCGAGCTGCTCGCGTACCCACGGCTCGATCCAGCTCTCGAGCCCGAGGCGGCCGAGGATGAGCCCGGAGACGACGGAGATCGAGAGCCCGGCCACGACGTAGAGCGTCGCGACCTTCCATCCGAAGAGGCCGAAGAGGAGCACGAGCGCCACCTCGTTCACGACGGGCGCCGAGACGAGGAACGAGAACGTGACGCCGAGCGGGATGCCGCCCTCGACGAACCCGATGAAGAGCGGGACGGCCGAGCACGAGCAGAAGGGCGTCACGATCCCGAGCAGCGCCGCGAGGACGTTCCCCACCGCCTCGCGACGGCCGGCGAGGATCCGACGAGCGCGCGCGGCGGTGAAGAACGTGTTCAGGATCCCGATGACGAACACGACGGCGACGAGCAGCAGCAGGACCTTGGGCGCGTCGTAAGTGAAGAACGCGAGGGCGGGCCCGAGCTGGCCATCGCGCGAGAGGCCGAGCGCCCGGTACGCGAGAAGCTCCGAGAGGGGCTCGACGGAGAACCACGCGATCATCCACACGGCTCCCGCCGCTGCGAACGTCCGTGGCGGGAGCCGCGGACGGGCTGGAGACGCGACCGGCTCGACGCGTCTGGCTCCGGTGGCGCAGCAGCTCGCAGCACTCGTCCCGGTCGTCATCGGGTCTCTCCCCACTTGTACGTGCGCTCGCTCACGGCGCTTCCAGTGCGGCGGTCGGGACTCGCTCCACGAGTTGCGCGAGCCGCCGCGTGCCGCGCGGGGGCTCGGTCGTCCAGGCGACGAGGGCGTGGCGACGCGAAAGCGAACGCACCTCGTCGAGGTAGGGGCGCTCCGCTGCGCGGCGGCAGGTGAGCACGGGGTCGCGCGTGTCCACCGTGGCGAGGCTCTGGTTGACGATCCAGGCGAACGGCACGATGCCGGCGCGCGCGAGGTCCTGCTGCAGAGCGCGCGCCTCGTGCACCGGCGTCGCCTCCGGCAGCGTGACCAGCAAGACGCGCGTGAACTCCGGGTCTCGCAGGCGCGGTAGCAGATTCCGTACGGACTCCGGCATGCGGCTCCCTTGCCGGAGCACCTCGCGGTGATACGACTCGGCGGCGTCGAGGAGCAGGATGGTGTGCCCCGTGGGCGCGGTGTCGAGGACGACCACACTATCTGTCGCGTCCGCGACGGCCCGGGCGAACGCGCGGAAGACTGCGACCTCCTCCGTGCACGGTGACCGCAGATCCTCCTCGAGGAGCGCTCGGCCCTTCGCGTCGAGCTGCGCCCCGACCGTCGCGAGGACCTCGTCTCGATACGCCATCGTCTCGCCGGCGGGATCGATCCGGCTCACGGTGAGCCCGGGGGGAGGATCGCCGACGGCGTCGGTGACGTGCGCGGCGGGATCCGTGGTGCTGAGCCGCACGCGGATGCCACGCTGCGCGAGCTCCACTGCGATGGCCGCCGCCACGGTGGTCTTCCCGACGCCTCCCTTGCCCAACGCGAGGATGACGCCGCGCGGACTGGCCGCCAGCGCGTCGACGAGCTCGCTCAGGGCTGCGAACGATGCGGGCGTCGCGCGCTCCTCGCGGGTCTCACAGGAGACCGGCGCCTCGATCTGGCGCAGCGCCGCGAGGCCGATGAGCGCGCCGGCTCGCAGCGGCAGCGTCGACCGCGGCAGGTCCTGCAGCGCTGCCGGCATGTGCGAGAGGGCGTCCGCTCCCCGCCGGGCGAGGGCGCGCGCGACCTCGTCGTCGCTGCGAGCCTCGAACACCGCGTTCACGACGAGCCGCTGGTCCCGGACGCCGAGCGCGGCGAGCTCTCCGCTCGTCCGGGCCGCCTCGCCGAGGGCGGAAACCTCTGGCCGCGTCACGAGGACCATCGTCGTCGCCGCCGCGTCTCCCAGCGCGCGCACGGTCGCTTCGTACAGCGTCCGCTGCTTCTCGAGCCCGGCGAGCGGCCCGAGGCAGCTCGTCCCGAACGCGCTCTCCTCGACGAAGCCGGTCCAGGCGGAGGGGAGGGTGAGCAGGCGGAGCGTGTGGCCGGTGGGTGCCGTGTCGAAGAGCACGTGATCGAACTCGGCCGTCGCCGACGGGTCGCCGAGGAGCTTCGCGAACTCGTCGAAGGCGGCGATCTCGACCGTGCACGCGCCGGAGAGCTGCTCCTCCATGCTCGCGACGGCCGCAGCAGGGAGGACGCCCCGGTACGGCCCGACGACGCGCTCGCGGTATGCCTTGGCAGCGGCCTCGGGGTCGAGGTTCATGGCCCACAGGCCGCTCGCGCCTGCGACGGCGGTGGGTCGGGTCCCCAGCGTGGTCCCGAGGACCTCGTCCAGGTTCGACGCGGGATCCGTCGAGACGAGCAGGACCCGCTTGCCGGCATCGGCCAGTGCGACGGCGGTGGCGCACGCGACCGAGGTCTTCCCGACGCCGCCCTTCCCGGTGAAGAAGAGGTGCCGCGTCGCGACCCGGGCGAGGTCCATGCGGGTCGCCTCAGCAGCACTTCTTCGGAGCGGGAGACGAGCCGATGGTCGCGAGTGGCTCCGCGATCGCGGCCGGGCGACACGCGTCGGGCCCCTGCTTCGTGACGATCTTCGCCCCCACGAACTTCTCCGCGAGCTCGAGGATGGCGCGCGCTGGCGACTCCTTCACCGTCTGTCCAGTCGTCACGGCGCGGGCCATGTCCTCCTTCGAGACGCCGAGCTTCCGTGCCTTGTCGAAGTGGTACTTGAAGCAGGGCTCGCAGTTCGCGGCGATCGCAGCTCCGATGGCGACCAGCTCCTGGACGGCCTCCGTGTAGATGCTCTTCGGGAGCGAGACGCCGACCAGCTCGGCGAGCGCGCCGCGCCCGGGATAGCTCGCCTGCGAGACGATCTTCCCGTCGACGACGATGAGCGGCAGCGCGTCGTCGCGCGCGCGCATGGCGGCGGCGACCTCCGCGTTCGCGACGAAAGCTGCCGGCTCTTGCGAGAGGTTGAAACGCTCGACCTCGACACCGTTGGACTTCAGCCACTCGAGGTCGGCCGCGAAGCGGACCAGCGCGGGGTCGACCTCCGGCCCGCAGACGCCGGTCGGGCAGCACATCGCCGGATCGAAGACCTGAACCTTGGGCATGGCTTCTCCTTCAGGCTGCGAAGAGAACGGAGAGACGGCGGCGCAGCTCGTCGCGGACTTCGCGGAACGCCTGCAGCTGCTCGAAGTCGTTCGCGCCGGCACCCGCCGGATCGGGCAGGCCCCAGTGGAAGCGTCGCGCCTTGCCGAGGAACACCGGGCAGACCTCCTCCGCGCACAGTGTGATGACGGCGTCCACGCCGGCGGGGTCGATCTCGTCCACGTTCTTCGAGTGGTGCGCGCGGATGTCGATGCCGATCTCCTCGAGCGCGCGGATGGCGAAGGGGTTCACCTCCGACGGGCGCGATCCCGCGGACGAGACCTTCACCGTCGCTGGGGCGAGGGAGCGCGCGATACCCTCCGCCATCTGGCTCCGCGCAGAGTTCGCGACGCAGAGGAAGAGGACGTGACGGGGTGGAGCGGCGCGGAGCGCGTCGGCGTCGGCGCGCCACGACTCACCGGCGCTCATGGCCGGGCCTCGCGAGCGGGGAAGCTCCCGGCGCAGTTCTTCACGCCCGCGAGCTGTGCCGTCTCGCCCGGGAAGTAGCGGTCGCGCAGCCGCAGCGCGACGTTCACGAGGCCGATGAGCGCGGGCACCTCGACCAGAGGCCCGATCACGGCTGCGAAGGCGGCGCCGTGCGACATCCCGAAGGTCGCCACCGCCACGGCGATCGCGAGCTCGAAGTTGTTCGAGGCCGCCGTGAAGGAGAGCGTGGCAGTCTGGCCGTACGGCGCGCCCACCTTCCGGCTCATGAAGAACGAGACGAAGAACATCACCACGAAGTAGACGAGGAGCGGGATCGCGATGCGGACGACGTCGAGCGGGAGCTGCACGATGGTCTCGCCCTTGAGCGAGAACATGACGACGATGGTGAAGAGGAGGGCGATGAGCGTGATGGGAGAGATGCGCGGGATGAACACGCGCCGGTACCACGTCTCGCCTTTCCATGCGCGGAACCCGAAGCGGCTGGCGACACCGGCGATGAACGGGATGCCGAGGTAGATGAAGACGCTTTTCGCGATCTCGCCGATGGTGATGTTCACCTCGGCGCCGTGGAGGCCGAGCCAGCCCGGCAGCACCGTCACGAAGATCCAGGCGTAGACCGAGAAGAAGAAGACCTGGAAGAGCGAGTTGAAGGCGACGAGGCCGGCGCAGTACTCGGTGTCACCCTTCGCGAGGTCGTTCCACACGATCACCATCGCGATGCAGCGCGCGAGGCCGATCATGATGAGGCCGACCATGTACTCCGGCTTGTCGCGCAGGAAGACGACCGCGAGCCCGAACATCAAGATGGGCCCGACGACCCAGTTCTGGACCAGCGAGAGCCCGAGGACCTTGCCGTTCCGGAAGACCCGCGGGAGTTCCTCGTAGCGGACCTTGGCGAGCGGCGGGTACATCATGAGGATGAGGCCGACCGCGATCGGGATCGAGGTCGTCCCGACACTGAGCTGGTTCAGGGCGGGGACGACGCCCGGCACCAGGTACCCGAGCGCGATGCCCGCGCCCATGGCGAGGAAGATCCAGAGCGTCAGGTAGCGGTCGAGGAACGAGAGATCGCGGGCGACGCTGTGGTGCGGCGTCACCGTGGCGGCGGCTTCGGTCACGGGTCGTCCTCCTAGATGCTTCCTACGAGGGCCTTGAGGCGCCTCAGCACGTGCGGCTCGACGCAGTAGCAGACGCGCGGGCCGTCGATCTCGCCGCGGATGAGCCCCGCGTCCTTCAGGACCTTGAGGTGCTGCGAGACGGTCGACTGCGCGAGCGGCAGCTCGTCGACGATGTCGCCGCAGATGCACGCATCTCGACGTACGAGGAGGCGGAGGATCTGCACGCGCGCGGCGTGACCGACCGCCTTGCAGAGGAGCGCCAGCTCCTCGTCTGCCGCGGGGCCCTCGACGGGGCGAAGGTCCGGTTTCTCCTGCGGGCGCGAAGGCGGCGGGCACGCCGCCGAGGAGGGAAGAGCCATATCGGCATTCTACGATGATGAAGTCCGCGGGTCAACGGGACGCGGAGCGTCGTCACGGGACCGTTACCGTTGCCGGCTCGCCGAGGGAAGGTCGCAGGACCGAGCGTCGAATACCGCTTTCCTATGCCGAGTGACCACGAACTCGTCGGTGTATTCATCGCCATCTACACCGCGCGGGCCGCGCTCATCGTCTGGATCGTCCATGTGTTTCGGAAGGCGTTCCACGATGTCGTGCACCACGGCGCCTCCGCCGGTCGGACCGGCGCTCACCGATGAAACGCCTCGCGGTGGCTGCGACGCTCGCGTGCGTGGCGCTGGCGAGCAGCGCACGCGGTTCCGAGACCCTCGTGTTCCACGGCTCGGGCTCCACCTTCGTGCATCCCCATCATGTCGCGCTGGATGGCGGCGTTCGGGCGACGCAAACCGAACGTCGAGGTCATCTATCAGTCGCTCGGTTCCGGGCAACGCGCCGTGGTCACCCGCCGATGCCACGGAGCGAAGCGCTCGGTCGTCGAGAACAACCGCGACAGCCACAGATGACCCTGCCTGCGCGTCACGGGAGGGTGCATCGCCGCGATGCCGCGTGCCGGACCGGCGGGCGCGCGCTAGTCTCGCGCGACGTGCCCCGGTGGACGCTTCTCGCCCTCCTGTGCAGCGCGTCTCCCGCACTCGCCGCCGAGCCCGTGGGCGATTCACCGCTCGACCCGACGACGCCAACGCCGCAGCTGCTCGATCCTTGCGGCGAGGACGTGAAGCGGTTCTGCTCGAGCGTCAGGGCAGGCGGCGGGCGCGTCGCCGCGTGCTTGCGCGAGCACGAGGGGAGCCTGGCGGGTGCGTGCCGCGAGAAGCTGCAGGCCGACGTCGCCAGGGCGCGGCAGTTCATCCGGGAGTTCGGCCAGGCGTGCCGGGCCGACGTGGAGGCGTACTGCCCGTTCGTGGACCCCGGGCGCGGGCGCATCCTCGGGTGCCTCAACCAGAACCAGCTCGATCTCTCGGGCACGTGCCAGGCGATGGTGGGACGGCTGAACGATGCTCGCGACCGCGTCGGTGTGGTCCGCAGCGCCTGCGCGGCCGACGCGGCGCGGCTCTGCGCCGGGGTCACTCCGGAGGCGGGTGCGCTCCTGGAGTGCCTGCAGACCAACGAGGGCCAGCTCTCACGGGAGTGCCGCGCCAGCGACGTCGGCGTCGCGGCGAAGGCGGCCGTGCTCGTGGACGTCCTGGAACAGACGACGCGCCAGGAGAACGTCCGCGAGGCGCTCGAGATCCTGCAGGGCCTCGATTCGGTGGCGTTCTCGCGGAGCCAGATCCTGCTCCAGTTCGACAGCTACCAGTCGCTCGCCGCGAAGGCGAACGGGGCGCGCTTGCTCTTCAACCCGCAGCTCGTGTTCGGGGCGCGGAACGAGTTCGCGTTCCAGGTGAAGGTGCCGGTGACGTCGCTCTACCCGTACGCCGCCGGCGCGCCGACGCAGTTCGGCCTGGGCGCCGTGACGCCCCAGCTCTCGTGGAACTTCGACGGCGCGGGCCGCCTCCGTCAGTACGCTTCGCTCGGCGTCCAGTGCGCGACGGCGTCCTCTCCCCCCGTCGGCGGTCCCTGGGCGCTCGTGCCCGCGTACGCCGTCGGGACCGCCCTGGCCCGCTGGCTCACGCTCACGACCCAGCTCGTGTGGGTCCGCTCCGTGGGATCGAACAGCAGCTACCCGGAGGTGAACCTGCTGTACGGCGAGCCCATCCTGGCGGTGAACCTCCCGGGGCGATCGTATCTGGCGCTCGACACGCGGCTCGGCTGGAGCTTCGTCACGGACGGCTTCTTCCCGATCATGAAGCTCGTCGCCGGCCTGTTCACGGACCGGCAGAAGTCCCTGTCCGTCTCGGCCTGGTACCAGACGTCCCTCACGCAGCGGGCCGCCGACGAGTTCTACAGGTACGAGGTGGGGACGGGGCTCGCCTACTTCTTCGACTGGTAGTCGCGGTGAGCGCGTTCACGCGCTGGGCTTCAGCTCGGTCGAGGACGCGACCGACCAACGTGAGGCGGCGGTTCCCGGTTCAGTCCGGATGCACGAGCGTACTCCCGCTCCGAAGCGAGGTGCGCGGGGCAGGCGCCCAGAGGACCGCGGGTTCAGCGCGGCGATGCTGCGCGCTCCACGGAGCGGTCCCGGCAGTACGCCACGATGTCGTCGAGTACTCGGCGAACGGCGCGGTTTGCGGCAACGACCCCACCGTACGGGTTGTCCGACGGGGCTTCCTCGACGGCCTCGAACTCGCGAGCTCCGAGCACGTATCGCGACGGCACCTCCGACAGCTGCACGCGGATGGTCAAACGTACGCGGCTCGGACGCTGCAGGAACTCGTGCTGCAGGCGCACGACCTCCGTCTCCACGCGCAGCCTCGCGACGGCCGCGCTGCTCGCCTCCGCGACCGACGCGAACCCCCCGCTCCGTTCGAGCGCCCTCACGAGCAGAGGTGCGAGCATGCGCGCCGGCGTGTCGACCCACTCACTGCGAGAGAAGAACTCGAGCCTGTGCGGCATCTTCACGTAAACGATGCGCGTCCCGTCGAATCCGGGTGCGGCGGTGGGTGGCGCCACGACCAGGGCCGGCCCCGGTCCCGTGACCGGCTGGCCGTCGAAGGCCGCCTGCAGCTCGTAATGCGTGGACGGTGTCGACGGGCCGAAGGAGACACACGCGGCGAGCCCCACCATCACCGCGCAGAGAGCGTTGGGGAGCGCGGTGGGGCTCGCGCGAGCGCGGCTCATCTCACTCGCCGGGTCCAGGCGGCGGTTGCTGCGCTCCGAACAGCGCTCCCCGGTTCCGCTCCAGTTCCCGTGAGATGCGGCCGAGTGCCGTAGCCGCCTCGGTCAGCTCGGCGAGGAGTCGCTGCAGCTCGACGAGTGATTCGCCGTTGAGCTGCTCGACGGTTCGGCTGGCGTCCCTCGCCGCGCCAGAGGCCTCGTCGACGGCGGCGCGGGTCGCCACGCCGACCCGGCCCACCTCGTCCGCCACGCGCTCCACGGCGTCGGCGCCGCGGCCGATCCGCGCGATCAAGCCTGGCAAGCGCGCGCTCGCTTCGGCAGCGTGGCCCAGCGATTCGGCCGCGGCGCCGACGGCGGCCTCGACGTCGCTCGACTTGCCAGCGAACGCATGCACGACCTGCTGCAGGTCCGCGACGGTCCCGCGCAACGCCTGTCGCGTGTCGTCGCCGAGCAGCGCGTTGGCGCTCCGGGCGGTCTCCCCGAGGTCAGCGAGGAGCTTCGTCATGCCGAGCTCGAGCCTCTTCATCGTCGAGGGGGCGGTCCGGATCACCGGGTACGGCTCCGCACGTGTCGGCGCGAGCGGAGCAGAGCTGCGACCGCCGCCGGCCAGGTCGACGGTCGCGATCCCGGTCAGCCCCTGGAAGACCAGGACCGCCACCGTATCCTCGGTGATGAGCGTGCCGCGCTTCACCTCGAGGACGAGCCGCACGCGCTCGGGATCGGCGGCGTCGAGCGCCATCTCCCGTACTATTCCAATGGGGACTCCGCGATACTTCACCTGTGCGCCGCGGCTGAGCCCGGTGACCGATTCGTCGAAGCGGGCGATGTAGCGGTCGTGGCGCTCGAGGGAGATGCCACCGGAGGCGAGCCAGAGCCCCACCGCGGTCCCGACCACGGCGAGGCCGAGCACGAAGGCGCCCACCAGGACGAGGTTCGGTCGCCCTCTCACCGCCGCTCCCTCCGTGCTCCGGCGCGCGTGCCGGAGAAATAGGACCGCACGAGTGGCTCGTTCGAGCTCGACACCTCCTCGATCGTTCCGGCCGCCACGACGCGCCCTGCGCCGAGGAACGCCACGCGATCGGCGGCGTTCCAGAGGAGGCTAGGGTCCCGGGTCACCACGAAGATGGTCAGCCCGAGCAGCTCGTTGAGCTTTCGAATCAGTTCCTCGAAGGTCCTCGAGCTCTCCGGGTCGAGCCCCGCGGTGGGCTCGTCGAGGAACAGCAGCTCCGGGTCGGGCGCGATCGCCCGCGCCAGGGCAGCGCGACGGCGCATGCCTACGGACAGCTGCGACGGGTACCTGACCCCGGCGCTCGGGGGAAGCCCCACCAGAGCGATCTTCAACGCGGCTACTTCCTCGAGCAGCGGTCGCCGGAGCCGGGCGCGCTCGAGCAGCGGGAGCTCCACGTTCTCGGTGACGGTGAGCGAGCTAAACAGCGCGCCGCGCTCGAACATGACGCCGCAGCGCCGCCGGAGCGCCAGCGCCTCCTCGTCGCGGAGCCCCACGACGTCTCGGCCGAGGACCCGGATCGACCCCGAGTCGGGAAGCTGAAGCGCCAGCGCCTGTCGCAGCAGCAGGGACTTCCCGCACCCGCTCGGCCCCGCCAGCGCGAAGATCTTCCCGCGGGGGACCTTCAGCGTCACGCCGTCGTGGATCACGGCGTTGTCGAAGCACGTACGGACATCGCGGACCTCGATGACGATCTCGGAGGCGGGCGTGGGCGGCGTGGCCATGGATCACCAGCGGAGACCGCTCGAGAGCGCGATCACGAACGCGTCGGCGAGGATCACGAGGAACATCGACTGGACGACCGCTGCGGTCGTGCGCCGCCCGACGCTGCTCGCGCTGTCCTCGACGTGCAGCCCCTGGTAGCAGCCGATCGCGGCGACGATGGCTCCGAAGATCGGAGCCTTGACAAGTCCGACGAGGTAATCCGAGGGCTGGATGGCCCGCGCCACGCGCTCGAGGAACTCGGCGTTCTCGATCGCGAGCTCGAAACGCGCCACGACCATCGCCCCCATGACGCCGACCACGTCCGCCGAGACGGTGAGGAGCGGGAGCGCGATCGCGAGCGCTGCGATCCTCGGCAGCACGAGGACCTCGATCGGCGAGGCGCCGACGGCGCGCAGCGAGTCGATCTCGCCGGTGATCTTCATCGCGCCGATCTGTGCCGCGTACGCCGAACCTGATCGAGCGGCGGCGATGATGGCGACGAGCAGGGGCGCGAGCTCCCGCAGCGTGGCGAGGCCCACCAGATCCGCCACGAGGATGCCGGCGCCAAAGGGCTGGAACAGCGAGGATCCCTCGTGCGCGATGACGATCCCGAGGCCGAACGCGAGCAGGAGCGCGGTCGGCAGCGCCTCGAACCCGGCGGCTTCCAGGTTTTGCAGCACCTGGCGCCGGCGGACGCGCAGCAGACCCGTGAGCGCGCGCCTCGCAGTGACGGCGGTCTCTCCGACGAACCGCACGAAACAGCGGAGCTCGTCGCCAGATCTCCAGGCCCTGCGGCGCAGGGTCTCGATGACACCTGCGTGGGCAGGCGTCGGCGCAGGTGCGCCCAAGACCCCGCAGGAGATGACGATCCCGAGCAGATCCTGATGTTCCGGGCGGAGCCGCAGCGTCACGGTACAGCCGCGCTGCTCGAAGGTCCGCGCGGTACGGTGCAGAAGCCAGGCGCCAGCCGTGTCCATCGCGACGACGCCGGACGCGTCGACCACCACCTCGGCGCCGGCCGGCCACGTGAGGCCGCCGAGCGGTCCTTCCACGTGACCGATGCGCTCCAGCGTCCATGAGCCGCGACAGCGCACGGCGGCACCTTCGACTCGAATGCCAGGGGCCGCCATCGCGTCCCGCCGGACCGAAACGACACGGGCCCGCCTTCCTGATCAACGGTAGCGACGCGGCGCCGCTGACGCACACCAGGGTATACGGTCGAGCGCTCTGTCGCCTCCCCGGAGCGAGCCTGGAAGGGAGCGAACCCAGCGTTCGCGGTGCCCCGCTTCAAGGTCCCGAAGCGCCTCCCGCAGTACCTCCGGCCGGAGGAGGTCAGGCTCATGCTCGCGGCGCTCGACGCGCGCTGGCGCGGCCTGTTCGCGACCGCGGTCTACCTCGGGCTGCGCCGCGGGGAGGTCATCGCGCTGCGCAAGTCGGACGTCGACCTCGACGCGCGGACCATCCGGATCGGGAGGTCGCGCGACTCCGACACGACGAAGGGCGGACCTGCTGCCGATTCCCGACGAGCTCGTGCCCTGGATCGAGCGCGCGCTCGAGAGCTCGCCTTCCGGCGTGCTGTTCCCGCGCGAGGACGGCGAGCCGCACGCGCCCGACGTGCAACTGCAGGACGTCCTCCGCCGTGCACTGGCGCGTGCAGGGATCGTGAACGGCTACACGCACCGGTGCCGCAGGAAGGGGTGCGGGCGCTCGGAGCGCCAGCCGTACGCCGAGCCAGGTCGCTGTCCGAAATGCGGGAGGCGTTTGTGGCCCGTCGCCGAGCAGGGAAGCTCCGGTTTCCACGACCTCCGGCACTCGGCCGCGACGCTGCTCCTCGAGGCCGGCGTGCCGCTCGCGATGGTGCAGCGCATCCTCCGCCGAGTCGACAGGGCCTTCAGATGGTCGGGGCGACTGGATTTGAACCAGCGACCACTTGCACCCCAAGTGATGTCACTAACTGTGCAAGTCGTGTTCCGACTTCGCAAGGTCTTGGAAAGACTCGTGGCGGCGTTCCGCGCGGGACTGGAGTTTCGCCAGGGTTCGCCGGAGATCGCAGAACTTCTGCTGCTAGTTTGCTGCTGGCACTCGGCGGCTCCGACTGCTTGCTCAGCGTCGCGGACGTCGCCCGAAGGCTTCGAGTTTCGCGGGCGACGGTCTACAAGCTCGTGGCCGAGGGGAAGCTTGCGCACGTACGCGTCGGCAACTCGATCCGGTTCTTGCCAGGAAGAGGCTTGCACAAAACTAAACCTAAGGTTTAGATGCGTGCATGGTTCGCAGGACGGCCAGGCGAGCGACCCCGAGCTGGGACGCGCTCTTCGAGGTGGCCTCCGGCCAGGAGGGCCTGTTCACGACCGTCCAGGCCGCAGATGCAGGGTACTCGCCGCAACTCCTGCAGAAACACCTGCATGCGCGCCGGATTCAGCGCGTCCGGCGCGGAGTGTATCGGCTCGTCCACTTCCCGCCAGGTGATTACGAGGATCTCGCCGCAGTGTGGCTGTGGTCGGACCGGGCGGGCGTCTTCTCGCATGAGACCGCGCTCTTCCTGCACGGGCTCTCCGACGCGCTGCCCTCTCGCGTGCACATCACCCTCCCTGAGTCCTGGCGCCCGCGGCGTCTCCGCGTGCCCCGCGGTGTCCTTCTTCACCACGCCGACGTCGCCAAAGATGAGCGCGCGTGGGTCGGGCCCGTCCCGGTCACCACGCCGCGCCGGACGCTGGCGGACTGCATCGCGGCGAGCGTGGCGCCCGACCTCGTCGAGCAGGCCATCGAACAGGCTGCGGTTCGCGGCGTCGTCCCGCGCGCCGCAGCGGCCGCCCTCAGGCGCGCCGCCGAAGCGAGGACGACGTGAAGCGACGTACGTACGACACGCCTGCCGCGTTCAAGCGCGCGCTCGAGGACCGCCTCAAGGCCGCGTCGACCTCCGGCGTGGACTTCGCGCGCCGGCGCCAGCTCCTCGTCTTCGATCGCTTCCTCGCGCGGATGGTGGTCGCATTCGGCGAGGCGGTCATGCTGAAGGGCGGGCTGGTCCTGGAGCTCCGGCTCGAGCGGGCTCGGACGATGAAGGACGTGGACCTTCGCCTCGCCGGATCGGGCGACGACATCCTCGAGCGTCTCCAGGCCGCCGGGGCCCTCGACCTCGGCGACTTCATGCGGTTCGAGGTGGCGCCGGACCCCGACACGCCCGAGATCGGAGGGGACGACGGGGTCCAGTACGACGGGTACCGTTTCCGAGCCGAGTGTCGGCTCGCCGGCAAGGTCTACGGTGCGCGGTTCGGCGTCGACGTTGCGCTCGGCGGTGTGCTCTCGGGGGACGTCGAGGAGATCACGGCCGATGACCTCCTCGGCTTCGCCGGGATCGCGCCGCCGAAGCTGCGGGTCGTCCCCGTCGAGACCCACCTCGCAGAGAAGCTCCACGCGTACACGATGCCGCGCGATCGGCCCAACACACGAGTGAAGGACCTGCCGGACCTGGCTCTCCTCGGAACCATCCGGCCGCTCGAGGCCGCGAGGGTTCGGGAAGCGATCGAAGGAACCTTCGGCTCGCGCCGCGTTCACCCCGTCCCGGCCCGCCTCCCGTCGCCGCCTGAGGCCTGGACGGCTCCGTACGCGCGCATGGCGGAACAGAATGCGCTGCCCTGGCGCACTCTCGCGGAGGCCGAGGCGGCTGTCCGAGCTTTCCTGGACCCGCTGCTCTCGTCCGCGCGCGACGCTCGGTGGGATCCGGGAGTATGGGCCTGGAGTGCTTGAGATCCGCTTTGGCGCGTGCCCTCTCGAGCGTCGGGCGCCTCGGACAGCGACAGCCCCCATGCGGGGGCGCCATGAGAAGCCACGGATACTGGAAAATCGCCGCGCAAGATTCTTGCGAGCGCACGGGTCGCGTAGATGAACAGTTGATCACGTTCGGCCGTGCTGGACATCTTGGATCGAAGCAGCCTGCGGATCGGGGCTCATGCCAGACGATCTCGAACAGAGCCGAACACGAGAGGCGCAAGAGGCGCAGTGGCGCGCTGCAGAAGGGGAGCGCCTGCTCGTCGTCGGGATCGGCGCCTCCGCCGGAGGCATCGATGCCCTCGAGCGGCTCTTTCGCGTTCTGCCCCGCGACAGCGGCCTCGCCTACGTGGTGGTGCAGCACCTCGATCCCCAGCATGAGAGCATCCTCGCGGAGATCCTGGGACGCACGACGTCCCTCCCGGTCGCATTCGCTGAGGATGGCCAGGCTCTGGAGCGCGACCACGTCTACGTCATGCCGCGTGACGCGGGACTCGTCGTGGAGACCGGGAAGCTGCGACTCGTGGCAGCTGAACCCAGGGTCTCTCGGTTACCGATCAACACCTTCCTGACCTCGCTCGCCGAGGATAGGGGCGAGAGCGCCGTCGGGGTCGTGCTCTCCGGGACTGGCTCGGACGGTGCCCTCGGCATCGCGGCGGTGAAACGGCAGGGGGGGCTGACGCTGGTGCAGACACCCGGCGACGCCCGCTACGACAGCATGCCACACGCCGCGATCGCGACCGGCATGGTGGACCGGGTGCTCTCGGTCGAGGAGATCCCGTCCGCGCTCGCGGACCATGCCACGCGGAGACGGGAGCATCCCGTCGAGAGCGCGCGTGGAGAGTCCGAGGGACTGCGGGAAGCGTTCGAGATCCTCGGCCGGAAAACGGGTCACGACTTCAGCCAGTACAAGCGCAGCACCGTCCTCCGGCGCTTGCAACGGCGGATCGCCGCGACGACCACGGCGACTGTCCGTGACTACGTCGCGCTCCTCGAGCGCGACGCGGGGGAGATCCGCCGGCTCACCGATGATCTGATGATCAACGTGACGAGCTTCTTCCGGGATCACGAGCCGTTCCAGACACTGGAGCGCATCGCGATCCCCGACCTTCTCGAGCGGCATCCGATGGAAGGAGTCAGGGCGTGGATCCCGGGGTGCTCCTCCGGAGAGGAGGCCTACAGCGTCGCGATGCTGCTCCGCGAGCGTACGGAGCGCATGCCACGTCCACCTCCGATCCAGATCTTCGCGACCGACATCGACGCGGCCGCCCTCGCCGAAGCGCGGCGGGGCCGTTACACGGCCGTCGTAGAGAAGCAGGTGAGCCCGGAGCGGTTGTCCCGCTTCTTCGTGAAGCGCGGTGACTCTTACACCATCACGAAGGACCTGCGCGACCTCTGCATCTTCACGGCGCACGATCTCATCAAGGATCCGCCTTTCTCGCGCATGGACCTCGTCTGCTGCCGCAACCTCCTCATTTATCTCGAGCCGCCGCTCCAGAAGCGCGTCGTCGAGGTCCTCCACTACGCGCTCCAGCCGGGCGGGTACCTCCTGCTCGGCAAGGCCGAGATCGTCGACGGGAGCGCTCTCGAGCTCTTCGAGGTGGTGGAGAAGGCCGACCGCCTCTATCGTCGCCGTGAGACGGAGCGGCGCGTGGAGCTGCCGCCGGTCCAGGGACGAGGCGCGGCGCGCGCGCTGCCGCTCGAGGTGGCACCGCTGGCCCGCCGAGGCGGACACGAGGTCCGGAGCGCGGCGGATCGCTCCCGGAGCGTCGTCCTCGAGGAGTACGCGCCCGCCTCGGTGGTCGTCGATGGCCGGGGGGAGATCCGTTACTACTGGGGCACGAACGTGGCTCTCTACCTGCCGCAGCAGGCCGGTCCGCCCGCCACGAACCTGATGCACCTCGTCCGGCGAGAGCTGAAGGTCGAGCTGAGCGGGACGCTCCACAGCGCCGCCAGGCAAGGGAAGGCCGTCACACACAGCAACCTCACGCTGATGGTGGACGGGGTCGAGCGACGGCTGAACCTCATCGTCCGCCCCCTCTTGCCCACGGAGAACGATCCGGACGAGCTGTTCCTGGTCCTCTTCCAGGAGATCCTGGCGCCCCCCACCGCGCAGGGCACCCCGCTCGATGCTCCCACCATGGAGCGGTACCGGCAGGTGCAAGGGGAGCTCGAGAATGCCCGGGAGCGATTGCAGTTCACCGTCGACGAGCTCGAGAACGCGAACGAGGCCCTCCGTGCCTCGAACGAGCAGTTCCAATCCATGAACGAGGAGCTGCACTCGTCGAACGAGGAGCTGCAGACCTCGCAGGAGGAGTTGCAGTCGGTGAACGAGGAGCTCAACACCGTCAACGCCGAGCTCTCCAAGAAGGTCGACGAGCTCGAGCTCCTCTACGGCGACCTCCAGAACCTCTTCCAGAGCACGCAGATCGCGACCGTGTTCCTCGACCGACAGTTCAGGATCGCTCGTTTCACGCCGGAGGCGTTCGCCGTCTTCCGGCTCGCCGATGGCGACGTGGGGCGCCCGCTCGCGGACTTCGCCGCTCGCTTCGACGCCGAGGGCGTGGCCCAGGAGGTCGAGCGCGTGCTCGAGACCCTCGAGCCCATGGAGCGCACGATCCGGACGCACGGGCAGACGCGCTGGTTCCTCATGCGCATGCACGCGTATCGCACGCCCTCGAACGTGATCGCCGGGGTCGTGATCTCCTTCATCGACGTGACCAAGATGAAGGAGATCGAGGCGGCTCTCCGCCAGGCCGTCGAGGAGCGCGAGCGCGCCGAGCAGGCCCTTCGCGAGGCGGATGCCCGCAAGGACGCCTTCCTCGCCATGCTCTCCCACGAGCTCAGGAACCCGCTCGGCCCCATCCAGAACAGCCTCCACCTGCTGGAGCACACACCGCCGGCCAGCGAGGGTGCGCGTCGCGCCCGGCAGGTCATCGCGCGTCAGGTCGGCCACCTCACGCGGATCGTGGACGACCTCCTCGACGTGACCCGGGTCTCCCACGGCAAGCTCCAGGTCCACCTCGGGCCCGTCGAGCTGAGTGAGCTCGTCGAGCGCACCGTCGAGGATCACCGGCCGCTCTTCAAGGCGCGCGGCCTGGCGCTCGAATTCACGTGTCCGGATCGTCGGCTCCAGGTCGAGGGTGACTCGACGCGCCTGGCGCAGATGGTCGGGAATCTCCTCCAGAACTCGGCGAAGTTCACCCCGAGCGGCGGCTCGGTCGTGCTGACCCTCGATGCCGTCGACGGCCTCGTGGAGCTGCGCGTGCGGGACAACGGAGTCGGCATCGAACCGGAGATCCTCCCTCGCCTGTTCCAGCCGTTCAGCCAGGCCGACGCCACGCTGGATCGCAGCCTCGGGGGACTCGGGCTTGGGCTCGCGCTCGTGAAGGGCCTCGTCGAGCTGCACCGCGGGAGCGTCGAGGTGTCGAGCGGGGGCAAGGGCGCAGGCGCCGAGTTCGTGGTGAGGCTACCGCTCTCGGCGGCGCCGCCGGCCCTGCATGACGCCGCGCCCCTGGTCCCTACCCACCCACGCCGGATCCTCGTCATCGACGACAACGTCGACGGCGCCGAGAGTCTTCGCGAAGTCCTCGAGCTGGATGGGCACGAGGCCAAGGTCGCGCACGACGGCCCGCAGGGGCTCGCGCGGGGTCGCGAGTTCCGGCCGGACATCGTCCTCTGCGATATCGGGCTTCCGGGCCAGGACGGGTATCAGGTCGCGAAGGCGATGCGGGGCGACCCTGCGCTTCGTGGAGCGTTCCTGATCGCACTGACCGGGTACACGCGCCCCGAGGACCAGCAGCGCGCCACCGAAGCAGGATTCGACGCTCACCTCTCCAAGCCGCCCACCGTCGAACAGATCCGGAGTGCCGTCGCGCGTGCTGACGCTCGACCGGGCCACGCGCCTGGTGCGCCGGCTCCCGCGGAGACGACGCGGTCGTAGAGCTGCTGGAATACCTGCGTCCAGGCCGGTGCATCGCCTCGACGAGGTCCGTCACTGTGAGCGTCGCCTCGACCGCGAGGCGGCTCGCGCCGCGGAGCTGGTCGACGGCTCCGCGTGGCGCCCTTGTCACCGGCCGATCGCACGCTTGCGTCAGCCGGTCGCTCCGCGCGTGGCCTCTGGCGGAGCTCAATCTTCGGACTCGTCGGCGTGTGGATGCGCCGCATGAGCGGCGCCTCTGACGTCGTCTTCGAGGAGCCTGAGGCAGGCCTTGCAGTTGACGGGCTCCGCTCCTTCCGGGAGCGGTTCGCGGATTGGGTCGGCACCGCAGAACGGTCGCTGGCCCTCTTGCGACAGCTCGTGGACGATTCCGGGATGTGCTGGCGTCTGCACGCAGACCTCGGTGGTTCGCGAGTTCATAACCAGCGAACGGGCATGATGCCGCCGTGGCTCGCGCGAAGGGCGTTCCGCCGCCGCTCACTCTATTCCGCGCATTCGCTTCGCGGGCGCTCCCAGGCCCGTCGTACCCTGAGGCGATTTGCCGAGTCGTGGCACGGAGTATTACGTTCCTGACGAGCGCTCGACGGTGGGGGAGAGCTACGTGAGGGGCGCTCGCGCCCGTGAGCGTGACCATGCGTTCCGTCCCGGACCTCATTCGAGCGCAACACGACGCCATCTTGCAGCTATGGTCCGAGCAGGCGGGGCGCGCTGCGTCAGCCAAGGGGCTCTCCGCTCCGGCGCTCCACAACGTGCTCCCGCGGTACCTGCTCAGCCTCGCGGACCTGACGGAGGAGGCGCGCCCGCACCGGCGGAAGCTCCTCGAGACCCACCTCGCGACGCGCATCCGCCAGGGATTCCTGCTCCCGGAGATCACGGAGGAGATCCTGCTGCTCGGGACCTGCATCGCGGACGCGTGCCGCTCCCTTTCCAAGGAGGACCGGCCCGATGCGTCCGAGATGCGCTCCGTCCTGGCGGAGCTGCACGATGCCGTCGCGACCGTGGGCGACCTCTACACGCGCCACCTGCTGGACGACGCCCAGGCGGAGAAGGCGTTTCTCCGCCGCATCCAGGAGATCGCGGATGACGCCCGCGGCACCGAGGAGGACGGGACGGCGCCGCTCCTCGAGCGGCTGGGCGAGGTGCTCGGCGTCGTCACGGAGGCCGTCGCGGCGGACTCCGGTGCCGTCCTGCTGGTGGACGAACGTCAGGGGAGGGCGGCCTTCACCGTGGGCGCCTCGTCCGGCGCGCTCTCGGTGCCGCGCGGGCCGCTGCCGGCCGACCTCGCGCCTCTCGTCGAGCTCATCGCACGTCACGCCGACACGACGTTCCGCGTGAACGAGATCTCAGCTGCCTCGACGTCCGCCGACTGGCGCGCGGTGGTCGGGCCCTTCATGGCGGCCCATCTCCCGTCCGAAGGTCCCCCCGTCGCGCTCCTCTGCGTCTCGCGAGCGGGTGAGCCCTTCTCGGTGCGCGAGACGCGGCGCCTGGAGGCGATCGCCGCGCTGCTGACCGTCCTCCTCGAGAACGCCCACCTCTTCACGGCGTTGCGGAGGCGGGTCGCGGAGCTCGAGGCCGAGCGCGGAATCCGCGAGCAGTTCGTGTCGGTCCTCGCGCACGACATCCGCAGCCCCCTCGCAGCGGCGAAGATGACCGCGGCCTCGGTCCTGAGAAGGCGCGGCCCCACCGCCGAGGGCAGGGTCGTCACCGCGTTGAGCCGCGTCGTGACCGGACTCGACAGGGCGGACCGCATGATCGTCGATCTCCTCGACGCCAACCGCATCCGGGCAGGTCACATGCTCCAGCTCCCGCTCGCGCCGTGCGACCTCGCCGAGATCGTGCACGACGCCTTCACGGAGCTGACTGCGCTTCACGGTGATCGCTTTCGCCTGGAAGGCGAGAGGTCCGTCGCGGGGATCTGGAATGCCGACGCGCTGAAGCGCGTGGCGCTGAACCTCGGGACGAATGCCGCGAAGTACGGTGAGCCCGGGACGCCCGTGATCTTCTCGCTCGCGAGGACGGTGGCCGGTGCTCGGATGTCCGTCCACAACGCGGGCGCGCCGATCCGTCCCGACAAGCTCGCCACCCTCTTCGAGCCGTTCGCGAGGGCGCGGGGGCCCGGGCAGGTCCGGCAGCACGGGTGGGGGCTCGGCCTCACGCTGGTGAAGGGTGCCGCGGAGGCGCTTGGCGGCAGCGTCTCGGTCGAGAGCGCCCAAGGCCCCGGGACGACGTTCCACGTCGACCTGCCGCTGGACGCCCGCCCTCAGCAGCGGCCCTCGCGCGACAAGCCATCAGGGTGAAGAGACGCCCCCCGACCGTTGGACGGGAGGCGCCCCAGAGCGACGCGGCTGCAGGGCGATCACGCGCCTGTGCCTGCCCACCCGGCGAGAAACCGTGAGATGGGAACCGGAGTCGAAGCCGGTCGTGCTCAGGTATGACCTGTCCATGATGGGGCCGAACCGCAACCAGCGGCCAGCGCCGTCTTCCTATTGCGCGGTGCGCTCAGCTTCGAGTGCGCCGGCCCGGGCGAGCGCCGCTGCGCACTGGCCGGCCAGGAGGATGACGCGGTCGCGCTCGCTCACCGAGAACGTGCGCGCGCAGCGAAACGTCAAGGACAGCGTCCCGAGGACGTCGGCGCCAGACGAGACGGGTACGCCGAGCCAGACGCCGCTACCGAGCCGTAGGAGATCGGCCGCAGCGCGATGCCGCCGCAGCATCTCCTCCCGCGAGTCGATCCACAGCGGGGCTCCCGAGCGGACGACGTCGCCTTCAGGTGAGCTGTCGATGTGCACCCTCGATCCCACGGATGCGATGTCGTCGGGGAAGCCGACGCTTCGGACGACCTCGAGCTCCGCGGCCCCCGCCCGACGCGTGACGGCGAGGCCGAACGCACCGAACGCGCCCGGGGCCCGCGCCGCCAGGATGTGCGAGATCTCCCGCCCGTCGGCCGCCGCGGCGAGCGCGGCGAGGAGGGCCTGGGCACGCTCGAGCCCATCCGCGGCGTCGCGTGTCGAGGAAAGCTCGGATTCGAGCCGTCCGCTCGCGAAGCGCTCACGCTCATACAGGTGCGTGCGTTCGGAGACGAGCCGCTCGGCCCCACGGAACCGTTCGTCGAGCGCCGCGCGCGCCGTCTCCGCCGCCTCGGCTCGCGCTCGCTCGTGCGTGAAGAGCCTCCCCCGCGCCAGCGCGTTGCCCGAGGCGCTCGCGATCTCACCGAGGACCGCGCGGTCGTGCTCGTCGAACGGCCGTGGCTGCGCGAACGCCAGCGCGAGCACTCGCCCCGCTTCGCCGTCGACCATCGCCGGGAGGAGCGCCCACGCCTCGCAGCGCGATGCGCCGCGGGGATCGAGGCGGGTCGCGGCGTAGCTCTTCTCCGCTTCACCCCTCGTAGGCAGCCAGACGGGCTCCTGCGCGCGCATGACGTCCCACTCCGGGGACGACCGGTGCACCATTACGGTCCCGCAGCGGCGCGGGGTGCCGCAGGTGCTCTCGGCCACGAGCCGCAGCTCACCGTCGCGGGCGATCTCCCAGACCGCGACGCGAGCTGCGCCCGACACGCGGCGCACCTCTTCCACGAGGGTCGCCGCGACGGCCGCGTGCTCGACGGTGCTGGCGAGCGCGCGCCCGATCGACAGCAGCTCGGCGTAGTCCTTGGGCTGGAGGAGCGCGGCTCCCGCTGCCCCGGGCTCCCACCCGCTCGCTCGCGACTCGACCAACCGCTCATGGGCCATGACGACGTCCTCGGGGGCCGCCGCGGCGCGAGCTGGATCGCTGGTGAGGGGCGACTTCGTCTGCTTCGCACGGAGGATAAGCACGGCGGTCCCCGGCTGCTCGCCCGCCGACCGGCGTGGGGGCGCGGGTCGAACTCGCCGTGACGCGCCCGTGACGCGGCGTGTCCACCTGACCCGCTGGCCCACCGGCGGCTGCGCCGTCCGGGGCCTGGGAGGAGACCGCATGACCTTGTCGGCAGAGCAGGCGCGGAGCTTCCGGCGGGAGCTCGACGAGCTTCGTCAGGAGCACGCGGGGAAGGTCGGCCAGCGCGACGCGGAGTACATTCGCACGGTCCGGGCGGTGGCCCGCGCCTCTCGCGTTGCCGGGCGCCTCCTCATCCACTTCAGCCTCGAGCCGGTGAGCTGGAGCGCTGGCGTCGCGCTGCTCGGCACCTTCAAGGTGCTCGAGAACATGGAGATCGGCCACAACGTCCTACACGGACAGTACGACTTCATGCACGACCCTTCGCTGAGCTCGGCGACGTACGAGTGGGACATGGTCGGTACGGCGAAGAGCTGGAGGCGGGCGCACAACGCCACCCATCACGTCTTCACCAACGTGATCGGGCGAGACCGTGACTTCGGCTACAACCTCTTCCGCTTCTCGGACGAGGTGCCGTGGAGGCCCTTCCACCTCCTCCAGCCGCTCCTGAGCCCGCTCAGCGGCTTCTTCTTCCAGTTCTCGATCGGCGCCTACGATCTCGGGATCTTCGACGCCCTCGGTCCGAAGCCCTCCGGCGCGGCGCGCCCGCGGCGGCGCCCCGTGCGCGAGGTGGCAGGGGAGGTGTGGGCGTTCGCCCGGAAGGCCGTGCGGAAGGGCTTCTCCGAGTACGTGCTGTACCCGTCGCTCGCCGGTCCGCTGGCGCCGAAGGTGGCCGCCGGCAACGCGCTCGCCAACGCGCTGCGGAACGGCTGGGCCTACGCGGTCATCTACTGCGGCCACCTCACCGAGCGTACCGCGACGTTCAGCGAGGAGGACCTCGCCGGCGAGGATCGGGCTGGCTGGTACGTGCGCCAGGTCATGGGCTCCTCCAACTTCGAGGCGAGCCGGATCGTGCACGTGCTGAGCGGGCACCTCGGGTTCCAGATCGAGCACCACCTGTTCCCCAGCCTCCCCGCCTGGCGCTATCCGGCCATGGCGCCGCGCGTGCGGGAGATCTGCGAGCGCCACGGGCTCCCATACGTGAGCGGCTCGCTCGGGGCGCAGTTCGGGAGCGCGATGCGCCGGCTCGTCCGGTATGCCGTTCCCGGGCGCGGGCGTCGCCGGGCCGCTCCACACGCCCTCGCCAGCGCCGGTCACCGCCGCGTCACCCCTGCCCCGGCGCACGCCATGTGAACGGCACGCGCACCGTGATCGGGCTGGCGGGGAGGGGCTCGTCGAACTCGTAGATCATGACCTCTGGCGCTTCACGCCAGTAGTGCTTGGCGGCCCAGCTTCGCCCGTGGAAGACGGCCTCCGCGCGTCCCGCCTCGCCGGCGGGGAGGCGCAGACGCAGCCGCGACTGTGGGGCGGCGGGGTGGAGCACGCAGGCCCGTCGGCGCGGCCGGCGCGACCGTTCGTGCCTCGACCGAGCCTGCGGAGGAGCGTGTCACGCTCCCAGCCGAAGGTCTGCGCCTACCCCGAGGGATGCCCATGGTTGAGCGTGACGCCGCGCGAAATCCTCCTCGTCGATGACGATTCAGAGAATCGTGATGTCCTCGCGCAGGTCCTTCAGGCGCACGGCTACACGGTTCGCCAGGCCGAGAACGGCAGGATCGCTCTCGACATGATCGCCGAGCGCGTCCCCGGTATCTTGCTCCTGGACCTGGAGATGCCGGTGATGAGCGGCTGGGAGGTGCTCACATCGTTGCAGCGATCCGGCGCGCTGAAGGTGATCGCGGTCGTGGTCCTGTCAGCCATCGCGTCGCCGCCTCTCGGCGTGGCGTTCATGCGGAAGCCCTGCGGGATCGACGATCTCATCCGGATGCTCGCTGGTGTCGGTGGTCCGCGCGGAGCGGATGCCTGGCCGGCAAGAGGGGACCCCCGAAGCCCGCCACGAAGATGAGGCCGCGTCATCGCTGCCCGCGCCGTGAGCCGCAGCGGGGTCGCTCGATCGTCGTTATCGTTGAACCTGTCGTCGCCCCCTCCAACCTGCGATCCCGCTCGCGCCGAGGCGGCGCTTCGGAGTCGTCATGGCCGACATCCGTACACTCATCCCCGGGCGTTCGATGCGTGCGCCTCCTCCGCGGTCGTCCCGGGGCGATAGCCCGCTGTCGGCCGCGGACGTGGCGAGCCTCCTCGCGCTCGCGCGGGCTCTGTCCGGCGCCGTCGAGCACGGCGAGCTCGCATGGATCGCCGTTCAGGAAGCGCGCCGGGTGACGGGCGCGAGGTGGACGGCGGTCTGCGAGCTTCGCGAGGGACCCGAGCTCCGTCGCGTGGCGGAGAGCTCGTCGCCCGCGCGGAGCAAGGGTGGCGATGCGACGGAGATCCCGCTCTCCGCCCCGGAGTGGGACGCGGTTCGCACGCTCCAGCCGATCTGGATCGCGTCTCGCGACGCGGTGCGCGCGCGTTACCCGGGCGTGCGCCTCGATCCGCCCGGCGCCGCGTTCCGATGCGAGGCCTGGGCGTTCCTTCCGTTGATCGCGGACGGCGAGCCGAGCGGCGTGCTCACGATGGCGTTCGCGGAACCGCGACGGTTCGAGCCGCGCGATCGCGCGTGGCAGGCCGAGATCGCTGCCGAGTGCGCCAGCGCGCTCGCGCGCGGCAGCCTCTTCACGCGGGAGCGGACGCGGGCCGACGCCTCGGACGTGGCGCACGCGGCGATGGGCGAGCGGTTCCGCGCTGCGGAGCACCGCGTCGTCGAGCGCACGCACCTCTACGAGCGGGAGCGCCTCGCGCGCGGACGGGCGGAAGCCGAGGCCCTCTCGGCCCGTCACACCGTGGATGAGCTCTCCCGTTCGCAGTCGATCCTGCGAGCCCTCGCCGGCGCCGCGAGCGACGGGGAGGTCTCGATCGTCCTGGCCGACCAGGCGAGGGACGCTTTCCAGGCGCTCGGGTTCACGGTGACACGATGGGCAGGGGCGAAGGGGCTGGAGATCGTGCAGACGGCGGGCTTTCCCGCCGAGGTCGCCTCGGCGGGGGCCAGGCTGCTCATCGAGGGCTCCACGCCCGAGGGGGACGTGGTCCGGTCCGGAGCGCCCCTCTGGCTCGACTCGCGCGAGGAGGTGGTGAGGCGCTATCCGCGGCTGGCCGAGTTCCTGCTCGCGCTGGGCAGCGCGGCATGGCTCGGAGTGCCGATCTCCGCGGAGCGACGCATCGCCGGAACGTTCGCGCTGACGTTCCGGGCGACACGCGCCTTCCGGCGGGGTGACCGCGACCACCTGGTGTGCCTGGCGCAGGCGTGCGCGGCCGCCCTGGAGCGGGCCGGCATCCTCGACGTGGAGGGCACCGCTGCGCCGTGAGCGGTGCGGCCGCGAGAGCCATCGCGATCGCGCAACGTCACCGGCGAGTCGGGAGCGTCGCCGGGCCTACGCCAGCCGGCTCACGGAGCCCGCCTGCTCGGTGCGCCCGACCTTCAGGACGACGCCGAGGCAGGCCGCGCACGTGACGCGGCGCGCGTGCTTGGTCGAGTCCATCTGGCCCGGGGCGCCGCAGGCGTGGCGGTGCGTCCGCGTGTCGTAAACATCGCCGAACCTCCACGCTGGAAGCGGGAGGTGGAACGAGAGCCTCGACCGAGCCAGCCCACGTAACGTGACCACTCCCGGTCGAGGAGGACACCGTGGTCAGTTCCGCCACGCCCATTCGTCCCGAGCCTCTCCCGCCCTCCGGACGACGCGAGCGAGCGGCCTCGCGGGCCAAGCGGGCCGTGAGCAGGTTTCTCGACCTGGGTCGCACGTCGCGGGCCGAGGAGGAGGCACTCGTGAAGAGGAGAAAGCACGGCACCGTCCGGTTGGGCGACCTGATCGCGGCAGTGTTCGACGAAGCCGCACACTACAGCACGGATCCGAGCGAGGTGTCGCGCCTGGCCTCACAGGTGGTGAGGCACCTGCTGCGTCGAGGGGGAATGTTGCGGGTCCCGCTACCGGCAGCGGGCGCCTGACGGAGCCGCTCGCCTTGCCGCCGCCTGCCAGTCACGGTGAAACCCACTGGCGGACGCTTCGGCGCCTCCGAGGCCCTGCGCGCCGCGCGGCTCGCCGAGGAGAATCACGAGGCGGGGAAATCACGGTATCCCTGCGGTGATGGGTCGTGAGCTCGGGCGCCAGCGCCTGCCACGGCTCGCCGCACGCGTAGCGCTGCGCCCAGACCTTGCCGTCGCGGTAGACCTCGACCTTGAGCCACTCCGAGAGCGCGTTGACGCAGGTGACGCCGACACCGTGCAGGCCGCCGGAGACCGTGGTCGGGCACGTCCGTCGCGAGGAGCGCTGGGTCGTGGAGGCTCCGGCGTCGGGACGACGATCAGTGCGGCCGTCTCTCGCCGAGGCCCATCGCCCCCACCCACCGCATGCGGTCGTAGCCGTCGAGGTTCTTGTTCGCGACCACCTGGAAGCAGGTCGACGAGCCCTGGGTCGCGATGGCGACCGACCAGCCGAGGAATACCTGCCAGAGGCGGAACCAGCGCTCGCCGTAAGCGGCCACGACCTCCGCCCGGTGCGCCATCCAGTTCTCGTACCAGCGCCCGATCGTGAGCGCGTAGTGGATCCCGATGTTCTCGACCGAGTGGATCTCGAAGCCCGCCGCCTCCAGGTTGCGGACCACGAACGAGAGCGGCATCGACGCGTCCGCCCCGGGGAAGATGTGCTCGTTCATGAAGAGCCCCCACACCAGGTCCTCGAGGTGGAAGGCGAACGCCCCCGGCCGCGCGCGGAGCCCGGCGATCTGGAGGAAGAAGATGCCGTCGTCGGCGAGCAGGTCGTGGATCTGCCGCAGGAAGCGTCGGAAGCGCCGGATGCCGACGTGCTCCGCCATCTCGAGGCAGGAGATCTTGTCGTAGACCGCCGGCGGGATGTCCCGGTAGTCGACGGTGAGGATGCGCGCCCGCCCGCTCAACCCCATCCGCTCGATCTGCTCCCGGCCGTAGGCCGCTCCCTTCTCGGCGATGGTGATCCCGGTCGCGTCCACCGCGTGATCCCGCGCGGCGGTCGCGACGAGCGTGCCCCAGCCGCAGCCCACGTCGAGGTAGCGGTCTCCGGCGCGAAGCTGGAGCTTCTGCGCCACCACCTTCATCTTATCGTCCTGCGCCTCTTCCAGCGTCTGGCCGGGCGCGGTGAAGAAGGCGGAGGTGTAGATCATCCGCGGCCCGAGGAACCAGCCGAAGAAGTCGTTGCCGCGGTCGTAGTGGGCTCGGCCGAGGCGGACGTCCTGCGCCTGCGAGTGGATGAGCACCTCGGGGATGAAGTGCGCGAGCGCGAACCGCAGGTGATGGGCCACCAGCCGGTAGGTGACGCGCGACCGGCGCGCCTCGACGAAGGCGCGGAAGTCGCCATCGACCTCGAGGCGCTGGTCGATGTAGTCCTCGATGAGCGTGGTGATGGGCACCTTGCCGTCGGCGTAGCGGCTGGCGGCGCCGTTCTTCGGGCGGAGCGCGAAGGCCGGCGGACACCTCGGTGCGGGCGCTGCCATCTCCTGCGTGATCGAACGCATGGCATCCACCTAGCGCCGGGCTGCCTGGCCGGCCCCGACCATATGCGGCTGATCGATGTCGCGAGGGGGGGCGGACATCGAAGCCCCTGCACCGAGCCCTCCGCGAGGGGTGGGACCGTGCGCGCCTCGCGGGGGGGCCCACCTGGCGTGGCCCCGGCAAGAGCTGCCGGTGCCTGTCTCGCTCAGCCGGCCGTGACGACCGCGACGCGCCCTCAGCGGTCGCCCTCGATGACAGCCCACAGCTCATCGACCGAAGGAGGCTTCGCGACGTGAGCGTCGAACCCCGCCTCTTTCGCACGCTCTCGGTCTTCTCGCTGGGCGTAGCCGCTGAGAGCGATCAGTCGAGTGGACCGAAGCGCAACGTCCTGGCGCAGCGTTCGCGCGACATCATAGCCATCGAGGTCCGGCAAGCTGATGTCGCACAGCACCACGTCCGGCCGCACCTCCCGGGCGAGGGCGATGCCAGACCGACCGTCGCGGGCGACCTGGACGCGGCACCCGTGCAGCTCCAGAACGAACGCGAGGCTGCGCCCGGCATCGATGTGGTCCTCGATGACGACGACGCTGAGCCCGCTCTCCGGGGGCAAGGCCGCGGCTTGGCGCTCCACCGTGGCTCCGCGCTCGGAGAGCGGGAGCGTGACGACGAACTCCGCCCCCCGCCCCCTCCCTTCGCTCCGGGCACGCACCGAGCCGCCGTGAGCCTCGACGAGGCCCTTCACGAGCGCGAGTCCCAGGCCGAGGCCGCCTTTCGTCCTTGCAAGGCTGGTGTCCCCCTGCGCGAACGGCTCGAAGAGGCGCACCAGCTGATCCGTCGCCATGCCCACCCCGGTGTCGCGCACGGAGAGCTCTGCCAGGCTCGCGGTGGTGGCGATACGGACGGTGACGGTCCCGCGAGCTGGCGTGAACTTCACCGCGTTCAGGAGGAGATTGCCGACGACCTGCGCGATGCGAGTGCCATCGGCATCGACCCACACCGGACCGGCGGCGTGCTCGACGCGCAGCTCGACCTCGCTCTGGGCGAAGAGGGAAAGCAGGTCGTCCGCCGTCTCGCGGACGACCTCGCATAGATCGACTCGCCCACGCTGCAGCTCGATCTTGCCGCGCGAGATGCGCGTCATGTCCAGCAAGTCGGCGACCAGCCGTGTCAACTGCTCCGTCTGGCGCCGGAGGATCTCCTTGGCTCCCGTGACCTGCTCGCTTCCGGGCTCGGCGCGCTCCAGCAGGTAGATGCTGTTGCGTATGGGGGCCAGTGGGTTGCGCAGCTCGTGTGAGAGCATGGCCAGGAACTGGTTCTTGTTCCGATCCGCCTCCTGCAGGCGCTCCTGTGCCGCCCTGAGGTCGGTGGTATCGGTCAATGCGACGCGGCACCGGTTGGGCTTCCCCGCGTCGTCCTGCTCCCGCACGCCGGCGATGTGGAGGTACAGGTCGCGGCCGCCAGGACCGGCCAGCGCCACGTCGCAGGCCGCCTTGTCCGTTTCACGAAGGGTGTCGAGGAACGCCTGGAAGGCGGGGCGGGTCGCCGCCGTGATGGCGAGGGCGAAGCGCTGCCCGATGACGCGGGCACGTTCCTTACCGAGCATCGCGGCCCCGGCGAGGTTGATCTCGAGGATGGTGCTCTTGCCATCCAGCGTGGCGTAGCCAACGGGCGCGAAGTCGTAGAGCTCGGTGTATCGCGCGAGGCTCGCCTCGAGCTCGTCCCTGACGCGCCGGAGCTCCTCGTTCTGCAGCTCCAGCTCGATCTGATGAACCTGGAGCTCGTGGTTGAGCCGCTCGAGATCTCGAGGGACCTCGTCGCGGGACGTGCTCGCCTGCCTCGAGCGGAGTCGCTCTTCGGCCAGGCGGCGCAGCTCGGCGGCCGACGGTTCCTTCGCCCCGGGTTTCTTCATCGCTTGGCCGCCTGGTCGGGCTCGGTTCGCCCCGTCGGGACCATCCTCCAGGTGGAGAAGTCCTCCTCCTGCGACTCGGCGATCCGAGCCAGGACTCGATCCCGAGGTACGACCTCCCCGTGCTGGTCGAGGAGCGCGATGCCAGACGGGAGATCGCCCAGCAGCTTCGCGAACCGCTCGCGACTGTTCCGGAGCCTTCCCTCGAGCTGCTTCGCTTCGGTGATCTCGCTGAAGGTGATCACCACGCCGTCGATGACGTCGTCGAGCGTTCGGTACGGCATGACGCGAGCCATGTACCAGCGCCCGTCCGCCGTCGCGACCTCCCTCTCGGAGCGGACCAGCGTGCGGAGCACCTCCTTCACGTCGGAACCGAGCCCGGGGTAGAGCAGTTCGGAACCGAGGTCGGTGATGGGCCGGCCGACGTCGCCCGAGATCATCTTGATGAGGTGACTCGCTTCCGACGTGAACCGGCGACGGCGCAGGGCGCTGTCGAGGAAGAGCGTGGCGATGTCCGTGCTGTCGAGCAGGTTCTTCATGTCGTTGCTGGCGCGGGACAGCTCGTCCACCTTGGCCTGCAGCTCGGCGTTGACCGTCTGCAGCTCCTCGTTCATCGGCTGCATCTCCTCCTTGGAGGGCTGCCGGACCTCGCGCTGCAGCTCGGCGAGGCGGGGAAGCTCGCCGCTGCTCGGGCCCCGTCTCGAGGTTGCGCTCGGGCCGGCGGCGGGCACGTCGTGGAACGCGACGAGGAACGTCCCGCTCAGCGCCTCCGGATCCTGGAGCCGCGTGACGGTGACCTCGACAAGGCAAGTGCTGCCGTCGGGCCCGGCGGTCGTGCCGCGCGCGGTGGCCGGGCGCCGCTGCCGGGTTGCCTTCTGGAAGGCGGCGCGCAGGCCGGCCCGGAGCCCGCCGGTCGCCATGGCAAAGACGTTCCAGTTGACCTTGCCGGCGGGGCCTTCCAGGTACTTGCCGGTCCGCCCGTTGAGATAGAGGAGCTCCCCCTGTCGCTGACCAGCCACGGCCGCAGGGCTGAGCTGCCGCAGGTATGAGCTGGTCCGCCATCGACTGGACGTCGAGCCTGATGAAGGGCGCATCCTTGACGAGGTCGTGGGGAGCGAAGCTCACCATCTCCCTGATCTCCCGCGTGACCCGGTAGCTCCCGCCCTCCTCCCTCACGAAGAACCGGCGCAGGCGCTCCGGCGACACGTCGGCGCGATGTTGGGCGGGTAGACGCCGTGGCGTGCCCTCTCGATGGCGTTGCGATCGAGGTCGGTCGCGAAGATCTGGAGCGTGAAGCGCGCCTTCGGCCGCTCCTTCTCCAGCGCCTCCAGGAAGACCACGGCGAGCGAGTACGCCTCCTCGCCGGTGGAGCAGCCGGCGGCCCAGGCTCGCAGCGTGCCGCCCTTCGGGCGCTGCGAAAACAGGGCCGGGAAGACCGTATCGCGCAGCGCGGTCCACGCTGGCTCGTCCCGGAAGAAGCGCGTCACGCCGATCAGCAGCTCGTTGAACAGCAGGTCCTGCTCCTGCTCGTTCTCGCGAGCGAGACGTCTCGGGAAGAACGATCGTCGCGTTCGTGGTCGTGGCGAGCAACGGGTTCATCGATCCCCTGAACACCAGCTCGACGGGCACCGCGTACTTCTGGCCGTTCTCCGCGACGCGCCTCACCTGGGGAAATTTCCACCCCATCCCGGTCACGCCCGTCGGCCTGGAAGTGCTGTACGGCATCGGATTGCGCCACCTCGTCATCGAGGTTCTCCTGTTCTGCCCTTTGTTCGTGTACGCCTTGTGGCCGCGAACGCGCGGGCGTGAGGTCCTTTGCGAGACCCAACAAGACGCGACCGGGGTAGCTTACAAGCAGGTCTGATCGTAGCGATCGTCGAGGGGAGCTCGCTGCGCGCTCGCGCTCCACGCAAGGCGGTCGAATCGCGCGCCGCGCCGCATCCTCTTCCGGCACTCACGAGAGTCACGTCGTTGGGCGCAACGCGAGGCCACCGTTGCGAATTCTTGCCGCGGTTCAGGAGACCACATGACAAAGACGGCCGTTCCCGACGCGCTCGAGAGGTACCTCTCGGAGATCGGTCGAGTCCCCCTCATCACGGTGGCGGAGGAGCAGAGCCTGGCGCGCACCTACCGCGCCAACGGCGAGACCCGCGCCGCTCACCATCTCGTCACCGCGAACCTCCGCTTCGTCGTCAAGATCGCCTACGAGTACAAGTCGAGTGGCATGAGGATGGCCGACCTGATCCAGGAAGGGAACATCGGGCTCCTCAAGGCGGTGGAGAAGTTCGATCCAGACAGGGGCATCCGCCTCATCTCGTACGCGGTGTGGTGGATCCGCGCGTACATCCAGAACTACGTCCTGAGGTCCTTCTCCCTCGTGAAGCTCGGAACGACCCAGGCGCAACGGAAGCTCTTCTTCGCGCTCGCCCGCACGAAGCGCGAGCTCGACAGGACGAGCGCGGAGCACGGGTCCGGATCGGACGGGGAGAACTCTTCGAAGATCGCGGCGAAGCTGAAGGTCAAGGCGTCCGATGTGGATGAGATGACCCTGCGCCTGAAGGGGCGCGATCTCTCCCTCGACGCGCCCAGGGCCGACGGTAGCGGCCAACCCCACGTCGACTTCCTGGCGGGTGACGGTCTCCCGCAGGATCACGAGCTGGCGTCGGCCCAAGAGCAGCGGAGGTTGCAGAGCCGCACCCGCGAGGCGCTGGCCCGGCTCGACCATCGCGAGCGTTACATCATCGAGCGACGCCTGATGAGCGAGAAGCAGCCGACGCTGAAGGAGATCGGCAAGCACTTCGGCTTCAGCCGCGAACGCGCCCGGCAGCTCGAGCTCCGCGCCAAGGAGAAGCTGAAGAAGGAGCTGCACGCGCTCGCCGTCGAGAACGACTGGCCGGCGGTCAGCGCCTGAACGAGGCCGACGACCGCTCGGCATCGTACCTGGTGAACCCTTCCAGGATCATTCCGTCCTGGCGGCGTCGCGCGGGTCGACGATCCCGCAGTCCCTGATCTTGTAGAGCACCGCCTTGTAGCTGATCCGGAGGCGCAAGGCGGCCTTGCGCTTGTTCCAGCCGGTCCTCGTCAAGGCGCGCAGGATCGCCTCGCGCTCGGCGATGCGCGTGGCGCGCCTGCCCACCTGCTTGAGTGACGCGTCGTCGGGCAGAGGTGCGAGGAGGCTCGCCAGCGGGGGCGCTGCGGCGTCGCTGGAGTCTGGCTTCACCACGCCCTCCACCGGCCGCACGGGCGCCACGGTGCGAGGCGTCAGCTCGGCCAGCACCATCGAAGGGTGCCTCCCGGCGGTCATCTTCGCCAAGCACCAGCGGCGCAGGTCGAGGAGGGTGTCCGGGTCGAGCCGGACCACGTGTACGTCATCCCGCCCGGCGCGCCCAAGGGTCACCCCGAATCGCTTGCTCGCGCCGACGCGCGCCCGACGCACGGACGAGAAAGGCCCCCGGCCGTGTGCCGGAGGCCTCTCCGACGCGTCCGGCTCGGATGAGCTACATCTCCATCCCGCCCATGCCACCCATCCCGCCGGCGCCGGCTCCCTCGTCCCTGCGCTTGGGGCGGTCGGCGATGATCGCCATGGTGGTGAGCATCAGCGATGCCACCGACGCGGCGTTCTGCAGGGCCGTGCGCGCGACCTTGGTCGGGTCGATGACGCCGGCCTTCACCAGGTCCTCGTACTCGCCGGTCTGGGCGTTGAAGCCGAAGTTCTGCTCCTTCGACTCCTTCACCTTGTCGATGACGATCGAGCCTTCCCAGCCCCCGTTGTCGGCGATCTGCCGCAGGGGCTCCTCCAGCGCGCGCTTCACGACGGCGAGGCCGGACTTCTCGTCCTCGGTGACGTCGACCCTCTCGAAGGCCTTCAGGCAGCGCAGGTAGGCCACGCCGCCGCCGGGGATGATGCCTTCCTCGATCGCCGCCCGGGTGGCGTGCATCGCGTCCTCCACCCGTGCCTTCTTCTCCTTCATCTCGGTCTCCGTGGCGGCGCCCACGTTGATGACCGCCACGCCGCCCACGATCTTGGCGAGCCGCTCCTGCAGCTTCTCCTTGTCGTAGTCGCTGGTGGCCTCCTCGACCTGGGCGCGGATGGCCCTCACCCGAGCGTCGATGTCGGCCTTCTTGCCGGCCCCGTCGATCAGGGTGGTGTTGTCCTTGTCCACCGTGACGCGCTTGGCGTGGCCCAGGTCCCTCAGGGTGAGCTGCTCGAGCTTGAGCCCGAGCTCCTCGGCGATCAGCTTGCCGCCGGTGAGGACGGCGATGTCCTCGAGCATGGCCTTGCGGCGGTCACCGAAGCCCGGGGCCTTGACGGCGCAGACGTGGAGCGTGCCACGGAGCTTGTTCACCACCAGCGTCGCGAGCGCCTCCCCCTCGAGCTCCTCGGCCACGATGAGGAGCGGCTTGCCGTCCTTGGCCACGAGCTCGAGCAGCGGCAGGAGGTCCTTCATGCCGGAGATCTTCTTCTCGTGGATGAGGACGTGACAGTCCTCGAGGACGGCCTCCATCCGCTCTGCATCGGTGACGAAGTATGGGGAGAGGTACCCCCTGTCGAACTGCATGCCCTCCACCACCTCCAGGGTGGTCTCGAGGCCCTTGGCCTCCTCGACGGTGATCACGCCCTCCTTGCCCACCTTCGCCATGGCCTCGGCGATGATGTTGCCGATCGTCTCGTCGCCGTTGGCCGAGATGGTTCCGACCTGGGCGATCTCCTTGTGGTCCCTCGTCGACTTGGAGAGCTTCTTCAGCTCGGCCGTGACGAGCTCGACGGCCTTCTCGATACCGCGCTTCAAGTCCATCGGGTTGTGGCCAGCCGCGACGAGCTTCGACCCTTCGCGGTAGATGGCCTGGGCGAGCACGGTGGCGGTGGTGGTCCCGTCGCCGGCGACGTCCGAGGTCTTGCTGGCGACCTCCTTCACCATCTGCGCGCCCATGTTCGCGAACTTGTTCTCGAGCTCGATCTCCCTGGCCACCGTCACGCCGTCCTTGGTGATGGTGGGGGAGCCGAAGCTCTTCTCGATGACCACGTTGCGGCCCTTGGGGCCGAGCGTCACCTTGACGGCATTCGCGAGGGTGTTGACGCCCTCGAGGATGGCGTCGCGGGCTCGCTGATCGAACATGATTTCTTTGGAGGCCATTTGGCTATTCCTTGCGGTGAGCGGATGAACTTCCCCGCGGTGAGCGGATCAACTTCCCCCGACGACGCCGAGGATGTCTTCTTCACGGATGATGAGGTGCTCTTCGCCTTCGAGCTTGATCTCGGTGCCGGCGTACTTCGTGAAGAGGATGCGGTCGCCGGCCTTCACGTCGAGCGGGCGGACCTTGCCGCCCTCCAGCACCTTGCCGTTGCCCGCGGCGATGACCTTGCCCTCGATGGGCTTCTCCTTGGCGGTGTCGGGGATGATGATCCCGCCCTTGGTCTTCTCCTCCTCGGCGACCCGCTTCACGATGACGCGGTCCTGCAGCGGTCGAAACTTCATGGACGCTCTCCTTGGAGCTTCCTCCGGCGCTGACGCAGCCGGGGTCTCGTTGTGTGGGGGGTCCCGGATTCCGGGATCGGCCTTCGCAGTCGGCGACGTCGACTGCCACCAGTTACCGTTAGCGTAGCCACGAACGCGACGCTGTCAAACGAGCCGCCCCACGGCCCGCGGAGCTCGGAAGCGCTCGCGGCAGCGCGCCGCTGGCGGCGCCGGGTGCAGCGTCAGCGCAGCGCCGCGGTGGCCACGGCCAGCGCGGCGCGCGTCCGGGCGCCTTGCCGCTTGGCCAGCTCGAGGTGGAGGGTGGAGAAGGGGTACGAAGGCAAGACCGCGAAGAGCTCGCGCCGGCGCCGGCGGAGGCGCAGCGCGAGCGTGAGGACCGCCCCTCCCATCAGGAACCAGATCATCGAGCGCTCCTGCTCCGCCGCGGCCACAGGAACTCGCGCGCGGGGAGGCCGCGCTGCGGGCGCTTGTCGAAAGCCGGGATGACGGCCGCGCCCGCGAGGCACGTCAGCATGACCACGCCGAGGAAGATCACGGTGATGAGGATCACGGGACGTCCACCTCCTGGACGCCCGAGGCAAGGCGGTCCGGAAGCGAGGAGTCGAGACCTGCGGCTCGGCGCGGGAGGGCGTCTCGTCGGCGAGGGCGTCCACGACCTTCCCGACGCGACGAGACCTAGCGCGCGCTGGGTGAGAGCACAACCCGCCCTCCGGAACGATGGGGCGGAACGGCGGAGCCCTCATCCATGTCCAGCGGCCAGCGGCGCGATTTGACAGCGCGCGAATCCCGGTGCGTGGTCCCTTTCACGAGCAGGTTCCGGCGCCGCCAGCATGCCGGGACCCCCGATCCCTGCTCCGCGGTGCAGGGCGCCCCTGCACGCAACACAGGTGACGCCAGCCGCCACGTCGGTCCAGTCCGTATCCAGCGATCCCCAGTCCCCGCACCGGGGCTCGACGTGACGGGTGCCGGCGGTCCGTGCGAAGTGGATCACGCGCATTGCGTGCCTCCTTGCGCAGCCGCGGGGTACCCCGGACGGTCGCGTCGTGAGAGTAGATCCGGGGGTTGTCCCGGAGCGCGGGCGCTTCGCCTCGGTGTCGGCGCGCAACCCCCCGCGCGCCACGGGTCGATCTCCGCCTCGTCGTGCGCCGGCATCACGCGTTCGCGAGCGGTCCAGAGGCGAGGAGTCGATGGCTCGGCGCGGGTGGGCAGGTGGTCGAGCAGGGCGTCCGTTCGCCCGACCACCTCCAATATAGGCTCCGAGGAGGGCTTCGACGACGGTATCTCGGGGTCCACCCATGGCCGTCCGGGACGGGCAGAACCGCGGCAGCGGGCGCGAGTCGGCCCGGCGTCTCAGGTCGAAACTCCCGTCATGCCCTCCCGTGCGGTCGGCCTGTCGCCGGTCATGACCACACGTTGCAACAACACCTCGAGTTCCGGATCGGCCAGCGTCTCCTCTGCGAGGAGCCGCTTCGCCGCTTCCTCGAGCAGGCCTCGGTTGTCTTGGAGGATACGCCGCGCTCGTGCGTGAGCCGACTCGACGAGCTCGTGAATCGCGACGTCGATCTCTCGCGCCGTCTCCTCGCTGTAGAGCCTGCGCGGCATCTGCGGAATACCCGCCAGGAATCCGTTGGGCTCGGTCTCGTAGGCGAGCGGGCCGAGGTCCGCGACCATGCCGTACCGCGTGACCATGCTGCGAGCGATCTCGGTGACCTTCGAGAGGTCGTCGGCCGCGCCGGTCGAGACGTGGCCGAAGATGACCTCCTCCGCCGTTCTGCCGGCGAGCAGGACCGCCATCTTGGCTTCGAGCTCCTCGCGCGTCATGAGGTAGCGGTCCTCGGTCGGACGCTGAATCGTGTACCCGAGCGTGCCGATGCCGCGCGGGATGATGGAGATCTTGTGCACCGGGTCGCAACCGGGCTGTGCTGCAGCCGCGATCGCGTGGCCCATCTCGTGGTGGGCCACCACCTCCCGTTCCCGTGGATTGAGCAGCCGGTTCTTCTTCTCGAGTCCGGCGACGATCCGTTCGATGGCAGCGGTGAAGTCACTCATCGATACCTGATCCGCCTTCCTGCGGGTGGCGACCAGCGCCGCCTCGTTGATCAGGTTCGCCAGGTCCGCTCCGGTGAACCCCGGCGTCAGCGCGGCCACCTCCTCGAGCTTCACCTCGGGGGCGAGCACCACCTTCTTGACGTGCACGGCGAGGATCTGCGCCCGCCCGATCCGGTCGGGCCGATCCACGAGCACCTGCCGGTCGAAGCGACCCGCGCGCAGGAGAGCCGGGTCCAGCACCTCCGGGCGGTTGGTCGCGCCGAGGAGGACGATCCCGGTCGCCGGATCGAAGCCGTCGAGCTCGGAGAGCAGCTGGTTCAGCGTCTGCTCCTTCTCATCGTGCCCGCCCATGCCGGGGTAGGCTCCGCGAGCGCGTCCCAGGGCGTCGAGCTCGTCGATGAAGATGACGCAGGGTGCCTTGAGCCGCGCCTGCTGGAACAGGTCGCGGACGCGGGCGGCTCCCACGCCCACGAACATCTCCACGAACTCGGACCCGCTGATGGAGAAGAAGGGCACCGCCGCCTCGCCCGCCACCGCCCGGGCGAGGAGTGTCTTTCCGGTCCCGGGTGGCCCGACGAGGAGGACGCCCTTCGGCATGCGGGCGCCGAGGCGCCCGTAGGCCTTCGGGTCCTTGAGGAACGACACGACCTCCTCCAGCTCCGCCTTCGCTTCGTCGACGCCCGCGACGTCCGCGAAGCGCACTGCCACACCGGTCTCGACATAGACCTTGGCCTTGCTCTTCCCGATCGACATGAGCCCGGCGCCTGGTCCGCCAGGGCCTCCCACCCGGCGCGCGAACCACATCCACAGCGCGCCGAAGAGGACGACCGGGACCACCCACGACAGGATGGTGTGGAACCACGGGTTCTCCACTCGCCCCGCGAACGTGACGCCGTACTTCTCGAGGTTCGCAGCGAGGTCGGGACGCACCTGCGTGGTCACGAACCGGCTTCGCCCCTGGTACGGGGCCCCCTGGAGGGGCTCCTTCAGCACGCCCTGGATGGAATCGGCGTCGACGACCACCTCCTGCACCTGGCCCTTCGAGAGCAGCTGCTGGAACTGGCTGTACGGGATGACCGCGATGCCTTGTGACCGTATCCACAGATCGTGAACGATGAGCACGCCCGACATGGCGATGAGCACGTACAGGAGGTTGAAGCGCGCCTTCGGGTTCATCGGCTCCCTCCCGGGCCCGCTCTTCGCCCGGCTCCAGTCGGCGCTCAGCTCACCTTCACCTGGATGCTCTTCGGCTTCGCCTCGGCCTTCTTCGGCAGGTGGATGAGGAGCACGCCCTGCTTCGACTCGGCGCGGATCTTCTCGGAGTCGATGGTCGCCGGCAGCGAGAAGGCGCGAGTGAACGTGCCGTAGCTCAGCTCGAGACGGTGGTAGTTCTCGCGCTTGTCTTCCTTCTCCAGCTTGCGCTCGCCCTTCAGCGTGAGCACGCCGTTCTCGAATCGGATGTCGACGTCCTTCGGCTCGACACCTGCCAGGTCGGCGCGGACGACGAACTCCTCTTCGTCCTCGTAGATGTCGCACGCGGGCGTCCAGCCCACCGACTCACCGGCGCGGAACAGCAGGCGCTCGTCACCGAGGGCGCGGCGGTTCATCTCCTCCTGGACTCGGGCGAGCTCGCGGAGAGGTTCCCAACGGGTCAGCATTGCCATGATCTTCCTGCTTTCTTGTCCCTTCAGGTCAATTGAACGTAAGACCGACTTCGGGCTTGTCAAAGGCAGTCGAGCCAGGCGCCACGGCGGCTCAGGCGCCCAGCGCCTCGCGAAGCGCACCCGCGACGGAGCTCGCATCCGAGAGCGCCAGTATCCCTTCCATCGCTCGGTGCATCGGCTCGAGCCGCGCGCCAGCGAGCGCCCGCTTCAGCCCCGGAATGGCGGTGGGGACGACGCTGAGCGAGTCGACTCCGAGCGCCACCAGCGCCAGAGCCACATCGGGGCGCACCGCGATCTCACCACAGACGCCGATCGCTTCCCTGCGGCGCGCGCGGCGGCGGCGGCGCGGGCTATCATCCGCAGGATCGCCGGGTGGTAAGGATCGCTCAATGGAGCCATCCGCGCGTCCTCCCGGTCGACCACCAGGGTGTACTGCATCAGGTCGTTCGTGCCGATGGAACTGAAGTCCGCCTCCCTCGACAGGTCGTCGAGCTCGCGGTCGACACACCCGCGCCCAGACGGGCGCGGCTGCCATCACCGAGGACGTGATCGAGCAGCCGGGTGCGCAGGTCATCGACGTCGTCGATCTTCTCGCTGATGTAGGGGTCCCGAACAAGACCCAGTCGTGACTCGAACTCGCCCAGAGCAGCGTCGATGGCGAGGCGTGCGCTCACCCCGCGACCGATCTGCTGGTCGATGTGCTCCAGGAGCGTCGGGTCTTTGAGGAGAAGCAGGTGAGACGCAATGACCGCAATCGAGAAGACGCACAATGACGTCTCGAGGATCCAGCTTGCCGCGGCGCGCGAGATAGACGGCGGGGCCGATCGCGATGCCGGGCGACGCGCCAAGGCCACGGAACGTCCGCTCCCCGCCCTCCGGATCGGCGGATGATGGTCGGGGTGCTCCCTGGGGTGCGAGTCGCTCGCCTCGATCTAGAGCGCCTATGATCCGCGCGTTCTCGACGATCCCGACGAGCTGCGCGCCTATCGTCGCGAGGGTCCCGATGTCCTCCGCCGAGAAGGCGCGCCGCGCGGTG
>DASTGH010000027.1:0-10399 GCA_035719345.1 Anaeromyxobacteraceae bacterium
ACGGGCGGCGTGTACTACCCGCTCGGCGGAGGCCTCGCCAGCGTGCTCAGCAAGGCGCTCCCCGGCGTCGAGGCCACGGCCGAGGTGACGAGCGCCTCCGTCGACAACGTGAAGCTCGTCGGCGCCGGGAAGGCGGACATCGCCTTCGCGCTCGCCGACACGGCCGCGGACGGCTTCAACGGCGTCGGGAAGTTCAAGGAGAAGGTGCCGATCCGCGCGCTCGCCGTGCTGTACGCCAACAAGAGCCAGTGGGTCACGGTCGAGGGCACCGGGATCCAGAAGATGCAGGACCTCAAGGGGCGGCGCGTCGGGACGGGCGCCCCCGGAAGCGGCACGGAGATCATCGCGCTGCGCATCCTCGAGGCGTACGGGCTCGACCCGGCCAAGGACGTCACGCGCGAGAAGCTGTCGGTGGCCGAGTCGGTGAATGCGCTCAAGGACCGCAAGATCGACGCGTTCTTCTGGTCGGGGGGCGTGCCCACGGCCGCGGTGACCGACCTCGCCGCCACGCCCGGCATGAAGATCAAGCTCCTCGACCACGCCGATGCCATCCCGGCGCTGGTGAAGAAGTACGGTTCGCTCTACGTGAAGGGCACGATCCCGGCGGGCTCCTACCCCGGGCAGGCGAAGGACGCCCAGGTCGCGGACGTCTGGAACCTGCTGGTGGTGAGCGAGAAGATGGACGAGAAGCTCGCGCACGACGCGGCGAAGACCATCTTCGAGCACCGCGACGAGCTGGCCGGCGTCCACTCCGAGGCGAAGAACCTCGAGCTCGCGAACCAGTACAAGGTCGGCTCGCCCGTGCCGTTTCACCCGGGCGCGGCGAGGTACCTCGCGGAGAAGGGCCTGCAGCCGCCCCGGTGACGGCGCGATGAGGCTCCGCCTCCGCCGCCCCGCGATCGCCATCGCCTGCGCCGCGAGCGCGGGCGTGGCCGCGGCCGCGGCGGCCCTCCGGCCGGTGACGGTCATCGAGCTCTCCAACGCCGAGCGCGGTCGAGCGCTCGCCGTCGCCCTGGCCCCGGGCGAGCCGTTCTCGGTCACCTCCCAGCACTCCATGTACGACCAGCCGGTCACCGAGGAGTTCGTGGTCCGCGCCGACGGGGCGATCGCGCTGCGGGCCGTGTCGAGCCCGAGCGCGGCGGTGCGCGAGTACCTCGGGATCACCTCGGGGGGCGAGGTGCACGCCATGGAACGCGTGCTGCCCGAGATCGTGTTCCGCGTCGCCATGGGCGCCCCGCAGCGGCTCCGGGTGGCGGGCGTCGAGCGCTCCTTCCTGGAGCTGGGCGAGCGCGGCGACCGGGTCGTGCTGCGCGCCGTGCGCAGGCCGGCGGCCCTCGCGCCTGCGGGCGGCGGCCGGTAGGAGGGCTCCATGGCGCCCGGCGAGACCCACGCGGAGGAGGAGCCCGCCGTCGTCGACGATGCGGCGCTGCGCCGGGCGGAGGAGCTCATCGAGAAGGAGGAGGGAGCCGCGCGGCGCTTCTCGGGCCGGACGGACGCGGCCATCACCTGGCTGGCGGTGGCGATGTCGCTGTTCCACCTCTACGCCGCCTACGCCATCATCCCGGCCCAGATCCTCCGCGCCATCCATCTCGGGTTCGTGCTGTTCCTGCTGTTCCTCGTCTTCCCTGCGGCGCCGCGCTTCCGCGATCGCATCCGCTGGTTCGACGTCGCGGCGGCGCTGCTGGGCGTGGCGACCATCGCCTGGCTCCTCCTCGACTTCGACGAGTTCATCGAGCGCGCCGTCACGCCCAACCGCCTCGACCTCTTCTTCGGCGTGGCGCTCGTCCTGCTCGTGCTCGAGGCCGTCCGGCGCACCTCCGGCTGGTTCCTCGCCTCGGTGGTGGCCCTCTTCCTCGTCTACGCCTTCGTCGGTCCGTGGCTGCCGCGGCCCTGGACCCACCGCGGCTACGACGTGGAGCGACTGGTGGGCCAGCTCTACATGACGCTGGAGGGCATCTTCGGCACGCCCATCGACGTCTCGGCCACCTTCATCATCCTCTTCACCATCTACGGCGCGGTGCTCCAGTTCACCGGCGCGGGCGAGTTCTTCATCGACTTCTCGCTGGCGGTGACCGGCGGCACGCGGGCCGCAGCCGGGCGCACCATCGTGCTCGCCTCGTTCCTGCTGGGCGGGCCTTCCGGGAGCGGCGTCGCGACGACCGTGACGCTCGGCTCCGTCGCCTGGCCCATGCTGGCGCGCGCCGGGTACCCGAAGAACGCCGCGGGCGGGCTCCTGGCCGCCGGCGGGCTCGGCGCCATCATCTCGCCGCCGGTGCTGGGGGCGGCGGCCTTCCTCATCGCCGAGTTCCTCAAGATCTCGTACATGGACGTGATCTGGATGGCCACCATCCCGACCGGCCTCTACTACCTGGCGCTCTTCCTCATGGTGGACCTCGACGCGCGCAAGCTCGCGGTGCGCGACGAACCGGTCCGGCCCCGCCAGGGCGTGTGGCGGATGATCCGCGAGCGCGGCTTCCACTTCACCTCGCTCGTGGCCGTGGTCGTGTTCATGGTGCTCGGGTTCAGCCCGATCGTCGCCGTGTTCTGGGCCACCCTCCTCGCCGCCGGGCTCTCCTTCCTGCGCCGGGACAGCGCGCTGACGCCCGTCCCGGCCGCCGGTCAGGGGCTGCACCAGAGCCGGCTGGTGCAGGCGCTGCGCGCGGGATCGGTGGGCGTCCTCGCCGTCGCCGCCACCTGTGCCTCGGCCGGCATCATCGTCGGCGTGGTGACGCTGACCGGGCTCGGCCTCAAGTTCAGCTCGATCGTGATCGACCTCGCCGGCGGGAACCTCCTCCTCACCGCCGTCTTCACGGCGCTGGTGGTCTGGATCGTGGGCCTGGCCGTCCCCGTCACCGCCAGTTACATCATCTGCGCGGTGATCGCGGTGCCGGCGCTCACCAAGCTCGGCGTGCCGGACTACGCCGCGCACATGTTCGTCTTCTACTACGCGGTGCTCTCCGAGGTGTCGCCGCCCACCGCGCTCTCGCCGTTCGCGGCGGCCGCCATCACCGGCGGCGACCCCTACCTCACGACGCTCCAGTCGTGGAAGTACACGCTGCCCGCGTTCCTGGTGCCGTTCGCGTTCGTGCTCGACCCCTCGGGCGTGGGCCTGCTGCTCAAGGGCAGCCCGCTCGACGTCGTCCGCGTCACCGTGACCGCCTTCGTGGGCATCGCCGCGCTCGCCTGCGGGGTGCAAGGATGGATGTTCCGGCGGACGACGGTGGTCGAGCGCGGCATGCTGGTCGCCGCCGGCCTCCTCCTCGTCTACCCCACCGCCTGGGCCGACCTCGCCGGCATCGCCCTGGTGGCGGCGGCCGTCGCGCTGCAGCGGTGGCACCGGCCGGCGCCGGGGTGAGGCGCTCGGAAGGCGAGCGCTGATCCTGGGATCAGCTCTTCACCCCCCGTCCCGCACACCCGGCATCTCGAACCGGCGTCCGGCCAGCTCGGCGAGGAGCGCATCCCGCGCAGCGCCGGGGAGCTCCACCAGGGGCGGGCGGACCCTCGCCCACTCCGCATCGCCCGCCTGGTCGGCGAGGATCGCCTTCAGCGCCGGGATGGTCGGGAGCCGCTCCACCGCGCCGCGGACGCCGTTCACCTCCTCCTGCAACCGCTCGGCCTGCGGCGATCGCCACTCCCGCCACAGGCGGTCGATGGGCCCGGGGTTCACGTTGGCCGTGGCGGTGATGCACCCCACCCCGCCCGCGCGCAGGTTCGCGAGCAGGAACTTCTCGCTGCCCACGAACACGTCGAACCCGTGCCGCGCGAACCGCTCCAGCATCGCCAGGGTGTTGGCGAGATCGCCGGAGCTGTCCTTCATCCCGGCGACCGCACCGGCGTGAGTGCGCAGCAGCCGCTCCACCAGCCCGGGCGCGATCCCGACCTGGGCGATGGGCGGGATGTGGTACAGGTACACTCGCAGTCGATGGTCGGCGACGCGGTCGATCACCTCGGCGAAGGCGCGGAAGAGGCCGTCCTCGGTCACCGCCTTGTAGTAGAAGGGCGGCAGCATCAGCACGCCGGCGCAGCCGCGGCGGACCGCGTGCGCGGTGAGCCGCACCGTGTCCGGCAGCGCGCAGCAGCCGGTGCCGGGGAGCAGGCGGCCCGGCGGGATCCCCGCGTCCACGAGCGCGTCGAGGAGGCGCTCGCGCTCGTCGGCGGAGAGGGAGTTCGCCTCGCTCGTCGTGCCGAACGGCGCGAGCGCCGAGCAGCCGTGCGCGAGGAGCCAGCGCGCATGGCGCACGAGCCGCTCCGCGTCGGGCGAGAGGTCCTGTCGAAAGGGGGTCAGCACCGGCGCGATCACGCCCGCCAGGCGTCCGCCCTCCCCGCGCCCCGTGGTCGGATCGGTCATCGCGTCCTCCCTTTCGCAGACCTCATACGACCCCCCGGCTGTGGAGCGCATCCACCTCGCCCTCGTCCATGCCGAGGAGCCCGACCAGCACCTCGCGCGTGTGCTGGCCGAGCGCCGGCAGGCCCCGGTGCCGCACCGGCGTCTCCGAGAGGCGGATGGGGGAGGCCACCACCGGCACCGGCCCGCAGCCCGGGTGCGGCACCTCGACCCGCAGCCGCCGATGGCGCACCTGGGGATCGTCGAAGACCTCGGCCAGGTCCTGGATGGGCCCGCAGGGCACGCCGGCCGCCTCGAGCGCCGCCACCCACTCGCTCGTCGCGCGCGCCGCGAGGACGGGCGCGAGCGCCGCCACGAGCTCGGCGCGGTGCTCCACCCGGGCGGCGTTGGTGGCGAAGCGCGGCTCGGAGGCGAGCTCGGGCCGGCCCGCCACCTGGCACAGCCGCTCGAACTGCCCGTCGTTCCCGACGGCCAGCGCCAGGCGGCCGTCGCGCGTCGCGAACGGCTGGTAGGGGACGATGCTGGGGTGCGCGTTGCCGAGCCGCGCGGGAGCCTGCCCGGTGACGAGGTAGCTCTCGGCCTGGTTCGCCAGGGCCGCCACCTGCACGTCGAGCAGCGCGAGGTCGACGTGCTGCCCGCGCCCGCTCCGCTCGCGGTGGGCGAGCGCGGCGAGCACGGCCGTCGCGGCGTAGAGCCCGGTGAGGAGGTCGACCACCGCGACGCCCACCTTCATCGGCCCGCCGCCCGGGGCCCCGTCCGGCTCCCCGGTGACGCTCATGAGGCCGCCCATGGCCTGCACCAGGAAGTCGTAGCCGGGGCGGCTCCGGTACGGCCCGTCCTGGCCGAAGCCGGTGATGGAGCAGTAGACGAGCCGCGGGTTCAGCGCCGAGAGCTCGGGGTAGCCCAGGCCGTGGCGCGCCAGCGCCCCCGCCTTGTGGTTCTCGAGCAGGACGTCGGCCCGCTCGGCGAGGCGCCGCGCGATGGCCTGCCCCTCGGGCGTCGCCACGTCGAGCGTGATCGACTTCTTTCCGCGGTTCGCGGAGGCGAAGTAGGCCGCTTCCCGCGTCTCCTCGCCGTGCGCGTCGCGCAGCCACGGAGGGCCCCAGGCCCGCGTCTCGTCGCCGGCGCCGGGCCGCTCGACCTTGATCACCTCCGCGCCGAGGTCGGCCAGCACCTGGCTCGCCCACGGGCCGGCGAGGACCCGCGAGAGGTCGAGGACGCGGACGTGGGAGAGCGCCTCGCCGGGCACGGAGGGTTCTTTAAGGCGGTGCGGCGCGGGCGGGCTCACCCCGCCGGGGCCGGAGCCGGCAGATCCGCGCGGCGCCACACCTTGGACGACTCGTCCCACGGCTGGTAGCCGGCCGCGGTGGCGAGCGGGACGAGCTCGCGATGTCCCAGCGCCAGGAAGCCGCCCGGGGCGAGGCTCGCGTGCAGGAGCGCGTGGATCCGCTCCTGCGCCGCGGGGCAGAAATAGATGATGACGTTCCGGCACAGCACCAGCTGGAAGACCTGGAACGAGCCGTCCGAGGTGAGGTTGTGCCGGGCGAAGACGAGCCGCCGGCGCAGCCGCTCCTTCATCGTGGCGGCGCTCGCGCCCGCGACGTAGTGGTCGGAGAGGCTGGCCGCGCCGCCCGCCAGCTGATGGGCACGCGTGTACTCGCGCATCTGCTCGAGCCCGTAGGTCCCGGCGCGCGCCCGCGCCAGCGCTCCCTCGTCGACGTCCGTGGCGTAGATGCGGGAGCGCTCGGCAATGCCCTCCTCCTCCAGCAGGATGGCCATCGAGTACGCCTCCTCGCCGCTGGAGCAGCCTGCCACCCACACCCGGACGACGCGCTCCTCGCGCAGCTCCGGGACGACGCGCTCCCGGAGCGCCCGCCACAGGGGCGGGTCGCGGAACATGGCCGTGACCGGCACCAGCAGGCGGCCTGCCAGCGCCGCCGCCTCGACGTCGGAGCGCACGGCGTCCCGGAGGTCGGCGACGCTGCCGGCACCGTCGTGCAGCATGACGTGCCGGAGCCTCCGCTCGAACGCGCGGCGCGCGTAGCAGCGGAAGTCCATCCCCGTCCGGACGAAGAGGTGGTCGACGAGGGCGTCGACCTCCTCGCGCGCCAGCTCCGGGCGCGAGTCGCCGGGCGGCGGCGGCGGGTCCTGGAGCGACGCGTCCACCTTCAGGCCCGCGCCTCCGGATGGGCGCTCGCGGCGGAGAGCCACACGCGCAGCAGCGAGAGGAGCTGCTCCGGGTCGACGGGCTTCGAGACGTAGTCGGAGGCGCCCGCCTCGAGGCAGCGCTCGCGATCGCCCTTCATCGCCTTGGCGGTGAGCGCGATGACCGGGAGCGCCTTCAGACCCGGCACGCGGCGGATGGCCGCGGTCGTCTCGTACCCGTCCATCCCCGGCATCATGACGTCCATGAGCACGGCGTCGACGGGCTCGCGCGAGAGCGTCGCCAGGCAGCCCTCGCCGTCCTCCGCGAAGAGGACGCGCATCCCCTGCCGCTCCAGCACGCTCGTCACGGCGAACACGTTTCGCACGTCGTCGTCGACCACCAGGACGGTGCGCCCGCGCAGGGCCGAGTCCGCGGCCCGGGCGCGCGCCACCAGCTCGCGCTGACCGCCCGGGAGCGAGTCGTCGGCCCGGTGCAGGAAGAGCGCGGTCTCGGCGGCGAGCGCCTCGGGCGTGCGCGCCACCTTCAGCACCACGGCCCGCCCCGCGTCGTCCAGGACCTCCCGCTCCTCGGCCGTGAGCTCGTCCAGTGGCGCGACGACGACCGGCGGTGCCCAGCCCAGCTCGGCGCTGGCGCGCGCCAGGAGCTGCGGCGCGGTGCCGTCCGGCAGCGCGAGCTCGGTGACGAGGCAGTCGAACGGCTCCTCCCGCAGGGCGGCCATGGCTGCGGCGGCGCGGTCCACCTGCACGATCTGCACGTCGTCGGCCGAGAGGAGCCGCGCCACCTCGGCGCGGCGGCCCGCGTCGGCGAGCGCCAGCAGGAGCCGGCGCGGGCTGCGGCGGGCGAAGGCGAGGAGCCCGTCGAGGCGCGCGTCCAGCGCCTCGCGCGCCGCCTGCCGGTGCACGACGCCCCAGGCGCCGAGCCGCAGGAAGTGCTGCGCGTCCTCGTCCCGCTGCGCCAGGATGAGCACGGGGACGTGCCGGGTGGCCGGATCGTGCTTGAGGCGGTCGAGCACCGACCAGCCCTCGGCGTCGGCCAGCCCCATCCCCAGCGTCACCGCCTCCGGCGCCACGTCCCGGGCCAGGCTGAGCGCGGTCCGGCCGCGCTGGGCCACGACGCCCTTCAGCCCCCGCGCATGGGCGAGGTCGACGATGGTCCGGGCGAGCTGCGCGTCCTCCTCGATGACGAGCAGCACGCGGTCGCCGGGCTGCAGGTCGCGCCGGTCGTCGTTGGCCCACGGCCCGGGGAGCTGCCCCGGCCGCGCGGGCGCCACGCCTTGCAGGGACTCGGGCCGGGCGCGGTTCTGCGGCGCGGCTCGCGCCGCGGCCGCCCCCTTGGCCGCCGGCAGGTAGAGCGTGAAGGTGCTGCCCAGCCCCGGCGCCGAGGCGACCGCGATCTCTCCTCCGAGCAGCCTCGCGATCTCGCGGCTGATGGAGAGCCCGAGCCCGGTGCCCCCGTAGCGGCGGGCGGTGGTCCCGTCCGCCTGCTGGAACGCCTCGAAGATGATCTTCAGCTTGTCGGCCGGGATCCCGATGCCGGTGTCCTTGACGGAGAAGGCGACCACCTGCTCGGCGCTCGCCAGCGTCGGGTGATCCCAGCTCCAGCCGGAGGTGGCCCGCTCGATGGCGAGCGTGACCGACCCGCTCGCCGTGAACTTGAAGGCGTTGGAGAGCAGGTTGCGGAGCACCTGCTGCAGCCGCCGCGCGTCGCTGTGGATGGCCTCCGGCGCGCCCTCGCCCAGCGTCACCTCGAAGGTGAGGCCCTTGTCGGCGGCCAGCTGCCGGAAGGCGCGCTCCGTGAACTCGCGGACGTCGCGCAGCGGGCAGGCGTCCATGTCGAGCTGCATGGCGCCGGACTCGATCTTGGAGAGGTCGAGGATGTCGTTGATGAGCGCGAGCAGATCGGAGCCGGCGGCGTGGATGGTGCGCGCGAACTCGGTCTGCTTCGGCCCGAGGCGGCCGTCGGCGTCGTCCGCCAGCAGCTTCGCCAGGATGAGCATGCTGTTGAGCGGCGTGCGCAGCTCGTGCGACATGTTGGCGAGGAACTCGCTCTTGTACCTGGAGGAGAGCGAGAGCTGCTGCGCCCGCTCCTCCAGCGCGGCCTTGGCCTGCTCGATCTCCGTGTTCTTCCTCTCCACCTCCACGTTCTGGACCTGGAGCAGCCGCGAGCGCTCCTCCAGCTCCTCGTTCGTCTGCTGCAGCTCCTCCTGCTGCGTCTTGAGCCGCTCCTCGGAGGCCTGCAGCGACCTCGCCTGCTGCTCGAGGCGGCGGTTCGTCTCGGTCAGCTCCTGCTGCTGGCTCTGCAGCTCCTCGGCCAGCGACTGCGACTGCTTGAGCAGCTCCTCGGTGCGCATGCCCGCGGCGATGGTGTTGAGCACGATGCCGATGGACTCGGTGAGCTGGTCCAGGAAGGCGAGGTGGATGTCGCTGAACCGGTAGAGGGAGGCGAGCTCGATGACCGCCTTGACCTGCCCCTCGAACACGACCGGGATGACCACCAGGTTGACCGGCTTCGCGTCGCCCAGCCCGGAGGAGATGCGGACGTAGTCCTCCGGCACGTCGGTCAGCAGGATGCGCTCCTTCTCCAGCAGGCACTGCCCGACGAGCCCCTCGCCCGGCCGGAACTGGTTGCTCAGGCCCTTGCGCTCCTTGAACGCGTAGCTGGCGAGGAGCTTGAGCGTCGTCGCCTCCCCCCGGGCGCCCTGCTCCAGGAGGTAGAAGAGCCCGTGCTGCGCCGAGACGAGCGGCGCCAGCTCGCGCAGCACGAGGCGCGACACCGCCTCCAGGTCGCGCTGGCCCTGCAGCATGCGCGTGAACCGGGCCAGGTTCGTCTTGAGCCAGTCCTGCTCGCTGTTCTTCGCCGTCGTGGCGCGCAGGTTGGCGATCATCTGGTTGATGTTGTCCTTGAGCGCGGCCACCTCGCCCTGCGCCGAGACGGCGATGGAGCGGGTGAGGTCGCCCGTCGTCACCGCCGTGGCCACCTCGGCGATGGCGCGCACCTGGGTCGTCAGGTTGGCGGCGAGCTGGTTCACGTTGTCGGTGAGGTCGCGCCAGGCGCCGGCCGCGCCCGGCACCTTGGCCTGGCCGCCGAGCTTCCCCTCCAGCCCCACCTCCCGCGCCACCGCGATCACCTGCCGCGCGAAGGTGCCGAGCGTGTCGATCATGGAGTTGATGGTGTCGGCCAGCGCGGCGATCTCCCCCTTCGCCTCCAGGGCCAGCTTGCGCTCCAGGTCTCCGCCGGCCACCGCGGTCACGACCGTGGCGATGCCGCGGACCTGGGCGGTGAGGTTCGACGCCATCGAGTTGACGTTCCCGGTGAGGTCCTTCCAGGTGCCGGCCGCGCCGCGCACGTCGGCCTGGCCGCCGAGCTTCCCCTCCGTCCCGACCTCGCGCGCCACCCGCGTCACCTCGGAGGCGAACGACGAGAGCTGGTCCACCATGGTGTTCACGGTGTTCTTGAGCTCCAGGATCTCGCCCTTCACGTCCACCGTGATCTTCTTCGACAGGTCCCCGCTCGCCACCGCCTTGGTCACGTCGGCGATGTTGCGCACCTGGCTCGTCAGGTTGCCGGCCATGAAGTTCACGCTCTCGGTCAAGTCGCGCCACGTGCCGGCCACCCCCTTCACGTCCGCCTGGCCGCCCAGGCGGCCCTCGGTGCCGACCTCGCGCGCCACCCGCGTCACTTCCGAGGCGAACGACGAGAGCTGGTCCACCATCGGGTTGATGATGTTCTTGAGCTCCAGGATCTCGCCCTTGACGTCGACGGTGATCTTCTTCGACAGGTCACCGCCCTGAACAGCCGTCGTGACGTCGGCGATGTTGCGCACCTGGCCGGTGAGGTTGCTCGCCATCGAGTTCACGCTGTCGGTCAGGTCTTTCCACGTGCCGGCC
>DASTGH010000028.1:0-2990 GCA_035719345.1 Anaeromyxobacteraceae bacterium
AGCGATGCGGAGCGGCTCGGCGGCCTGGCCGTGGCGCGCTACGACCTGCGTGCGCCGACGCTGCCGCTCGCCTTCCTGCCGGACCGGCTGGCGCGGGCGGAGGTGGCGCTGGGGGCCACGCCCTGCGACGCCGACGGGCGCGGCGGGTTCCGCTGCCCCGACCGGCGCACGGCCCTGGCGCGCGAGGCGCGCGAGGTGGACGGGCTCCCCCGCCCCTGCCTCGTCGCGCAGCTCTCGCCGGGCGCGCCGCTGCGGATCGCGTTTCCGGCCGTGCCGCTCGGCCGCGCGCTGCGCGGCCACCTCGGCGTCGTCGGCGAGGCCGCGCTGGGCGGCCGAGGACCGGTGCGGCTCGCGGTGGCGCTCGACGGGCGCGAGGTGGCTCGCGCGGAGCTCCCGCCGGGCGATCCCGCGTGGCGGCCCTTCCAGGTGGAGACGGTGCTCGAGGCCGGGCGCACGCGCGAGCTGGCGATCACCCTCTCGCTCGAGGGCGAGGCGCGCCCCGTCTGCCTCGACGCGTACACGCTGCCGTGAGGCTCGCGCCCGCTCACCCCGGCCGCCGCCTCGCGCTCGCCTGGGCGGTCGGGACCTGCGCGCTGCTCGCGGCCACCGCCCCGGCGCAGGGCATCGGCCGGGACGAGGGCGTGTACCTCATGGCGGCCGAGTCGTACGCGGGCTTCCCCGCGGATGCGCTCCGCGCGCCGGGGAGCGTCCTCGCGGCCGCCGACCGGCGCTTCGCGCCGAACCACGAGCACCCGCCGCTCGCCAAGTGGGTCTACGGCGCGACGCACGCGCTCCTCGCCGACGCGCTCGGCTGGACCGGGCACGTGCAGGGGGCGCGCGCCGGCGCCTTCCTGTTCGGCGCGCTCCTCTCCTTCGTGCTGGCGACGTGGGGGCACGCGCTCGCGGGGTGGGGCGGCGCGCTGCTCGCGCCCGCGCTCTTCTGGGCCGTGCCGCGCCACTTCTACCACGGGCATCCCGCGGCGCTGGACATGCCCATCGCCGCCCTGTGGCTGGCGGTGGTCGCGGCCTACGCGCGGAGCCTGCGGCTGGAGGGAAAGCCGGGCGAGCGGCGCTGGGCGCTCGCCGCCGCGCTCGCCTTCGGCGCGGCGCTGGCCACGAAGCACAACGGCTGGTTCCTCCTGCCGCTCCTCGCGGCGCACGCCGCGCTGACGCGCCTCCCCGGGTGGCTGCGCGTCCCGGCCGGCCGCCGCCCGCGGCTCGTGCCGCTTGCGCTGCCCGCGATGGCGGTGATGGGCCCGCTGGTGCTCCTCGCGGCGTGGCCCTGGCTGTGGCGCGCGCCGTGGCCGCGCTTCCGCGAGTACGCGCTCTTCCACCTGCAGCACGAGAACTACTCGTGGCAGTACTTCGGGCGGATCCTGCGCGAGCCGCCGTTCCCCATCGGCTACCCGTTCGTCGTCACGGCGCTGACGGTCCCGGCCGCGGTGCTGGTCGTGTACGTCGCCGGGTTCCTGCACGGGCTGGCCCTGCTGGCGCGGGACGCCGAGCAGCATGCGCCTTCATCGGTCGAAGGCGCCCGCAGCTTGGAGGTCGGCGGCGGATCCCCCTCCCCCGCTCCGGCGGGGGAGGGTCGGGGAGAGGGCAGGACCTCCCGTGATGAGAACCTCCTCCTCCTCGTCAATGGCCTCTTCCCCATCGCCCTCATCGCCTGGCCCACGGTGCCGATCTTCGGCGGGGTGAAGCACTGGCTCCCCGCCATGCCCTTCCTGGCGCTGCTGGGCGCGCGCGCGCTGGTCGAGTCCGGCCGGGCGCTGTGGCCCTCCCGCGCCTGCGGCGTCGCCGCAGCGCTCGGCGTGCTCGCGCTCGCGCCCGCGGTCCGCGCCGTGGCGCACGTCCACCCCTACGGCACGGCGGCCTACAACGAGCTCGCCGGCTCCGCGCCGGGCGCGGCGTCGCTCGGGATGCAGCGGCAGTACTGGGGCGACGCGGCGGTGGGCGTGCTCGACGCGATCAACGAGCACGCCATCCCGGGCGCGCGCGTCTGGTGGCAGGAGACCGGCCGCGCCGCGGTGATGGCGTGGCAGCGCGACGGGCGCGCCCGGGGCGACCTGCGCTGGGTGGATCGGCCCGAGGACGCCGACGTCTCCATCTGGCACTTCCACGCCGAATTCAGGGACAAGGAGTACCGGACCTGGACGGCGTTCGCCGACGCGCCGCGCCCCGGCGAGCCGGCGCGCTACCCGCGACCGGTGGCCGGCGTCTACCTGGACGAGGTGCCGCTCGTGTCGGTGTACGCCCGCGCCGGCGCGTGGCGCTGATCAGGGCACGGCACCGGGCAGCGGCAGGCGGATCTCGACGACCGTGCCGCCTGCCTCGGGACGGCGGACCAGGAGCGCCCCACCCTGCCCCAGCACCAGGTCGCGGGCGGCGGCGAGGCCCACGAGATCGGGGCCGCGCGGAGCGTCGGCCGGGAGCGCCGCCGCGAGCGCCGGCCCCAGCGGGTCGTCCGTCTCCCCGCCATCGTCCTCGATCTCGAGCACGACGGCGTCGGGCGCGCGCCGCCCCCGGATCCGGACGTGGCCGCGGCGTCGCCCGCTCGCCTCCACGGCGCTGGCGGCGCGGACGGCGAGCTGGAGGACCGCCCGCGCCAGCGCCCCCGCGCTGGCGAGCGCGACGAGGCCCGGCTCCAGCTCGACCGTGACCGCGGCGCGGCTCATGATCTCGGCGCGCCCGACGCGCAGCGCGCCCTGCACCGCGCCCGCGACGTCGATGGGCGCGAGCGCGGCGGGATCGGCGCGCGCGATGAGCCGCAGGTCGCGCGCCAGGTGCTTCAGCCGGTCGAGGCCCTCCTCGGCCTCGACCAGCGCCTCGCGCGCGCCGTCGACCGCGCGGCGCCCCTCGGCCTGCCACCACTGCGCCGCCTGCCGGGCGCCCTCGCCTCCGTCGGTGATCGCGTCCAGCCGGGGCATCGCGGCCAGCGCATCCTGCACGGCCGAGAGGCTCGCGCCGACGACCGCCACGGGGTTCGCGAT
>DASTGH010000029.1:0-7998 GCA_035719345.1 Anaeromyxobacteraceae bacterium
GCGCGGCGCGCGCCGAGGTGTCGCCGGCGCTCGCCGAGCGCGCGGAGGCGCTCGCCCACGCCGAGGTGGCCGCGCTCGGCGAGCGCCTCGGCGCCGAGGGCACCGCGGCGGTGGCCGCCACCCGGGCGGGTGGGCCGCGCCGATGAGGATCGTCGCCGGCACGGCGCGGGGTCGCGCGCTCGTCACCCCGCGCGGGACGGCCACCCGCCCGACCAGCGACAAGGTCCGCGGCGCGGTCTTCAACGTGCTCGGCCAGTTCTTCGAGGGCGGAGCCGTCCTCGACCTCTACGCCGGCAGCGGCGCGCTCGCGCTGGAGGCGCTCTCCCGCGGCTGCGCCCGGGCGGTGTGCGTGGACGCAGACCGCGCCGCGGCCGAGGCCATCGCGCGGAACGCCGCGGCCTGCGGCTTCGCCGAGCGGGTGGAGGTGCGGCGCGAGCCGGTGGCGCGGGCGCTCGGCGCGCTCCCCCGCGCCGCGTTCGCCATCGCCTTCCTCGACCCCCCCTACGCCGACGGGCCGGACGCGGCGCTCGCCCTGCTGCCGCCCGTGCTCGCGCCGGGGGCGCGGGCCGTCGCCGAGCACGACCGGCGCCGCCCACCCCCCGACGCCTGCGGCCCGCTCGCGCTGGCGGACCGGCGTGCGTATGGAGACACGGGGATCTCGATCTACCGCCTGACCTAGGGGAGAATCCGCCGCCATGCCCCGCCTCGCCATCTATCCCGGCTCGTTCGATCCGCTCACGAACGGCCACCTCTCGCTCATCCAGCGCGGCCTCAAGATCTTCGACGGCCTGGTCGTGGCGGTGGCGAACAACCCGGAGAAGAGCGCGCTCTTCACCTTCGAGGAGCGGATGGACCTCATCCGAGAGGCGGTGAACGGCGACCGGCGGGTGGAGGTGGACTCGTTCGACGGCCTGCTCGTCGACTACGCCAAGAAGCGGAGCATCCACACCGTGCTGCGCGGGCTGCGGGCCGTCTCCGACTTCGAGTACGAGTTCCAGCTCGCCAACATGAACCGGAAGCTCGACCCCGACTTCGACAGCGTCTTCGTCATGACCGGCGAGGATTACTACTTCGTCTCGGCGCGGCTCGTGCGCGAGGTGGCGCGCTTCGGCGGCGACGTCTCGGGGCTCGTGCCGCCGAACGTGCTCGCCGGGCTGCGCCGCAAGCTGGGCGGCGCCCGCAAGAAGTAGCCGGGGGTTGCCCCGCGCCGCCGATCCGGTAACCTGTCCCGCCTTTTTCGGGACCACCGCCGAACGCCGTACCAGGAGCCGACGATGAAGAGCCACGCCCTCCACCCGCTCGCCCAGGCCGCCAACGACGCGCTCGCCAAGGACTGCCCCGTCGTCCTCGAGCTGCTCTCCGAGCGCGGCAAGCGCTTCTTCTTCCCGGCGAAGGGCATCCTGGCGCAGGGCGCCGAGGCGAAGCAGAAGGCGAAGGTCGCGAACGCGACGGTGGGCATCGCCACCGAGAACGGCGCGCCGATGCACCTCGCCTGCATCCACAAGTACTACCAGGGCCTCACGCCGGCCGAGATCTACGACTACGCCCCCTCCTACGGGAAGCCGGACCTGCGCGCCGCCTGGGCGAAGAAGCAGCGCGCCGAGACGCCGTCGCTGCGCGACCAGCCGCTCTCGAACCCGGTGGTCACGAACGCGCTCACCCACGGCCTCGGGCTCGTCGGCGACCTCTTCCTCGATCCGGGCGACGCGGTGCTGTCGCCCGATCTGCTGTGGGAGAACTACAACCTGTGCTGGGAGACGCGCCTCGAGGCCGACTTCCACTACTTCCCCTTCTTCGACGCGAAGCTCACCGGCTTCAACCTGCCCGGCTTCACCGCCGCGCTGGCGAAGCACCGCGGCAAGAAGCTGGTCGTCGCGCTGAACTTCCCCAACAACCCCTCCGGCTACACGCCCACCCGCGCCGAGGCGGAGGGCATCGCCGCCGCGCTCACCGCCGAGGCGGAGGCGGGGACGAAGCTGGTGGTGGTCGTCGACGACGCCTACTACGGGATGTTCTACGACGACGCCAGCACCACCGAGTCGGTCTTCGGCAAGCTGGCGGGTGCCTCCCCGAACCTCCTCGCCATCAAGGTGGACGGAGCCACCAAGGAGGAGTTCGTCTGGGGGCTGCGCGTCGGCTTCATCACCTTCGGTGTGAAGAACGGCACCGCCGGCGCGTACAAGGCGCTCGAGGACAAGACGGCCGGCCTCATCCGCGCCTACGTCTCGAACATCTCCAACCCCGGCCAGTCGATCGTGCTGAAGGCGCTCCAGGACCCCGAGTTCCGGGCGCAGCAGCAGGAGAAGGTGACGACGCTCCGCAAGCGCGCCGCCGCCACCCGCATCGAGAGCCAGCGCGCCGAGTACGGCGACTGCTGGGACGTCTATCCGTTCAACAGCGGCTACTTCATGTGCCTGCGCCTCAAGGACGCGGACGCCGACGCGGTGCGCGGGCGGCTGCTCGACGAGCACGGCGTCGGCGCCATCGCCCTCGGCAAGAGCGACCTCCGCATCGCCTTCTCCTGCCTCACCGAGGCGCAGATCCCGACGGTGTTCGCGTCGGCGGCGAAGGCGGTGCGCGCGGTGCGGGGCCGCTGACCTCCGCGGCCCCGCGGGCGCTTCGCTTCAGGAGCCCTGGTGCGCCGGCGAGGCGGCCGGGCTGCCGGCCGTCGGCGCGGCGTCGTCCGGGACGTCCTCGCGCGGGCAGCGGATGTGGAACGCGCCGCGCCCCTCGGCCACCAGCGAGAGGCTGACGGGCTGCGCACCCGGCGCGGGCGCGCGCAGGTCGTACTCCGGGATGAGGAGGTCGCCGCGGCAGGCGCCGGCGCTCGCCCGGCGGACCACGATCTCGAGGCGCTCGCGCCCGTGCTGGATGACGGCCGGCACCGGTCCGCGGTCGGTGAGGACCACCTCGACGCGGCGGGGCGTGGTGGCCGCCAGGAGGTCGGCGGGGTAGACGGTGTCGTCGGCGGCGCGCGCCGGCGGCGCGGTGGCGAGGAGGAGCAGCGCGGCGGTCCCTCCGAGTCCATGGGTTCTCATCTTCGTTCCTTTCGTGAGCGCGCCTCGCGGCGCGACCGCGTGGAGGACGGCGCGAGCGCCGGGTCGTGACCGCCTCTCCCCGAGGGGGCCGCTCCCGCCGTGCCGCAGCCGCGGGCCCCCGCTAAGCCAGGCGCATGCCGCAGCCCGTCTGCCTCGTCGTCGGCGTCGGCCCGGGGAACGGCGCCGCCATCGCGCGCCGCTTCGCTGCCGACGGCTACGCGGTCGGCCTCGTCGCCCGCAGCGAGGCGTTCTCGCGCTCGCTGGCGCAGGAGCTCGGGCCGGCCGCCCGCTTCCACGCCGCCGACGCGGGCAATCCCGCCGCCCTCGAGGCGGCCCTCGCCGCGCTGCAGCGCGACCTCGGCGACGCGGACGTCCTCGTGCACAACGCCGGCTCCGGCGACTGGGGGAACGCCGAGGAGGCGACGGTCGAGGCGTTCGAGCGCGCCTGGCGCGTGAACGCGCTCGGGGCGCTCTGCGCCTCGCAGCAGGTCCTCCCCGCCATGCGGCGCCGGGGGCAGGGGACGATCGTCTTCATCGGGGCGACCGCCTCGCGCCGCGGAGGGCCGCGGAGCGCCGCCTTCTCCTCGGCCAAGGGCGCGCAGCGGAACCTCGCCGAATCGATGGCGCGCCACCTCTGGCCGGCGGGCATCCACGTCGCGCTCGTCGTCATCGACGGCGTGGTCGACCTGCCGCGGACCCGGCAGCGCATGCCGGACAAGCCCGACTCCTTCTTCGTGAAGCCCGTCGACGTCGCCTCGGCCGTCGCCTCGATCGCCCGGCAGCCGCGCTCGGCGTGGTCCTTCGAGGTCGAGGCGAGGCCGTTCGGGGAGGCGTGGTGAGGCGAGGGCCCCGGGTCCCCCCCCGTCGGTCCGCTGTGCTAGTTTCCCCGCCCCATGCCCCGCCGCACCGACATCCAGAAGATCATGATCGTGGGCTCCGGGCCCATCGTCATCGGCCAGGCCTGCGAGTTCGACTACTCGGGCACGCAGGCGTGCAAGGCGCTGAGGGAGGAGGGGTACGAGGTCGTCCTCCTCAACTCCAACCCGGCCACCGTCATGACGGACCCGGGCTTCGCCGAGCGCACCTACATCGAGCCGATCACGCCGGAGATGGCGGAGGAGATCCTGGCCCGGGAGAAGCCGCAGGCCCTGCTGCCCACCCTCGGCGGGCAGACGGCCCTCAACCTGGCGGTGGCGCTGGCGAGGAACGGAGCGCTGGCCCGCCACGGCGTGCAGCTCATCGGCGCGCAGCTCGAGGCCATCGAGAAGGCCGAGGACCGCCAGCTCTTCAAGGCGGCGATGCGGAAGATCGGCGTCGACATGCCGAGGTCCGGCTACGCCACGAGCTGGGACGAGGCGCGCGCCATCTCGGAGGAGATCGGCTTCCCCATCATCATCCGGCCCTCGTTCACCATGGGCGGGGAGGGCGGCGGCGTCGCCTACAACCGCGAGGAGTTCGAGGAGCTGGCGCGGCGCGCCCTGCAGCTCTCCCCCACCCACACCATCCTCGTCGAGGAGTCGATCATCGGGTGGAAGGAGTACGAGCTGGAGGTGATGCGCGACAAGAACGACAACGTCGTCATCATCTGCTCCATCGAGAACTTCGACCCGATGGGCGTGCATACCGGCGACTCGATCACGGTGGCGCCCATCCAGACGCTCACCGACAAGGAGTACCAGCGGATGCGCGACGCCGCCATCCGCATCATCCGCGAGATCGGGGTCGAGACCGGCGGGTCGAACATCCAGTTCGGCGTCGATCCGCGGAACGGCCGCCAGGTCGTGATCGAGATGAACCCGCGCGTCTCGCGCTCCTCGGCGCTCGCCTCCAAGGCGACCGGGTTCCCCATCGCCAAGATCGCGGCGAAGCTCGCCGTCGGCTACGCGCTCGACGAGATCCGCAACGACATCACCCGCGAAACGCCGGCCAGCTTCGAGCCGACCATCGACTACGTGGTGACGAAGATCCCGCGCTTCGCCTTCGAGAAGTTCAAGGGTGCGGACGCCACGCTCACCACCCAGATGAAGAGCGTGGGCGAGGTCATGGCCATCGGCCGGACCTTCCAGGAGAGCTTCCAGAAGGCGATCCGCGGGCTGGAGATCGATCGGTCCGGGCTGGAGTCGCCGCTCGGCAAGCGCCCCGGCGACGCCTACACCGAGGCGGAGAAGGCGCGCATCCGCGACGAGATGCGCGTGCCGCGCGCGCACCGCTACTTCTGGGTGGGCGAGGGCCTGCGCGCCGGCATCTCGGTGGAGGAGGCGTTCGCCATCACCGGCATCGACCCGTGGTTCCTGCGCGAGGTGGAGGGGATCGTCCGCGAGGAGGCGGCGCTCGCCGGCGGGCTGCCGCGCGAGGCGGGCGAGTGGCGGCGGGTGAAGGGGATGGGCTTCTCCGACCGCCGCCTCGGCCAGCTCGCCGGGAAGTCGGAGCGCGACGTGCGCGAGGCGCGCTGGAAGAGCGGCGTCCGCCCCGTGTTCAAGCGCGTCGACACCTGCGCCGCCGAGTTCGAGGCGTTCACCCCCTACCTCTACTCGACGTACGAGGAGGAGTGCGAGGCGGCGCCCACCCGGCGGCGCAAGGTCATGATCCTGGGCGGCGGGCCGAACCGCATCGGCCAGGGCATCGAGTTCGACTACTGCTGCGTGCACGCGTCCTTCTCGCTGCGGGAGGCCGGGTTCGAGACCATCATGGTCAACTGCAACCCGGAGACGGTCTCCACCGACTACGACACCTCCGACCGCCTCTACTTCGAGCCGCTCACGCTCGAGGACGTGCTCGAGATCGTCCACGTCGAGAAGCCGCAGGGGCTCATCGTCCAGTACGGCGGGCAGACCCCGCTCAAGCTGGCGGTGCCGCTGCACGAGCTCTCCGTCCCCATCCTCGGCACGAGCCCGGACGCCATCGACCGCGCCGAGGACCGCGAGCGCTTCTCGCAGCTCATCGAGAAGCTCGGCCTGCGGCAGCCGGAGAACGGCGTCGCCCGCAGCCCGGAGGAGGCGTTCGCGGTGGCGCGGCGCATCGGCTATCCGGCCATGGTGCGCCCCTCCTACGTGCTCGGCGGCCGCGCCATGGAGGTCGTCTACGACGACGAGGACCTGCGCACCTACCTCACCGAGGCGGTGCAGGCCTCCAACGAGCGGCCGGTGCTCGTCGACCGCTTCCTGCGCGACGCCGCCGAGGTGGACGTGGACGTCGTCTCCGACGGCCGCGACGTGGTGGTGGGCGGCGTCATGGAGCACATCGAGGAGGCCGGCATCCACTCCGGCGACTCCGCCTGCGCGCTGCCGCCCTACAGCCTCGCCCCGGAGCTGGTGGCGGAGATCGAGCGGCAGTCGATCGCGCTGGCGCGCGAGCTGTCGGTGCAGGGCCTCATGAACGTCCAGTTCGCCATCCAGGGGAAGGACGTCTACGTGCTGGAGGTGAACCCGCGCGCCAGCCGCACCGTGCCCTTCGTGGGCAAGGCCACCGGCGTGCCGCTGGCCAAGGTGGCCGCGCTCGCCATGGTGGGGAAGACGCTGCGCGAGCAGGGGCTCACCGCCACGCCGCGCCCGCGCCACGTGTCGGTGAAGGAGGCGGTGTTCCCCTTCGCCAAGTTCCGGGGCGTGGACACCGTGCTCGGCCCGGAGATGAAGTCCACGGGCGAGGTCATGGGCATCGCCGCCGACTTCTACAGCGCCTTCTTCAAGGCGCAGTCCGCCGCGGGCAACGGCCTGCCGCGCTCCGGCGACGGGCTGCGCGCCTTCGTCTCGGTGAAGGACGGCGACAAGGCCGCCGCCGCCGAGATCGCGCGGCGGCTCGTCGCGCTCGGCTTCGAGGTGCTGGCCACGCACGGCACGGCGGCGTTCCTGACGGCGCGGGGTCTGCCCGCGACCGCCGTGCGCAAGGTGCAGGAGGGGCGCCCGTCGGTGGTCGACCGCATCAAGGACGGCGACGTCCACCTCGTGGTGAACACCACCGCCGGCAAGCGCGAGATCGCGGACAGCTACTCCATCCGCCGCGAGACCCTGATGAAGGGCCTGCCGTACTTCACCACCATGACCGCCGCCCGGGCCGCCGTGGGGGCGATCGAGGCGGCGAAGGCGGGGCGGCCGGAGGCGCGGTCCCTGCAGGAGTATCACGCGGTGGGCGACGCCACTCGGCGTTGACTTCGACCGCGCCGGCGGGCACGATTCTCGCGCGGCGGCCGCCCCGGTGACCCGGGGTCGGCCGCGCGACTTTTTCGTCCGGGCGCGCCGCGGCGCGCCTCGCTCACGAGGAGGGCGACATGCCCGACGCACGGATGCCGATGACGAAGGCGGGCCTCGTTCGGCTGAAGGACGAGCTCAAGCGCCTGAAGGCGGTCGAGCGTCCCAAGATCGTGAAGGAGATCGCGGAGGCGCGCTCGCACGGCGACCTGTCCGAGAATGCCGAGTACCACGCGGCCAAGGAGAAGCAGTCGCACCTGGAGGGCCGCATCCTGCAGGTCGAGGACTGGATCGCTCGCGCCGAGGTGATCGAGGTCGGCAAGCACAAGGGCGACCGCGTCGTCTTCGGCGCGACCGTGACGCTCGCCGACACCGACGCGGGCGACGAGGTGCGCTACCAGATCGTGGGCGAGCTGGAGGCCGACCTGAAGCACGGCAAGATCAGCGTGACCTCGCCCATCGCCCGCGCCCTCATCGGAAAGGCGGAGGGCGACGTGGTCAAGGTCCGCTCGCCCGGGGGCGAGAAGGAATACGAGATCAACGCGGTCGAGTTCGTCGAGGAGGAGCTCCCCGCCGACGGCGCCTAGGGCCGCCGACAGGGCGAACGGACGCGTGGACTCCGCAGCCGAGGCGGCCCGGCACCTCGCCGTCCTGCTCGGCCCGATCCGCTTCGGGTCGCACGCGGGGTTCGCCGCGCTGCCGCGGCTCGCCGGGTTCGAGGAGACGGTGCGCGGCGCGGTGGCGCGCGCCCGGGCCGCCGGCGCGCCCGACTCCGC
>DASTGH010000030.1:0-7742 GCA_035719345.1 Anaeromyxobacteraceae bacterium
GCGGGACGCCTTCTTGCCGCACCAGCTCGCGACCACGACCTCGGGGTCGCGCCGGGCCACCTCCTCGGGCGCGTAGATCCGGCCCTTCGCCCCCTGCTCGGCGCGCGACTCGCGACAGACGTCGTCGGCGCCCGCCACCTCGAGCAGCTCCGAGACCCAGCGGATGCCGGAGATGAGCGGCTCGGGCCACTCCTCGAAGAAGACGCGGGGGCGGCGGGGCAGGCGGGCGGCGGCGTCCGACGCGCGCCCGAGCCCCGCGGTGAGCTCGCGCGCGAGCCGGTCGCCGTCCTCGCCCCGCCCCACCAGCGCCGCGATGACGCGGACCGCCTGCAGGATCTCGGCGACCGACCGCTGGTTCATGACGTAGACGGGGATGCCGCGCCGGACGAGGTCGCGGCCCACGTCCGCCTGGAGATCGGAGAAGCCGAGGACGAGGTCGGGGCGGAGCGCCAGGATCTTCTCCGCGTCGGCGGAGAGGAACGACGAGACGCGCGGCTTCCGCCGCGCCTCGGGCGGCCGCACCGTGAACCCGGAGACGCCCACCACCAGCTCGCCGGCGCCGATGCGGTACAGCGTCTCGGTGGTCTCCTCGGTGAGGCAGACCACGCGGCGCGGCCAGGGGGGCGCGGCCGCGAGCAGCGCGTCGAGCGGAGCGGCCATGGCGCGACCTCGTGCGCCGTGCGGGGCGCGGGCCGCCCGTTATAACGGGCCGGCGTGTCCGACGCCCTCACCTCCGGCATCCGCGTGCGGGTGAAGAGCGAGTACCGCCCCGATCGCTCGGCGCCGGCCGCGGGGCGCTACCTGTTCACCTACACGGTGCGCATCTCCAACGAGGGCGACCGCCCGGCGAAGCTCGTGTCGCGCCACTGGATCATCACCGACGCCCACGGCGAGCGCGAGGAGGTGGTGGGCGAAGGCGTCGTCGGCCAGCAGCCGCGCCTCGGCGCCGGCGAGAGCTTCGAGTACACGAGCTTCTGCATCCTGAAGACGCCGCACGGCTCGATGCGCGGCACCTACCGCATGATCCGCGACGACGAGACCACCTTCGACGCCGCCATCGCGCCCTTCTCGCTGGTGACGCCGGGCTCGCTGAACTGAGGGCCGATCGATGGAAGCCGATCTGCGGACGCTGCTCGAGGAGGCGCGCGGCGGCCAGGTCACCGTCCTCACCGGCGCCGGCATCTCGGCCGAGAGCGGCATCCCCACCTTTCGCGGCTCCGAGGGCTACTGGGTGGTCGGCTCCCGCAACTACATGCCGCAGGAGATGGCGACGATGGCCATGTTCCTGCAGGCGCCCGAGGAGGTCTGGCGCTGGTACCTCTACCGCTTCGGGGTGTGCCGGCACGCGCAGCCGAACGCCGGCCACCGCGCGCTCGTGGCCCTGGAGGAGGCGCTCGGCGACCGGTTCCACCTCGTCACCCAGAACATCGACGGCCTGCACCGCCGGGCCGGGTCGTCGGAGGCGCGCACCTCCTGCATCCACGGCGACGCCGCCTGGGTGCGCTGTGCCGCCGAGTGCGGCCTGGGGCGCGTTCCCCTGCCCGAGGTCGCGGTCCGCGACCCGAAGGCGCCGCTCTCCGAGGCGGAGCGGGCCGCGCTCCGCTGCCCGCGCTGCCGCGGCTGGCTGCGCCCGCACGTGCTCTGGTTCGACGAGTATTATGACGAGGAGAACTACCGGATGGACACGGCGCTGCGCGCCGCCTCGCGCGCCGACCTCCTGCTGGTGGTGGGCACGAGCGGCGCGACGAACCTTCCCATGCAGATCGGCGAGCTGTGCTGGCGCCGCGGCACGGCCATGGTCGACGTGAACCCCGAGGAGAACCCCTTCTCGGAGATGTGCGAGCGGAGCGGCCGCGGCTTCTTCGCGCGCGGCACCGGCGGGGAGCGGCTGCCGGGCATCGTCGCCGTCCTCGCGGGCGGAGCGAGCGCTTCCGGCGGCACCCAGACGTGACGCATGGCGTCGCGGGGTCGCTCCTAGAATCCCCGCGGACCCCCCGGGTCCTCCACACGCACGCACCAAGATCACGGAGGGTGCATGGCCGCGCCCAGCGCCGGTGTCGTCGGCACGATCCTGCAGCGCGACGAGTCCTCCATCCTGAAGGAGTGGGTGCAGGAGCAGCTCGCCGCGATCTCCCGCGCGGGCGTCATCCAGGAGGCCGAGCTGCGCCACCAGTGCAGCGACTTCCTGCGGCTCCTGCGCGACGCCGTGAACACCGGCGGCGAGGCGGAGGGCCCCGTGTACCAGGCCGTCCGCGACCTCCTGGGCGAGGTCTCGCGCAACCGCGGCACGCAGGGGTTCACGCCGAGCGAGACGGCCACCTTCGTCTTCTCGCTCAAGAAGCCGCTCTTCGCGCGCCTGCGGACGGAGCTGGCTCGCGACGCCGGCGCGCTCGCGGAGGAGACCTGGCGCATCTCCGACCTGCTCGATCGCCTCGGCCTCTACACGACCGAGGTGTACCAGAAGACGCGCGACGCGGTGATCGCGCGCCAGCAGGAGGAGATGCTGGAGCTGTCCACGCCGGTGGTCAAGCTGTGGGACGGGATCGTGGCGCTGCCCATGATCGGCACGCTCGACTCCAACCGCACGCAGGTGGTGATGGAGACGCTCCTGCAGAAGATCGTGGAGACCGGCTCGCAGGTGGCCATCATCGACATCACCGGCGTCCCGACGGTCGACACGCTGGTCGCGCAGCACCTGCTCAAGACCGTCGCGGCGGCGCGGCTCATGGGGGCGGACTGCATCATCTCCGGCATCCGGCCGCAGATCGCGCAGACCATCGTCCACCTCGGGATCGACCTGGGCGACGTCGTCACGCGCGCGAACCTCGCCGACGCCTTCCGCACGGCGCTGGAGCGGAGCGGAGCCGAGCTGCACCCGGGCGCCCGCGCGCGGGAGGCCTGAGTCGTGGAACGGATCCCCATCCTGCGGATGGGCGAGTTCCTGCTCGTCACCATCCAGGTCGACATGCACGACCAGCTGGCCATGACCCTCCAGGACGACCTCACCCAGCGCATCGCCCACACCGGCGCGCGGGGCGTGCTCATCGACATCTCCTCGCTCGACGTGGTGGACTCGTTCATCGGCCGGATGCTGGCGAGCATCGCCACCATGTCGCGCCTCCTCAACGCGCAGACGGTGGTGGTGGGGATGCAGCCGGCGGTCGCCATCACGCTGGTCGAGCTGGGGCTGCAGCTGCCGGGCGTGCGCACCGCGCTCGACGTCGAGCGCGGGATGGACCTGCTCCGCCGCGCCGTGGCGAAGCGCTGACGCCAGGGGCTACCCACGCGTGGGCGTCGTGCGCCAGCAGCTGCTCCCCCTCCGGACCGACGGCGACGTCGTCCAGTTCCGGCAGGCCGTCCGCAAATGGACGAGCGAGCTGCGCTTCTCACTGGTAGAGCAGACGAAGCTCGTGACCGCGGCCAGCGAGCTCGCCCGCAACACCCTGAAGCACGGGGGCGGGGGCGAGGGGCTGCTCGAGGTGCTGGAGGAGGGGCCCCGCCTGGCGCTGCGGCTCACGTTCGAGGACCACGGGCCCGGGATCGCCGACGTGGAGCTCGCCATGAAGGACGGCTACACCACGGGCGGCGGGCTGGGGCTGGGGCTGGGCGGGGCGAAGCGGCTCGTCAACGACTTCTCCATCTCGTCGGCCCCGGGCCAGGGCACCCGGGTCACGGTGCTCCGGTGGAAGTGAGGCTCCCGCTCGTCTCGGTCGCCTGCGCGCTCCACGACGCGTCGCAGATCGGCGAGGCGCGCCGGCTGGCGCGCCGGCTCGCCGTGGAGGCGGGTCTCGCCGAGCCCGACGCGGAGCGCGCCGCGCTGGTGGTGAGCGAGGCGGCGCGGAACGCGCTCGTCCACGGCGGGGGCGGCGAGGTGGTGCTGCGCGCGGTGGGCGGCGGGGCGGTGGGGCCCGCGCTCGAGATCCTGGCGCTCGACCGGGGGCCGGGCATCGCCGACGTCGAGGCGGCCATGCGGGACGGGTACTCGACCGCCGGGACCGCCGGCCATGGGCTCGGCGCCATCGCCCGCCAGGCGCAGGCGTTCGAGGTGCACACCCGCCCCGGCGGGGGCGTCGCGCTCTACGCCCGCGTCGGCGCCGCGGAGGGCCCGGCCGGCGTGGTGTGCCTCCCCATGCGCGGCGAGCGCGCCTGTGGCGACGGATGGGCGGTGCGGCGGGAGGGCCGCCGCTCGCTCTTCCTGGTGGTGGACGGGCTCGGGCACGGCGCCGCCGCCGCCGACGCCAGCGCGGCCGCGGTCGCGGCGCTGGAGCGCGCCCCCGACAGCAGCGTGGTGGACGTGCTCGAGCGCATCCACGGCGCGCTGCGCGCCACGCGTGGCGCGGCGGTCTCGGTCCTGGAGGTGATCGCCGGCGCGCCGGTCGCCCGCTACGGCGGCATCGGCAACGTGAGCGGGTCCATCTGGAGCGCCGGCGGCGTGCGCCGGATGGTGTCCTTGCCCGGGACCGCCGGCCACGTCGTCCGCCGCATCCAGGCCTTCGACTACGAGTGGCCCGACGACGGCCTGCTCGTGCTCCACTCCGACGGTCTCGCCGGCCACTTCGACCTGTCCCCGGCGAGCGGGCTCGCCCGGCGCCACCCTGCGCTCGTGGCCGGGGTCCTCTACCGCGACCATGCGCGCGGCCGCGACGACGTCACCGTGCTCGTGGCGAGGAGACCGGCATGAGCGCGCCGGCGCCGCGGGGCCTCCTCTCCGTGGAGGTGCGCCGGGACGAGGACGTCGTGCTGGCGCGGCAGCGGGCGCGACAGCTCGCCGAGCTGCTCGGCTTCCTCGGGCCGGAAGCCACCCGCCTCGCCACCGCCGTCTCCGAGGTGGTGCGCAACGCCTGGCGCTACGCCGGCGGCGGCCGCGTCGAGTTCGCCCTGACCGAGGGCGGGCCGGCCGCGCTCCGCGTCGAGGTGCGCGACCGGGGCCGCGGGATCCCGGACCTGGCGGCGGTGATGGAGGGGCGCTACGTCTCGCGCACCGGCATGGGCATGGGCCTCGCCGGCAGCCGCCGGCTCGTCGACCGCTTCGACGTGACCACCGGTCCGGGCGGGACGATGGTCGTGCTGGAGAAGGACCTCCCCGCGCGCGCGGCGGCGCCGGACGTCGGCCGCATCGCGCAGGCGCTGGCGCGGGCCGCCCCGCACGACGCGCTCACCGAGCTCACCGCCCAGAACCAGGAGCTGCTCCGCACCCTGGAGCAGCTGCGGGAGCGCGAGCGCGAGCTCTCCGCGCTCAACGAGGAGCTGGAGGACACGAACCGCGGCGTGGTCGCGCTCTACGCCGAGCTCGACGAGAAGGCGGACTACCTGCGGCGCGCCTCCGAGCTGAAGAGCCGCTTCCTCTCCAACATGAGCCACGAGTTCCGGACGCCCCTCAACACCGTCATCTCCTTCTGCCGCATCCTCCTCGACGAGACCGACGGCCCGCTCAACGCCGAGCAGCGCATCCAGGTCGGGTTCGCGCGCAAGGCGGCGGAGGGCATGCTGGAGCTGGTGAACGACCTCCTCGACCTGGCCAAGGTGGAGGCCGGGAAGTCGGTGGTGCGGCGCGCGCCGTTCGAGGTGCGGGAGCTGTTCGGCGCGCTGCGCGGCATGCTCAGGCCCCTCCTCGTCGGCACCGCCGTCGACCTCGTCTTCGAGGAGCCGGAAGGCGTGCCGGCGCTCGACACCGACGAGGCGAAGGTGAGCCAGATCCTGCGCAACTTCATCTCCAACGCGCTCAAGTTCACGGAGCGCGGCGAGGTGCGCGTCTCGGCGCGAGCCGTCGGCGAGCGCGTGCTGTTCGCCGTGTCCGACACCGGCATCGGTATCGCGCCCGAGGACCAGGAGCTCATCTTCCGGGAGTACGGGCAGGTGGAGTCGCACCTGCAGCGCCGGGTGAAGGGCACCGGGCTCGGGCTCCCCCTCTCGCGCAAGCTCGCCATCCTGCTGGGAGGCCGGATCGCGCTGCAGAGCGAGCCCGGCGTCGGCTCCACCTTCACGCTGGAGGTCCCTCGCACCTACGAGGGGCCGGACGAGGTCTCCGACGTGCCGGAGGTGAGCCGGGTCCAGGACCCGACGCGCTTCCCGGTGCTGGTGGTCGAGGACAACCCGGAGACCGTCTTCGTCTACGAGAAGTTCCTGAAGGGCACGCCGTTCCAGGTGGTCCCGGCCAGCTCGCTGGCCGAGGCGCGCCGCGCGGTGGCCGCCGTCTCGCCGGTGGCGGTCGTGCTCGACGTCATGCTCGGCACGGAGACGGCGTGGACGTTCCTCAGCGACCTGAAGTCGAGCGCCCCCACGCGCGGGGTGCCCGTGTACGTGGTGACCATGGTGGACAACCGGCACAAGGCCGTGGCGCTGGGCGCGGACGGGTTCGCGGAGAAGCCGCTGGAGCGGGCCTGGCTCCTGGAGCGGCTGCAGGCGGCCGCCGCGACCCTGCCGCGGGAACGGGTGCTGGTGGTGGACGACGACCCCGCGTCGCGCGAGCAGCTCGCCGAGCTGCTGGCGGAGACGCGTTACCAGGTGGTGGTCGCGGGCGGCGGAGCGGAGGGCCTCGCCCGCGCCCGCGAGGCGCCGACCGCGGTGGTCTTCCTGGATCTGGAGATGCCCGACCTGCCGGGCGAGGAGGTCCTGCGGCGTCTGCGAGACGATCCCGCGACGCGCGGCACGCCGGTCGTCGTGTACACCGGTGCGCGCGTGGACGACGGCCTGCGGGCCCGGCTACCCCTCGCGGACGCCGTCCTGTGCAAGCGGGCGCCCTCCCGGGCGGCGGCCCTGCGGCAGGTGCGCGAGGCGCTGGCCACGGTCGCCGGCGCAGCCCGGCGCCGGGCGGCGGAGGGCGTCCGGTGAGCCCGCCCGCGGCGCCGCACCTCCTCCTCGTCGAGGACAACGAGGCGACGCGCTACGCCGTGGTCCGCGTCCTGCGCGGCGCCGGGTACCGCGTCAGCGCCGCCGAGACGGGCGAGCGCGGCGTGGCCATGACGCGCGAGCTGCGCCCCGACCTCGTGCTGCTCGACGTGAAGCTCCCCGACATGATGGGCTTCGAGGTCGCGGCCCAGCTGCGCTCCGACCCGGCCACGGCCGGGATTCCCATCGTCCACCTCTCGGCGACCCACATCAGCACCGCCGACCAGATCCGCGGGCTCGAGGGCGGCGCCGACGCCTACCTCACACACCCCATCGAGCCGCACGTGCTCGTGGCGACGCTCGACGCGCTCCTCCGCGTGCGGATGGCCGAGGCCCGCTACCGTCGGCTCTTCACGACCGGCATCCTCGGCATCGTCCACTGGACGCTCGACGGCGAGATCCTCGACGCGAACGACGAGTTCCTCCGCATCGCCGGCCGCGACCGCCGGGAGCTGGCGGGGCCGCTCCGCTTCTCGGACCTGACGCCGGAGGAGGCGCGCGCCGAGGACGCCGCGGTCCTGGCGGAGCTGCGGGCGACGGGCGTGGGCAGGACGGTGGAGCGGGAGCTGCTGCGAGCGGACGGCAGCCGCGTGCCGGTCGCGGTGGGGGCCGCGCTGCTGCAGGGGCGGGAGGGCGAGGCGGTCGCCTTCGTCGCCGATCTGACGGCACGCCGCGCCGCCGAGCGCGAGCGCGACCAGGCGCTCGCCAGCGCGCGCGACGCGCTGGCGCGCGCCGAGTCGGCGCAGCGCCGGATGGCGCTCCTGCTCGGGATCTCGGGGGCGCTCATGCGCGAGCCGACCGACCCGCGCGCGGCGCTGCGCGAGCTGACGGCGGCCCTCGTCCCGGAGGTCTGC
>DASTGH010000031.1:0-6387 GCA_035719345.1 Anaeromyxobacteraceae bacterium
CGCTCCTCGCCGCGGGCGAGCCCGGCGTCGCCGTGGGCGGCGCCCAGGCGCCCTCGGCCGCGCGCCCCGCTCCCGCCGCGCGACCGCCGCACGACGCCGTCATCGACCGCGATCTGCTCGTCGACACGCTCTTCCCGCTCACGCGCCGCCTCATCCAGCTCGGGTACTACACGAGCGACGTCGAGGGCCTCGAGCACGTGCCGACGCAGGGGCCGGTCGTCTTCGCCTCCAACCACGCCGGCTGGTTCCCCTTCGACGCGTTCTACCTCACGTTCGTCGTCTCCGAGGCGTTCGGGCTGCGCCGCGCACCCTTCTTCGCCACGCACGAGGCGGCCGTGGGCGCGCCCATCCTCGGGTCCTTCCTCCGGCGCTGCGGGGCGCTGCCGGCGAGCTGGTTCCGCCGCCCCGAGCGGCTGCCGCCCGAGGTCGAGAGCTGCGGGATCTTCCCCGAGGGCGTGCGCGGCAACACGAAGCCGTTCTGGCAGGCCTACCGCATGAAGGAGTGGAACCGCGGCTTCGTGCGCGTCGCCATCGCGCGCGGCGCGCCCATCGTGCCGGTCGCCTGCCTCGGCAGCGAGGAGACGACGCCGGTGGCGTGGACGGTCAGGCTCCTCGAGCCGCTGCTCGGCGCCTCGCTCGGGCTGCCGCTCGCGCCCATCCCCCTGCCGGCGCACTGGAAGATCATCTTCCACCGACCGGTGCACGTCGCCGGCAAGGGGCAGATCACGGATCAGGCGTTCTGCACGGAGGTGGCGCGGTCCTGCCGGGCCATCGTCCAGGCCACCCTCGACCGCGAGGCGCCGGCGCGCGCGCTGGGGCGGCTCTCGCGCCGGGTGGGGCGGGGCGGCACGTGATCGCGGGCGAGCACGCGGGGCGGGTGGCTGCGTTCCAGCAGCGCCTCGGCGCGCTCGGGCTCGACGGCGCCGTGCTGGTGCAGGCGACCGACGTCTTCTACTTCTCGGCCACGCGCCAGAACGCCGCGCTGTGGGTGCCGGCCGCCGGAGAGCCGGTGCTCCTCGTCCGCAAGAGCCTGGCGCGGGCGCGCGCGGAGAGCGCGACGGCCGACGTCCGACCGTTCCCGCGGTCCCGGGAGCTCGGCGCGATCGCGACCGGCGCGGCGCGCATCGGGTTCACCTGCGACGTCGCCCCGTTCCACACGCACCGCTTCTGGGCGACCGCGCTGGCGCCGGCCCAGCTCGTGGACGTGGGGCCGGCCGTGCGCTGGCTGCGCAGCGTGAAGTCGGCGGCAGAGCTCGCGGCCATGCGCCGGACCGGCGCGATGCTCTCGGCGGTGCTGGCCGAGGTGCCGCGCTTCCTGCGCCCCGGGATGCGCGAGATCGACCTCGCCGCCGAGATCGAGTACCGCATGCGCCGGGCGGGGAACGAGGGGAGCCCGCGGCTGCGCGGCTTCAACCAGGAGCTCTTCACCGGCCTCGTCACCGCCGGGCCGCGCGCGGCGGCCCCGGGCTACTTCGACGGCCCGGTCACGGGGACCGGTCTCGGCCCGTCCGCGCCCATCGGCCCCTCGGACGGCGCCATCGAGCCGGGCGCGCCCATCGTGCTCGACTACACCGCCATCCTGGGCGGCTACATCGTCGACATGACGCGCATCGCGGTCTGCGGGGAGCTGCCGGCGCCCGCCGCCCGCGCCTTCGAGGTCGCGCTCGCCATCCAGCGCGAGGTCGCGGCGTGGCTCGTGCCGGGAGCCGTGCCGGCCGAGATCTGGGAGCGGGCCCGCGCGCTGGCCGAGGAGGCGGGCCTCGGCGCCTCCTTCATGGGCCCGCCGGGCGACCAGGCGCGCTTCGTCGGCCACGGCGTCGGCCTGGAGCTGGACGAGGTGCCGGTGCTGGCCCCCGGCTTCGAGGACCCGCTCGTCGCCGGCCAGACGCTGGCGGTCGAGCCCAAGTTCGTGCTGCCGGGGCTGGGCGCCGCCGGCATCGAGAACACCTGGGCGGTGGCCGACGGGGGCGGGGCGCGGATCACCGCGCTCGACGATGCCGTGCTGCGAGCCGCGTGAACGCTTTTCCCGCCCGCGGGTTAAGATGCGGGCCTCGCCACCGAGGAGCTCTCGCCACCCCGTCGTCCGAGGAGGAGCCATGGCCACCCCTGCCTTCCGCTACCAGGACCCCTTCCCGCTCGCGAAGGACGCCACCCGCTACCGCCTGATCTCGAAGGACGGCGTCGCCGTCGGCAGCTTCGAGGGCAAGGAGGTGCTGAAGGTCTCGCCCGACGCCCTGGCGCAGGTCGCGCGCGAGGCGCTGCGCGAGTGCTCCTTCTTCCTCCGGCGCGCGCACAACGAGCAGGTGGCGAAGATCCTCGGCGACCCCGAGGCCTCGCCCAACGACAAGGGTGTGGCGCTCGCGTTCCTGCGCAACGCCGAGATCGCTGCGCGCGGCGAGCTGCCGGTCTGCCAGGACACCGGCACCGCCACCGTGGTCGGCAAGAAGGGCCAGCAGGTGTGGACCGGCGTCGACGACGCCGAGTGGCTGTCGAAGGGGATCTACGAGACCTACACGCGGGAGAACCTCCGCTACTCGCAGACCTCGGCGCTGAACCTCTACGAGGAGAAGAACACCGGCACGAACCTCCCTGCCCAGATCGACCTCTACGCGGCGCCGGGCGCGGAGTACAAGTTCCTGTTCGTGGCCAAGGGCGGCGGCTCGGCCAACAAGACCATGCTCTTCCAGGAGACCAAGGCGCTCCTCACGCCCGCGGCCCTGGAGAAGTTCCTGGTCGACAAGATGAAGTACCTCGGCACCGCCGCCTGCCCGCCGTACCACATCGCCGTCGTCATCGGCGGCACCTCCGCCGAGCAGTGCCTGAAGACGGTGAAGCTCGCCTCGACGAAGTACTACGACGGCCTGCCCGCGCAGGGCGACGGCTCGGGCGCCGCCTTCCGCGACCTGGAGCTCGAGGAGAAGCTCCTGCGGCGCGCGAACGAGCTCGGCATCGGCGCGCAGTTCGGCGGCAAGTACTTCGCCCACGACGTGCGGGTGGTGCGCCTGCCGCGGCACGGCGCCTCCTGCCCGGTGGGGCTCGGCGTCTCCTGCTCGGCCGACCGCAACATCAAGGCGAAGATCGACCGGGACGGCGTCTGGCTCGAGGAGCTGGACCACGACCCGGGCAGTCTCATCCCCGGGCCGTACCGCACCGGCAAGCACGAGCACGGGGTGAAGATCGACCTCGACAGGCCGATGAAGGAGATCCTGGCCGAGCTCACGAAGCACCCGGTCTCGACGCCGCTCCTCCTCAGCGGCACGCTGGTGGTGGCGCGCGACATCGCCCACGCGAAGTTCAAGGAGCTCATCGACCAGGGCAAGGGCGTGCCCGAGTACCTGAAGGCGCACCCCGTCTACTACGCCGGCCCGGCGAAGACGCCGCCGGGGAAGCCGTCGGGCTCGTTCGGCCCGACCACCGCCGGCCGCATGGACTCGTACGTCGACCTGCTCCAGTCCCACGGCGCGTCGATGGTCATGATCGCGAAGGGCAACCGCAGCCAGCAGGTGACCGACGCGTGCAAGAAGCACGGCGGCTTCTACCTCGGGTCGATCGGCGGCCCGGCGGCGGTGCTGGCCGAGGAGAACATCAGGAAGGTGGAGTGCATCGACTTCGCCGAGCTGGGGATGGAAGCGGTCTGGAAGATCGAGGTCGTGAACTTCCCCGCGTTCATCCTGGTGGACGACAAGGGGAACGACTTCTTCAAGAAGCTCGGGGTCTAGGCCCGGCGCGTCCGGATCAGTCGAGGCTGAGCAGGTACTGCGCCAGGTCCTCGATGTCGGCCTGGGAGAGCGTCTTCGAGACGCTCGACATGGTGCCGGCGTCGTTCTTGCGCCGGCCTTCCTTGAAGTCCTGCATCTGCTTCACCACGTACTCGCCGTGCTGCCCGGCGACGCGCGGGATCTCGTTCTGGCCCTTGAACGCGCCCTGGTGGCACATGGTGCAGAGCACCTCCTCGGCCTTGGCCTTGCCGCGCGCCGCGCGCGCCTGGTCGGGGCGGGCGCGCTGCGGGGCGGGCCGCTGCGCGGCGAAGAAGGCGGCGAGGTCGAGCATGTCCTCGCGGGAGAGCGCCTGCGCGAACGGGGTCATCTGCGGGTCCTCGCGCCGCCCTTCCTTGAAGTCCTTGAGCTGGAGGTAGAGGTAGCGCGCGGTCTGGCCGGCGAGGATGGGCCAGGCCGGGTTCTCCGAGTTGCCGTTCGGGCCGTGGCAGGCGACGCAGGCCTCGGCCTTCTTGCGCCCCGCCTCGAGGTCCTGGGCGAGGGCGGGGGCGGGGGCCGCCGCGAGCGCGGTGGCGGCGGCGAGAGCGAGGGCGAGGGCGAACGCGGACTCCCTCTCCCCGCGAGAGCGGGGAGAGGGTCGGGGTGAGGAGCCCTCCCAGGGAGAGGGGATGTACCTCGTCCGCCTCGGGATCACGCTGATCTAGTCGGGCAGCGCGTAGACGAAGACGCTGTTGCCGCGCCGGTAGTCGAGCTGGTTGTTGCCGCCGCAGGCCATCGCCACGTACTGCTTCGCGCCGACGGTGTACGACACCGGCATGGCGTTCGCGCCGGCGCCGCAGTTGAAGCTCCACAGCTTCTTCCCCGTCTTGGAGTCGAGCGCGTTGAAGCTGCCGTTCCCCTCGCCGAAGAAGTAGAGCCCGCCGGCCGTGGCCAGGCCGCCGCCGATGAGCGGCTGCGCCGTGTCGTGCTTCCACACCACCTTGCCGGTGTCGACGCTCACCGCCGCCACGCGCCCCCACTGCTTCTCGCCGGGGATGGTCTTGAAGGCTCCGCCCAGCCACAGCTTGGCGCCGCCCGGGTAGCTGGCGTTCTCGACGTGGTAGGTCATCGGCTGGTGCAGGTTGAGCGCGATGGCCAGCCGGGTCTTCGGGTCGAACGACATGGGCGACCACTCGACGCCGCCGTTCGCGCCCGGCAGCATGCGCGCGCCCTGCCCGGTCGGCAGCGTCCACATGTTCTCCTGGGGGATCATCGCCTCGGAGAAGCGGACGAGCGAGCAGTCCTTGCGGTCGTGCACGTAGACGTGGCCGGTCTTTCCGCCGTGGATGACGCCGGGGATGGTCTTCCCCGAGCGGTCCTTCACGTCGACGAGGATGGGCGGGCTCACCGCGTCGAGGTCCCACACGTCGTGCGCGATGTACTGGTAGTGACAGCGGTAGGTGCCGCGGTCGAGGTCCACCGAGACGATCGAGTCGGTGTAGAGGTTGTCGCCGGGCCGCTCGTCGCCGTACAGGTCGGGAGAAGGGTTGCCGACCACGAACCAGATGGAGCGGTTCTTCAGATCCACGGCCGGGTTCATCCACACGCCGCCGCCGAGCGTCTGGTAGAAGTCGCCGCCCAGCTTCTGGAGCTGGGCCTGCTCGGTGGCGACGACGCGCTTCATGTTGCGGCCGGTGGCGTCGTTCTCTGCCCACACGCCCTCGTGGCCCTTCTCCGGGATGGTGTAGAACGTCCAGATCAGGTTCCCGCTCCTGGCGTCGAAGGCCTTCACGAACCCGCGGATGCCGTACTCGCCGCCGTTCGTGCCGATGAGGACCTTGTCCTCGACCACGGTGGGGGCCATCGTCTCGCTGTAGCCCTTCTCCGGGTCGGCGATCTGCGTCTCCCAGGTCACCTGCCCCGTCTTCGCATCGAGGCTCACCAGCTTCGAGTCGAGCGTCGCGAGGTACACCTGCCCGCCGGCGATGGCGACGCCGCGGTTGTTGGGCCCGCAGCAGTAGGTCGTCACCGGACCGAGCTTGTGCTTGTAGTGCCAGAACTCGCGCCCGGTGGCGGCGTCGACGGCGTAGACATGGTCGAACGACGTGGTGACGTACATGACCCCGTCCACCACGATGGGCGCCGTCTGCATCGACTCCAGCACCTCCGTCTGGAACACGAATTTCGGCCGCAGCTTCTTCACGTTCGACGCGTTGATCTGGTTGCCGGGGTAGTACCGCGTCTGGGCGTACCCGCCGTTGGTGTGGAGCCAGTCCCTGCCCTGGCGGTCGGCGCCCTCGAGCCGCTTCTGGTCCACCGAGACCGCCTTGGGGACGCCCGGCCCGGACGCGGCCTTCACGCCCGGCGTCTCGTCGGCCGCGCGGGCGGGGCCCGCGGACGTCGATGCGACGCAGAGTGCGACGGCGATGGTGATGCGGATCGCGCTGCGCATGCAGGACCTCCTCGCCTTTCTCTCCGCCGGGGGGTTGCCGCGGCGTGCGCTCGCCGCGAGGCGGGAGCGCGCGCGGCCGGCGGATGCGATCGTGCCTAACGTCCCCGGATGGCTCCGAGCAGCGCCGGGCGCCGTATCATTCGGGTCGCATCGGCGCCGCCCCTCACGATGGGTCAATACACATGAAGGTGCTCCTGGCGCCGCTGGCCGTCGTCGCGCTCCTCGCCGCGCCGCGGCAGG
>DASTGH010000032.1:0-2555 GCA_035719345.1 Anaeromyxobacteraceae bacterium
GGGGCGCATGGGCTCGAGCCGGAAGGCGCCGGCGCCGCGGGCGCGCTCCGGGTGGAGCTCGACCACGGGGATGCCCAGCTTCCCGGCCACGGCCAGGGCGGGCGACTCCGCCCCGGCCTGGACGACGAGCGCCTTCGCCCCGAGGTCGGAGAGGTAGAACTCGAACTCCTCGGCCCGGTAGGTGGGGTTGAGCGGCGCGGTCGTCGCGGCGGCAGCGATGCAGACGAAGGCGGTCGCCGACTCCGGCCCGTTCGGCAGCACCATGGCGACGCGATCGCCCCGGCCGATGCCGAGCGCGTTGAGCCGCTCCACCGTGCGGGCGGCCTGGTCGGCGAGCGCGGCGTAGGTGAGCGGGGCGGCGCCCTCGGGCGCGCCCACCGCGGGCGCGCCGGGGGCGCCGGCTAGGACGAGGTCGGCGACGGTGCTCGGTTCGGTCATGGTCCGATGCTACACGCGCGTGATGCCCATGGCGTCGGGAATGAGCGCCCCCTCCGCCGCCCTGACGCGGGCGGGCTTGAGGACGAGGACGGCGAGCAGGGCGGCGCCGAGGTCGAGGACGGCCGCGGCGTAGAACACGCCCGACCACCCGCTCTTCATCGTCACCCAGGCCGAGATGGGCACGAGCAGCGAGGCCGTCCCCTTGGCCGTGTAGAGCATCCCGTAGATCGTGGTGCAGTACTTCTTCCCGAACACGTCGGCGCAGGTCGCCGGGAAGAGGCTGTAGATCTCGCCCCAGGCGAAGAAGACGAGGCCGGTGAGGACGACGAAGAGCAGCGGGTGATGGGCGAAGCGGAGGAGCAGGAGGATCCCGAGCGCCTCGAGGACGAACGCCCCGAACATCGTGCGCTCGCGGCCGAGGTGATCCGACACCCAGCCGAAGAACGGCCGCGTGATGCCGTTCAGGACCCGGTCGATGGAGAGCGCGAAGGTGACCGCCGGCAGCGTCATCCCGAGGATGGAGACGGGGATGTTCGCGACCTTGAAGTCCTTGGCCATGGGCGCGAGCTGCGCCACCGCCATGAGGCCGCCGGTCGCGACCATGGTGAACATGGCGTACATGATCCAGAAGACGGGAGCGCGGATCGCCTCCTTCGGCGTGTACTCCTTCAGCGCCGAGGGCCGCCACTTCTTCGCGAGCACGACCGCCGGGACCTCGCCCTGCCGCGGCGCGCGCAGCGTGAGCGAGAAGACGACCACCAGCACGCCCTGCAGGAGCCCGAACCAGAGGAACGCCTTCTCGTACCCGTGCGACTGGATGACCGAGGCGATGGGCGCGACCGTGAGCGCCGAGCCCGCGCCGAAGCCGGCCGCGGTGAGGCCTGCCGCCAGGCCGCGCCGGTCCGGGAACCACTTCAGCGAGTTGCCGACGGCGGTCCCGTAGACCGCGCCGGCGCCGACGCCGCCGATGGCCGCCGAGACGTAGAGCATCGGCAGCGACGTCACGTAGGCGTTCAGGGCCCAGGAGATGCCGACCAGCACGCCGCCGAAGAGCACCACGACGCGCGGCCCGAGCCGGTCCACGAGGTAGCCCTCCACCGGGACGAGCCAGGTCTCGGTCAGCACGAAGATGGTGAAGGCGACCTGGATCGCCGGGCGGCCCCAGTGGAACCTCTGATCGATGGGGTTGACGAAGAGCGTCCAGCCGTACTGCAGGTTGGCGATCTGGACCATGCAGATGATCCCGGCGGCGAGGTGCCACCACCGGATCGCCGGCGCCTGCGCCGGGGAGGCGGTGTCGGCCGACGGGACGGGGGGCGGCTGCGTCGGGGAGGCGGTGTCGTTCACGGGGGACCCCCTCTGAGATCCGGCGTATGAGGAGGCTTCAAAATTCCGTGGAGGAAATGGGCGTTTCAACCCCCCCGCGGGGCCTCGCAGCGGGCGACCCGATTTTCCACGCTGGACACCAGCCGATGGGAGGGGGAGCGGCCGCCAAGAAGCCGGAACCGCGCCTGTCCCCCTCCTACCCGGGTCAGATGCTCGAGCAGTCGATGGAGAAGCGATAGCGGACGTCGCCCTTCATCATCCGCTCGTAGGCCTCGTTGATCTTCTGGACGGGGATGACCTCGACGTCCGAGGCGACCTTCCGCTCGGCGCAGAAGTCGAGCATCTCCTGCGTCTCGGCGATGCCGCCGATGAGCGAGCCGGCCAGGCTGCGCCGCCCGACGATGAGCGGGAAGGCGTGGACCGGCGTGGGCTGCGGCGGGACGCCGAGCAGCACCATGGTGCCGTCCACGCGCAGCATGCCGAGGTAGGCGTTGTAGTCGTGCGGCGCGGAGATGGTGTCGATGATGAGGTCGAAGCGGTTGGCGAGCCGCTTGAACGTGCCGTCGTCCGACGTGAGCGCGAAGGCGTGGGCGCCGAGCCGCCTGGAATCGGCCTCCTTCGAGCGCGACGTGCTCAGCATCGTCACCTCGGCGCCGAGCGCGGCGGCGAGCTTCACCGCCATGTGCCCGAGGCCGCCGAGACCCACCACGCCCACCCGCGAGCCCTTGCCCGCCTTCCAGTGGCGCAGCGGCGACCAGGTCGTGATGCCGGCGCAGAGGAGCGGCGCGACC